>DATABA010000068.1:0-17316 GCA_036259835.1 Actinomycetota bacterium
TGACCGCCCTGGAAGAGATGGGCGAATGCACCATCTGGGTCGATTGCGACGTCATACAGGCCGACGGCGGGACGCGAACCGCGTCGATTACCGCGGGATATCTGGCATTGGCGCAGGCCCTGCGCCGCCTGGAGGAGGCCGGATCGGTTCCCCGCGGGGTCCTCACCGACTCCGTGGCCGCGGTGAGCGTGGGCCTCGTGGAAGATGACCTTCTCCTGGACCTCTGCTACGAGGAGGACGCCAAAGCCGAAGTCGATTTCAACGTGGTCATGACCGGTTCGGGCAGCCTGGTCGAGGTCCAGGGCACGGCCGAAGGGCGTGCCTTCACTCACGACCAGCTCGACGCACTCGTGAAGCTCGCGTCCGACGGGATCGTTCAGCTCACGGAATTTCAGCGCCAGACGCTCGCGGGCTGACAGTGCCATTCCCGCCGCGGCTGGTCATCGCCACCAGGAACGCCGGGAAGGTCCGAGAGATCCTCCAGATCTGCGCCGACTGGCCAGTGGAGTGGGTGACGTACGAAACGGCGTCGTGGCCCGATGTCGAGGAGACGGGAGAGGGGTATCTCGAGAACGCTCTGCTGAAGGCCAGAACTGCAGCGGGCGCCGTCGGCACTCCGGCCATCGCCGACGACTCGGGAATTGAAGTGGACGCGCTCGGCGGAGGCCCAGGCCCGAGGTCGGCTCGCTTCGCCGGTGACCACGCGACCGATGTGGAGAACCTCCGGCTTCTGATCGACCGGGTTCGGGGCATGGGCGAAGACGAGCGGTCCGCCCGGTATCGATGCGTCGCGGCATGCGCCTGGACAGACGGCTCAGACGTGTGGGCGGAGGAGACCTGCGAAGGGAAGCTCATCGTGAACCCGAGGGGAACCGGGGGATTCGGGTACGACCCGATCTTCGTTCCCGAGGGTTACGAGCAAACGATGGCCGAGCTCCCGCCGGACGAGAAGCATCGGATCAGCCACCGGGGAAAGGCGTTTCGAAGCCTGAAGCGGCTCGTCATGACAACGTAATGGCTTGTGGTCCGCCAGAGCTGGACCTGATGGTGATCGTGACTGACTGCAGCCCGCGCGGCCCGTCGTCGGCGTTCACCCAGTCTGGAAGGCGGCTCCCGCCGAGCCACGCGGACAGCTTCGATATGTCACCGCTCACGGCCACGGCGGCGATCTCCAGTGGCTCCACGCGGTGCGCCGCGTCCATCCGCGCCGGATGGAGCTGAGCGGGGACATCCCAGGTGATGAAGAACGGAAGGTAGCCGGAAGACATTGCCTCGGTGAGACCGGCCAACCGCCAACGCAAGATTTCGCCATTCGGAAGTTCCCTGGAGCCGTCGGTCACATTCAATGCAAGGCGAGCAGCAGTTCCGTCGAGATCTGGCGTTGCCAGGCACCATCCGATGAGCTTGTCGCCGTCGGCGACTTGCCGCTGAAGGTACGTCCCGAGGGAACTCCGGGAGGCGACTTCCGGGTCAACCACTCCGAGAATCTCGACATAGCTCCGCCCAAGCGGCACGATCCGGTTTCCGGTTCCCCAACCGGGGTGGGTGCCACCTGGTACCGAGGCCAGCCCGAACCTGGTCAACAACCCGTCGGCGGCGTGGTCCAGATCCGCCGTTCCGAAGATGACGTGGTCGATGTACATGAGCGCTCCGTGCTCATTCGGGTGCTCCGGTATCCTTCCCGGTCTGCGGGCAACAGCTCAACCAGTTGATTCGGGGAGGCGGTCTTGACCAACGACGCTGAGCGGGCAGCGCTCGACCTGGCGAACCGGTTTTGGGAGGGCTTGCTCGAAACGGAGCCCATTCTGGGAACTGAGGTCGGGGACGAGCGTTTCGACGATCGACTCCCAGATCCGAGCGAGGAAGGGCTGAACAAACAGCGGGCTCTGTACGAAGGCGCCCTGCGAGAGCTCGAAACGTTCGATCGGGCGGCCCTCAGCGAGGACGCGCGGACCAGCCTGGACATCTTGGAGGCGATCTCCCGCCGCGAGCTCGATCTCATCAATTACCGAATGGATCGGTTGACCGCCGTGATGCATCTCTTCGGGCCATCCAACCTGCTTGCGGACATCGGGTCGATGCAGCGCGCCGACACGTCTGAGCGCGTCGATCGATTCGTGGCGCGCCTTTCGGCTTTTCCCAAGTACATGCAGGACCTTTCTCGCGTGGTCGAAGAGGGGGCACGGCTCGGGCCCCAGATGCCTCGTCTGGTGGTGGAGCGCACGGTCGCCCAGATTGAGCGGATGCTGTCGGGGCCGCCCGAGGAATCCCCCGGGATGGAGCCGGCGGCTAAGGCCCGAGCCGAAGACAAGGAGCGCGTCGCGAAGGCCCTCCGTGAGTCCGTCTGGCCGGCGTACTCGACGTACCTGGACGCCCTGAAGGCCTACCTCCCGGCGGCGACCAACACAATCGGTCTTCACGCGCTGCCGGACGGAGACGCGATGTATGCGTCGCGGGTTCGCGCCTTCACCACGCTTCCCCTGGACGCACGGAAGGTTCACGAGCTCGGCGTGGAGGATCTGACCAAGATCCAGGAGGAGCGCCACCAGATCGCCGAGCGTCTTGGCTTCCCAGACGCAGAATCCGCCGTCGAAGCGCACACGGCGAGCGGCCGCAACACGGCGTCCTCGAAGGAAGCCCTCATCAGGCTGGTCGAGGATCAGGTCAGGCGGAGCTGGGAGGCCGCGCCGGCGTACTTCGGACGCCTGCCTCGCGCGAACTGCACGGTTCGCCCGGTGGAAGAGTTCCGGGAGGCCGACATGCCGGGAGCCTTCTACCAGCCGCCGACCGCGGACGGGTCTCGGTCCGGCGTGTACTACGTGAACGCTTCGGATCTGCCGCACCGGCCGCTTCACCACGTCGCCACGACGACGTACCACGAGGCCAACCCCGGCCACCACTTCCAGATCTCGATCGAGTACGAGTTTGCGGACCGTCCGGCCCTGCGCCGGTTCGGCGGGTTCCTGGCCGGCAGCGCATTCACCGAGGGATGGGGACTCTACAGCGAGCGCCTAGCCGACGAGATGGGGCTCTTCGTCGACGACTACGAGCGGCTGGGGATGCTCGAGGCGCAGGGCCACCGCGCCGCGCGCCTCATCGTCGATACCGGGATCCATGCCTTCGGATGGGACCGCGACCGGTCGATCAAACAGCTCGAGGAGGCAGGGGTGCCGAACGTGGACGCCGTGATCGAAGTCGATCGCTACATCGCGTGGCCGGGCCAGGCCCTTGCCTACAAGATCGGCCAGTTCGAGATCGAACGGTGGCGGGCCGACGCCGAGAAACGCCAGGGTTCTGCTTTCTCACTTCGGGATTTCCACGACGGGCTGCTCTCGCTTGGGTCGCTCCCGCTTTCGGCTCTGGAGCGAGAGCTAGCGACCGGCCGGACGAGCGCGAACGCTTAGGCCTCTTCTCGGTTCTCCATCACTCGCTCGGGCGTTCCCCGGTCGACCTGCTCGTTCGTGGTTCGGGTGCGGTCCGATTCCGACACGGCCTGAAGTGCTTCGCCGACTTCTCGGGTGCTCGCGTCCGCCCACGCCACATCCCCCAGCGAAAGGACCCCGACGAGCTCTTCGCCCTTCATCACCGGAAGCCGCCGGACCTTGTGCTGCTCCATCAGCTCACGCGCCTCGGACAGCTTCATGTCGGGGGTCACCGTGACGGGAGACGACGTGCAAATGTCTCCCACCTTCACTTCGATCGGGTTCTTCCGCTCGGCGAGAACCCGGAGGACCAGGTCTCGGTCGGTGACCAGGCCGACCAGCTCGGCGTCCTTCACCACCGGTAGAACCCCGACGTCCTGGCTCTTCATCAGCCCAGCGGCGTCGAACGCGTTCATCTCCGGTGAGATGGTGGTCGGAGACTCGGTCATCGCATGTCGAACCAGAATGGCCATGGCGTGCTCCTTTGAGAGTTGCTTCGCTTTCCGGGGTAGTTACCCGTGCCGCTGAAAGCGTACTCGCCGGCCGGTTCGCCGATGTCCGGAGGGGTGAGGACATCGGCGGCGGGTATATGGCTGCCAGGGATCGCTGAGATCCGACATCATTGGGTTGGCGCCGTTCAGGTCGACCGGCGACCCGAGAGTAGGGGGAAAAATGGACGTCTCGCGCACGGAACCACCGCAGTATGTGGCAGAGCGTGTCAGGGATGCCCTGCGAAAAGACCCGCGTGTGGGTGAGCTCGACGTCCAGGTGCGGATCACGGGAAGCCGGGTTTTCGTCAACGGGAATGTGGCGACGGCGGAACGCAAGAGGGCGATCACCGAAATCGTCGAAGGGCTTCTTCCGGACGTCGAGGTATGCAACGAGACCAGCATCCAGAACGTCCCCGAAACCGAGGACCTGGAGAGGCTCGCATGATTCGAATCGCCGCCGCCGGCGACCTGCACTTCGGGACCGATTCGGCCGGAACGCTCCGGCCGCGGCTCCAGCACCTTCCGGAACACGCGGACCTGTTTCTGTTGGCCGGTGACTTGACCCGGTACGGCGACCCTGACGAGGCGGCCGTGCTCGCCGAAGAGCTGAAGGACGTGGGGGTGCCGACCTTTGCCGTGCTGGGCAATCACGACTACCACCTCGATCGGGAGAAAGAGGTCCGTGACGTCCTCGAACGCGCCGGCGTGCGCGTGCTCGAGGGCGAAGGGGAGGTCGTCCAGGTCGACGGCCAGCAGGTCGGTGTGGCCGGGACGAAGGGGTTCGGCGGCGGTTTCGCGGGAGCGTGCGGCACGGAATTCGGCGAGCGGGAGATGAAGTCGTTCATGGCTCATACCCGGGAGATATCCGAGCGCCTGGAAGAGGTCCTGGCGTCACTGGATGCGGACTTCCGCGTGGTGATCCTTCACTACTCGCCGGTAAAGGGAACGCTTCAGGGCGAACGACTGGAGATCTTCCCGTTTCTCGGCAGCTACCTCCTGGCCGAGCCAATCGATCGGGCGGGAGCCGACTTGATCGTCCACGGCCACGCGCACCACGGAACCGAAAAGGGGATCACGCCGGGCGGCATCCACGTGAGAAACGTCTCGCTTCCCGTGATCAAGCACGCGTACAACGTCTATTCCATCGAACGCGGGCGGCTGCGCACCCACGCCGTTTCGCACTCCTGACAACCTCACGCAGAAGGAGGCCACATGCCAACCAGCACGAAGAAGAACACGCGTAAGTCCACGACGAGCAAGAGGACCGGTTCCAAAAAGGCGACGAGTCGCTCGAAGACAACCAGCCGCGCGAAGACCGCCGCGCGGGCGAAGAGCACGACCCGGACCTCCGGACGGACCCGTACGGCGCTGGATGCGGTGGCCTTGCTGAAGAACGATCACCGGACGGTGGAGGGGCTGTTCAAGAAGTTCAAGGCCACTCGCAACGCGCGAACGAAGGGCCGGATTCGCGACGATTTGGTAAAGGAGCTATCGATCCACGCGTCGATCGAGGAAGAGCTTCTCTACCCGGCCGCCGACGAGCGGGCCCGGCAGAAAGGGCTCGTGCTGGAGTCGCTCGAGGAGCATCACCTGGTAAAGGTCCTTCTGTCGGAGATCGACGGCATGAACCCGGAGGACGAACGGTTCGAGGCGAAAGTCCATGTCCTCATGGAAAACGTCATGCACCACGCGAAGGAGGAAGAGAAGGACCTCCTCCCCAAGGTTCGCCAGGTCCTCAGCCGCTCGGAGCTGATCGAGCTGGGGGAGCAGATGGAGCAGGCGAAGAAGCGCGCTCCCACCCGGCCTCATCCGAAGGCCCCGGACACGCCCCCGGGAATTCAGGTCGCCGGGCCGGTCTCCGCGGTCATGGACTCGGTCAAGGACGTCGTTCGTGACACCCGTCAGGCGGTCGGCGACGCGGTCAGAGGTGAGGACCCGAGGGAAGACGCGGAGTAGGACGTCCCGAAGTTTCTCCGACAGCAAAATCCCCACCGTTTAGCTATTGACGTTTTGGGGGGCGACGTGCGCATTCTCAAAACATGCAGTGGCTGCTGACCGCCGTCGTCCTCGGGGCGGCTTGCTGGATGGTTTCGGCGCTGACCTACGAGGATGAAGGGGCCGCGGCGGTGCCGTCGCGGCTTCTGAACGCTGGACGCGAGTCGCTGCCGCGAGTCGCTTCGGCGAGCCGCTCGGCGATTCGCCGCTGGTTGCAGGCCCTTGGGTCGGCGCTCCTTCGATTCGGTCAGGCCGCCGCACCTGCCCTGGTTGCGGCAGGGCGGGCTGTGGCGACGGCCACGCTCATAGCCACCACGAGGGTCGGGTCGACGATCTGGTGGGTTCTCCGCACGGTCGGGATGGCCTTCGCAACCGCTGCCCGCACCGTTGGAACCACCGCCGGCCGGGCACGGACAGCCATGCAAACTCGCGCGGCGGCTCGGCAACGGACACGAATGGAGCGCCGCCGGCTCGCTCAAATGACCCAGCGTTACAGCGTCCCGTTCGAGAAGTCGCTGATTCTGACCGCGCCTCAGGAAGAGCCCGCCGGCATGTCGCTTCCCGCGTTCAGTGCGTCCGCGAGACGCCCGTCCCCGCTTTCACGGCTGCTGGCCGCCATCCAGCTGGTCTTCCTGGTCGTCATCTGGGGCAGTGCGGCGGCGCTTGCCATCGCCGGAGCGGCGTGGGCAGTGACGCAGATTGTGTAGAGCTGCTCGCTAGAGAGGCGTGCGAGAGGGGGGATTTGAACCCCCACGCCCTTTCGGGCACTGGTACCTAAAACCAGCGCGTCTGCCGGGTTCCGCCACTCTCGCCTGAGGTACGAGACAATTCGAGTATATGGATCGCCTCAATCAGTTCTTGGGAACGGGACTGCGCCGTCGCTTGCTCATCAGCGCGACCATCGTCACGGTCCTGTTGATCCTTGCGGTGACCCCTGTGGGGACCGGCGTCCTCCGCGGGCTTGCACTGGTGGACGAGCCACGTCCAGAGCCTTCCGTGATTGTCCCTGCCTCGCCGACGCACTCTCCGTTCGACCGGAGAACTGGACCGAGGCTCGTTCTGCCGAGCCCGACGGAAGACGGCGTCTCATCGCCCGAGCCGACGCCGACCAAAGGCAGGCAGGGAGGCAAGACCTGGGTTGTCGCGGCCGCAGGTGACATTGCATGCAAGCCGGGTGAGGGCGGGGGAGGCGAATGCCAGCACGCCGCGACGGCGAACGTGATCGCCCGTCTTCAGCCAGACGCAGTCTTGCCGCTGGGCGACACCCAGTACGACGGAGCCCTCAGTGAGTTTCAGCGGAGCTACGATCCCACCTGGGGGCGCTTCAAGGAGATCACGCATCCGGCGATCGGTAACCACGAGTACGAGGCTGACGGGCATGGATACTTCACCTATTTCGGGGATCGGGCCGGCCGTCCCGGCGCCGGCTTTTACAGCTTTGACCTGGGCGCGTGGCACTTGATCGCACTCAACTCGAATTGCGAACAAGTTGGTGGATGCCATCGAGGCTCTCCCCAGGAGCGCTGGCTTCGCAACGATCTGAAGAAGCACTCGAAGCGATGCACGCTGGCGTACTGGCACCATCCGCGGTTCAGCTCCGGCGTGGAGCACGGGAGCGATGGAGCGGTCGGGCCCTTTTGGGAGGCTCTGTACGACTACGGGGCGGACGTCGTGCTCGCCGGGCACGAGCACAACTACGAGCGATTCGCCCGCCAAACGCCCGGCGGCCGAGTCGACCGGCAGAAGGGGATCCGACAGTTCGTGGTGGGAACGGGAGGGAGGAGCCTGTACGAATTCGGCCGGCCGCTCCCAAACAGCGAGGTCCGGAACAGCTCTAGCTATGGGGTCCTTCGACTGGAGCTGTCCCGTTCCAGCTACCAGTGGCGGTTCGTCCCGGCCACCGGATCCTTCACGGACTCAGGGCGCGACCGGTGTCACTGATCCTCTGCGTTTCGGCCCGCCGCTACGCCAGCGCCCCATAGACCGATCAGACCGACCTGAGCCAGGGCGTCCAACAAGTACACCTTGCTGATCCTGCCCTTGGCCACGTACGTCACGTCGATCAGCAGAAGCGCCATAGGAGCGCCAACGCCGAGGATCGCCAACTCCTGAGGAATATCGGAGCGGCGTGCAGCGGCGATCTGGACGGCGCCGATCGCCGTGAGGAGTAGGCCCACGGTTTTCACGAGCCAGCGGTCGACTTTCGGACCGGTCACCCACTCGAACGATCGGATGTTGATCACCGGCCACAGGCCGCTGACCGCGTAGAACCATCCTTCAACCGACGCGGCGGTCGCCAGTGGATTTCGCGTTGGAGTGTCCATGGTTGTCAACGTGCTACCCGCCTTGTGGGAGAAACGAAACCCGAAACCCGTATGAACGACGATCCTTCCGGAATGTCGTGAATAATGACCGCGTGACGATGCCGAAACCGGCTCTCTCGCCCCCCCTCAGTGAGTGGGCCGAGCAGCTCGAACGGCTGCAGTGGGCGGCGCTGATCGCTGACGCGGACTGGAAGCTCATGTGGGTTTCGCGCTCCCTTCAGAACTTCCTTCGTGTCGACGACACGACGGACCTCGGGTACGGCGAGAACCTGGCGTGGGCCTGGTCGACGAGCGACATTTGGCGTCGCAGCGTGACGCCCGAGGGACAATTCCAGCTTTTTCGGGATCTCGCCCCTTTGTTCATCGCTGCAATGAGAGACCGAGGGATCGATGTCCGAGAGTTGCTGGGGGAGCCGTTCTCTTCGCTTGTGGATCAGGTGGAACCCGCCGCGGATGTGCCGTTGGTGGGATCCGGCTTCTTCGAATACACCGACCCGAGCGACCCGGAGCTTCCGCCCTATCGCGTGAACTATTCGGTGATCCGCATCAATGGCGACGACGGGAAGCCGGTTGGAGCGCTCATGATCACGTTCCTTGACGTGAATCCGAACCTCAGCGCGCTTCTGGTTCGAGGGGACCAGGAGATGTACCGGAGAATGGCGAAGCTGGTCGATCCGCAGCCGCAGCAAGGGGCGGTGTTGTTCTGTGACCTTCAGGGATCCGGGCGCGTATCGCGGGAGCTTTCGAGCGCCGCGTACTTCAGGATGGTTCGGCGGCTCTGGACAGGGATCGACGCGGCGATCGCCGGGGAATGCGGCATCGTCGGAAAGCACGCCGGTGACGGTGCGTCCGCGTTCTTCCTCGCCGAGGATCTGGGTTCTCCTTCGAAGGCCGCCGCTGCGGCGATCCGCGCCGCTCGGCGAATCCATGAAACGTCCGCTGATGTCTTCGGCGAGACCGTGCAGAGCGGATGCTTGATGAGGATCGGGGTCCATTGGGGCGGAAGCCTCTACATGGGCCAGCTCGTCCCTGGGGGCCGGCTTGATGTGACGGCACTGGGAGATGAGGTGAACGAGGCGGCGCGGGTGGAGGAGTCCGCCACACCCGGGACAACGCTCGTTACCAAACAACTCCTGGAGAGACTCCACGCAACGGACGCTGACAGTCTCGGCCTCGACCTCGAGAAGATGCGTTTCACGGTGTTGGCGGATTTGGCTACAGCATCAGAAAAGGCGCGCAGAGACGCTGGTTTGCTCGCTGTCGCGCTGATCGACTAACCCGGGGATGTGGGCCCTACAGGATTCGAACCTGTGACGCGCAGATTAAGAGTCTGCCGCTCTAACCGGACTGAGCTAAGGGCCCGACGCGAGTATAGCGAGAGGTATTACTGCGACTGGAAGGGTGACCGAGGGGACTCGAACCCCCAGCCTCCAGGACCACAACCTGGCGCTCTAACCACTTGAGCTACGGCCACCATGCGAGACAAATGTTAACAGTGGTGTTGCGTCACTCTTGCGGCCGTGCGAGGCGCGCCGGGAGGGATTCGAACCCCCGACCGTCGGCTTAGAAGGCCGCTGCTCTGTCCCCTGAGCTACCGGCGCCCGGTGAAAATCGATTCTAGCTGCGTACATGCGCAGCTCTGCATGGGAACTGGTTCGCTACTGTGGACGGAAATGGATGTGCCTCTTCAGCCGCCTGTGGCTCCGATGCTCGCAAGGTTGACCCGAGAGCTTCCATCGGGCGAGTTCCTGTACGAGCCGAAATGGGATGGCCTCAGGTGCATGGCGTTCCGCTCCGGTCAGCATGTCGATTTGAGGAGCAGAAACCAGCGGCCCCTGGGGCGCTACTTTCCCGAGCTGGTCGAAGCGCTGCTCTCGATTCCGATCGATCGGTTCGTCGTTGACGGTGAGGTCGTTCTGCTTACCAGTGGCGGCGCGGGTTTCGGTTCGCTCCTCATGAGGCTGCATCCTTCCGAGTCTCGCGTCGCGCGCCTCCGCCAGGAAACCCCGGCTTCATTCGTCGCGTTCGACCTTCTGGGACTGGAGGAGACGGACGTCCGGTCCCGTCCGTTCGAGGTTCGGCGGGGGCTGCTGGAACAACTTCTGCGTACCTGCGATGCGCCGGTCTTCACCACTCCGATCACGGACGACCGAGAAGTCGCGACCGCTTGGCTCGACTCGTTTCAAGGATCGGGCGTGGACGGCGTCGTGGCGAAGCACCGCCGGCTGCCGTATCAGCCCGGCAAGCGGTCCATGGTGAAGGTCAAACGAGAGAAATCAGCGGACTGTGTCGTGGCCGGATTTCGCTGGCTGGTCGACAAGCCGGAGCTCGGTTCGCTCCTGCTCGGGCTCCGTGACCAGCAGGGTGAGCTCCGGCACGTCGGAGTGGCATCTTCGTTCACCAGGGCGCGCCGCACCGAGTTACTCGAGGAGCTCTCCCCATTGATCGTTCCGATCGAAGGGCATCCGTGGGAAAAGGGCTTCGGCCTGGAGCGCAGTCCGCTGGGCCGGCTGGCCGGCGCGGCGGCACGGTGGTCGCCGGAGGAGATGGAGCTGGACTGGATCCCCATCCGGCCGGAGAAGGTCTGTGAGGTCGCCTACGACCAGGTCGATGAGGGTCGCTTCCGGTACCCCGCTCGCTTTCTTCGGTGGCGTCCGGATCGTGAACCGCATTCCTGCACCTATGAGCAGTTCGAGACGAGCTCGGATGACATCGAGGAGATCCTGACGCTGACGTGACCACAGTCGGTGGTCGCGGCAGCGGTAAGGGGACCTCAACCGAAGTAGAGATCCAAGGTCGCCGACTCAGGCTCTCGAACTTGGATCGGATCCTTTGGCCGATGGCCGGTTACACGAAGCGGCAGATGATCGACTACTACATTGAGATCGGCCCGGTTCTCCTTCCGCATGTCGCAGGGCGGCCGATGACGCTCCGGCGGTTTCCCGAAGGAGTGGACCACCTCAACTGGTACCAGGCGCAATGCCGCGGACGCCCCGACTGGCTCCCCACGCACCCGATCAAGACGGCCACGGGGGAAACGCACCACTACTGTCTTATCAACGACCTCCCGTCGCTGGTCTGGGTGGCGAACCTGGGGACCATCGAGCTTCATCCGTTCCTCGCCCCTGCAGTCCGTCCAGATCAGCCAACGGCTGTCGTGTTCGACCTGGACCCAGGACCGCCTGCCGACGTCATCGAGTGCTGCGAAGTCGCTCTGTGGCTTCGGCAGTATCTGGAAAGCGGGGATCTGACCTCCTTGGCGAAGGCATCCGGGTCCGCGGGACTCCATGTCTACGTCCCACTGAATTCGGAGGAGTCGTTCCAGAAAACGAAGTCGTTCGCTCGGGCGACCGCCCGGTTGCTGGCCGAAAAACATCCGGACCGAATAGTCGAACGGATGACCCGGTCCATTCGGAGGGGGCGTGTCCTGGTCGACTGGCTCCAAAACGATCCGACCAGATCGACGGTCGCCCCGTATTCGCTTCGTGGGATGGCGTGGCCCACCGTTTCCATGCCGGTCACATGGGATGAGATCGAAGAAGCACTCTCGCGTCGCCGGCCCGAGCTGTTGACGTTCACCGCCGCCGACGTCAAGGAGCGGGTCGCGGAGGTAGGAGACCTGTTCCGACCCGTGCTCCAGATCAAGCAATCACTGCCGATGTGATCAATATGCCGGGACGAAGGTTGTATTGCTGCTGATCAGCTGCCCGCGTAGATTGCTGAATCAGAGGATCTACCTGCAATGAGCACTGAAGAGAAGACCTCACTTTCACCGGCTCCCGAGGAGACGGCTCAAGGCGGTCCCGGCGTGGGGGAGAAGCTTCGGGAGGCCCGCGAACAACGCGGCGTGACGATCGAGCAGGCGGCCGAAGCCACCAGGATCTCGAAGCGGTATCTCGAAGCACTCGAGAACGATTCGCCAATGGATGATTTGCTGAATCCGGCGTACGGGCGCCTGTTTCTCAAGAACTACGCCAAGTATCTGGACCTGGATCCGGACGAAGTGGCCCCGCCGCCGATCGAGCAGCCCAGAATGGAACCACCGGTCGTCGATGTGCTTCGTCCCGCCATGCGACCCGACGGGCGGCTACTGTCTCGAGTCCTCATGGCGGCCGCCGTGATCGCTCTGATCGGACTGGCGATCACCCGGAACTACGGGGAACCTCAGCGAGAGACTGCGGACACGCCCCCGACCTCCGCGCCGACTCCCGCACAAACCGGCCCCGCTTCCCCAAACCCGAGCCCATCTCCCAGCCCCACACCGGCCACCGGTCTGAACGGGGTCCTGAGAGTGACGGACCGTTCCTGGGTTTCGGTGACGGCCGACGGCGAGAACGTCATACGCGAGACTGTGGACCCGCCTCGATCCCTGACGCTAGAAGCTGATCGCCTTCTGGAGGTCATCCTCGGGAATGGCGGTGGCGTACGACTTCGTCTGAATGGGGAGTTGATCTCGACCGGAGACCCCGGGGAGGTCATTCGCCTGTCGTTCGCCTTTCAAGATGGTGAGGTGGTGCAGGAGGTCCTGCCCCCAGAGCCGACTCCGGAATCAGGCGGGGGCGACTGATACAGCGCCATTGAGAGCGGGTGAAGGGAATCGAACCCTCGTCGCCAGCTTGGAAGGCTGGAGCTCTACCACTGAGCTACACCCGCGAGGTCCAGAACCAATCTAACAAGTCCCTTGGCCGTCAAGAGGCGGCTGCTCTCGACAGAAGAGCCGAAAGGTCCTGAGGACGCGGCATCAATTCTTTCCATACGTCGCCGCGCTCACCGATGATCTTGGGGACCGTCCGAATCGTGAACCGTTCGGGACGAACCGTGCGGAGTTCGTCCCACGCAACGGGGAATGACACCGTCGCCGCTGAACGCGCTCGAGGGGAATACGGCGCAACGATATGTGCGCCCGGGGCGTTCCTTCCGATATCGAGGAACAGCCGTCCTCGGCGCTTGGCGAGCCTGACTTCTGTGGTCACGACTTCCGGCAACCGCTCCTCCACTTCTTGCGCAAGGTTAGCGGCCGCTTCACGGGCGGCGCGATAGTCGAACCGCCGCTGGATGGGGATGTACACGTGGATTCCTTTCGCCCCCGAGGTCTTCACGACGCCCTCGATCCGGTGGTGGTCCAGTAGCTCCTTCATAGCAAGCGCGACCTTTACGGCGACGTCGAACTGACCAGGCGGGGGGTCGAGGTCGAAGACGAGATGATCCGGCTGGTCAAGACGGCCGGTTCGTGACAGCCAGGGGTGCAGTTCGATGGCGGCCTGGTTCGCGAGCCACAACAGGGTCCGTTTTGAATTGCAGAGCGTGTAGTGAACGTCTCGTCGAGCGGAGCCGGCCCAGAGCGGAACTGTTTTCACCCAGTCCGGCGCGTATTTCGGCGTGTTCTTCTGAAAGAACGAAAAGCCGTCGATTCCGTCCGGATAGCGCTTGACGGTAAGTGGGCGGTCCCGAAGCGCGGGAAGGATGACGTCGGCGATCGCGTCGAAGTAGTCGAGGAGATCGCCCTTCGTCAGGCCAGAATCAGGCCAGAAGATCTTCTCGAGGTTGGATGGTTCGACCCCTCCCGGCACGCCGCAGTTATACCCGCAAGTGAAAGCGATTCGGGAACGCGGTACTTCTACAATCGACGTTGGCGGGGCGTGGCGCAGCTTGGTTAGCGCGCGTGCTTTGGGAGCACGAGGTCGCCGGTTCGAGTCCGGCCGCCCCGACTCTCGCCATAAAAGCTGAGGGACCGGCTTGTCGCCGGTCCCTCAGAAGTACCGAGCTTTGCCACGTTAGGTGGTCTTGGTCTGCTCCACCTCGCCGCGCCATGCCCCGGTCTCGGTGCCGCGGCTCTCGATGAACTCCTTGAACCGCTGGAGATCACCCTTCACGCGGGCACGCGGGATCTGGAGCCAATCCCCGACCTTCTCCTTGAAGTCTTCGGGGTAGATCTCGAGCTGGAGCATGATCCGGGTGGTGTTCGGGTCGATCTTGTGGAACGTCACCACGCCGGCGTTTCCGGTACCGGTGGTGCTTGTCCACGCGATCCGCTCGTCCGGGATCTGCTCCGTAATCTTGGCCTCCCAGTTACGCTCCTGGCCGGCGATCTCCGCCGTCCAGTGAAGGCTCACGTCGTCCAGTTGCTGGACTGACTTCACGCCTTCCATGAACTTGGGGAATTCCTCGAACTGCGTCCACTGGTTGTAAGCGGTCCGCACTGGTACTTGGACGTCGATGGATTCCTCGATCGTCGACATACCAATTCCCTCCTCTCTGGAGTTTGCGGGGCTTACTCATTGATTACCCGGCGGTTTTGAGCAGCAAACGATCAACGATCGTGCGCCGTCGTGAACACCCGGAGTCAGACGTTCACCGGGCCACCAGATCGCCAATACTGACCGCGCTCCCGCGAAAGAAATCCTTCGTCAACCAGGTACCGGCGAAGCGCTGCGTAGTCCTTATGGAACTCCTTCAGCCTTTGATTGATCTGTTGCTCCGAGTAACGGACGCCGACGTCGAACTCCAACGCCAGGCGCGACAGAATGATCAGTCGCTTGGAATGCTTTGCGGGTATTTCGCGTAACCGCCCGCCCTGGAAGTACCGCCGCAGCACCTGTTCCTCTTCTTCGTAGACGGCCCCCAACGCGAGCCCGGCTTCCCTGGACGGACTCATGCTCCGTGCAGCTTCGCGAAGAGCCTCGGGTTGGTACCTGTACGTGCGGCGGTCACGGTCGACCGCAACCAGACCTGCCTTCGTCAGCTTGCTGAGATGGCGGCGAACCCGGTCGGGGCGAAGGTTCAGCGACGAAGCGAGCTCAACGGCAGTGGCGGGTCGCCCGGCAAGCGCTCCTGCTACCGCGAGACGCTCGGGATCAGCCAGAACGCCGAGCAACTCCTCGGGAGTGGCGTCCGCTTGGGACGGTGGCTCTTCGCTAGGACCCCGACGATTCGTCACGGCGAACGGGAGTCTAAGAGGCGCCCGGCTCCGGCTTCCGCCGAGGGGATTCCAGTACGCTCGCTTCGCGATGCAGACGACGCTCGAAGAAACCGACAAGCACGTGGTTCGGCTTTCGGTCGAGGTTCCGCCCGACGAGTTCTCGCGGGACCTCGACAAGGCCTACCGGAAGGTCGCCGGCGAAGTTCGCATCCCGGGTTTCAGGAAAGGGAAGGTCCCCAAGCAGATCATCGATGCGCGGGTTGGACGGGAAGCCGTCCTCCAGGAGTTCGTGCGGGACTTCCTTCCTGCCTACTACGTGCGCGCGCTTCGCGAACACGACCTCGCTCCGATCGCCGAACCCGACATCGATCTGGAGTCTCTCGAGGACGGTTCGCCGCTGAGATTTACCGCGACGGTGGAGATCAGGCCGCGCCTGTCGCTCGAGCCCAAGCAGTACCGCGGCGTGAAGGTCGAGACTCCCCCCGCCGAACCGACAGAGGTGGAGATCGACGAATATCTCGACCGGCTGCGCGATCGGTTCGCCGAACTCGAAGTGGTCTCTCGCCCGGCTCGAAAGGGCGACTACGCGCTGGCCGACGTCCGCGCCTCCATCCATGGCGAGGAGGTTCCCGAAGCGAGCCGGCCAGGCTTCCTCACCGAGGTCGGAAAGGAAGAGCTTCTCCCCGAGCTGGACAGGGAGCTGGAAGGAAAACGAAAGGGCGAGATCCTCAAGTTCAATGCCACGCTGCCGGAGGCCTTCGGCGAGCGAGCGGGGAGCGAGGTCACGTTCCAGGTTCTGGTCAAGGAAGTGAAGGCGAAGACGCTTCCGGCGCTCGACGATGAGTTCGCCAAGACGGCGTCGGAGTTCGACACGTTAGAGGAGCTTCGGAATGACATCCGGACCAAGCTCGCCTCGCTCAAAGAGGCCGAGTCCAAGGCGATCCTTCGCGATCTGGTGCTCCAAAGGATCATCGAGTCCGTCGACGTGGACATCCCCGATCGACTGGTGGACGCCGAAACGGAGAGCCGAATCGAGCGGGCGAAGGATCGAGCAGAGCAGGTAGGGACGACGCTGGACGACGCTCTCGCCTCGCAGGGATGGGACGAGCTTCGGTTTCGGTCCGACGCGCGGGCTCATGCCATTCGGGCGATCAAAGCGGATCTCGTCCTCGAGGCAGTGGCCCGCGCGGAAGGTATTCAGGTCACGCGCGAAGACCTCGATCGCGAAATCCAAGGCCTTGCTGAGGCCATGGGACGCGACGTGAAGGAAGTGCGGCGAATACTCGAGCAGTCCGGCCAAGTAACGTCACTGGCCGGTGATATCATCCGCTCGAAGGCCCTTGACCTGCTTGTCGAGGCGGCCGATGTGGACAACGGGGGCGCCGGGGCCGGCCCTCATTCCGAGTCGCAAGAGAGCCAAGAGGTCGAAGATGAATGAGATTCAGAACTACCTGGTCCCCGTCGTCGTCGAGCAAACGAACCGCGGCGAGCGGTCGTTCGATATCTATTCCCGGCTGCTCAAGGAGCGGATTGTCTTTCTCGGCACCCCGATCGACGACGCGGTCGGGAACCTGATCATGGCCCAGCTCCTCCACCTGGAGAGCGAGGATCCCGATAAGGACGTTCATCTCTACATCAACTCACCGGGAGGCGACGTCTCCTCCACGTTCGCCATCTACGACACCATGCAATACATCAAGCCAGACGTCTCGACCATCTGCATGGGACAGGCGGCGTCGGGAGCGGCCGTGCTCCTGGCCGCCGGAACGAAGGGGAAGCGATACGCCCTTCCACACTCCCGCGTGTTGATCCACCAGCCGCACGGGCAGGCCGGAGGACAGGCGGTCGACATCGAGATTCAGGCCAAGGAGATCCTTCGGTATCGATCACTCGTCGACCAGGTACTCGCGGAACACACTGGCCAGCCGCTGGAGAAGGTGAAGCAAGACACCGACCGCGACTTCATCATGACCTCGGAGCAGGCGAAGGAGTACGGCTTGATCGACGACGTCATCGCCAGCCGAAAGGTTCAGGCCGAATTGGCTTCTCTCGCGGCGAAGGCATCGTAGACTTGCCGAGTTGATTCATAGGGGCCCGCGGGAGATCGAGGGCCACGAGTCAAGGGGTTAAGGACGTGGCGAAGTTCGGAGATTCCGACCTTCTCA
>DATABA010000069.1:0-3189 GCA_036259835.1 Actinomycetota bacterium
GAAGAACGACGTCCGGAGCAGAGCGTCGAGGTTTCGTTTGACGCGCCGAAGGACCGCCCCCAACGGTCCCTCCCACGTTCCAACCCCCGCCAGCAGGGTTGCCCCGAGCGCGAACGTTCCCAGGAGCACCAACATGATCACCGACCGCAGCCTCGTCTGGATGAAGTTGGGCCGCTCCTTCATGGGAATGTCCCAAACGTCGTTGAAGGCTTGTTGGGCCGCTTGCATGACGCCCAGCCCGGCCCACAGCGCCGTGGCCGTCCCCACGCCCAGGGCGACGCCGGCTCCCTCGCCCGAGAGGGCGGGGAGGTTTTGCCGGATCTGATCGCCAATGATCGGAAACTGCGCCAGGGCGGAGCCGATGATCTCTCCTTGAAGCTCCGGGTTGTTCCGGAGGACCAGCCCCAGAAGCGCCACCAGCACCAGGAGCAGCGGGAAGAGCGAGAAGAAGCCGTAGTAGGCGATGAGCGCGGCCAGGTTGCCGGCTCGGTCGTCACCGAACTTCTTCATCACGGCCAGCGGAAACCCCAGCCACCGACGGGCCTGCTGAAACCCATCGATCCGATGGCGGAGGTTGTCCACGAGGCTCATGGTTGGCGATCCATGGGCTGCCCCATCCGTGATCCCTACCCGGCGATGAGTGGCCCTGAACCGTCGCTAGCAGCTCGGCGGAATGGTCCGGCCGCCTTTCGGTACCACGACGAATCCGATCTCGTCGGGCCGAACCATTCCAAGACACTCTCTCGCCAACCGCTCGAGATATGCCGGGTCATGGAGGAGCGCAACCTGTCGCTGAAGAACTCGATTCTGCTCCTCCAGGAGCGACGTCTGTTCCTGAAGCTGGGAGAGCTGATTGCGTTGATCGATGTACGTTCGAAGCGGAACGATCAGGTACAGCAGAAGCGCGGTGATGACGACCGCGAGCACCGCTCCACGAGAGGTCAGGCGGATTCGTCCTCGAGCGACGGCAGCCGTAGCCTCTTTCACTCCGGCTGCTCTTTCCCGGCCACTCGAAGAGGCGGGTGGCGCCTGGCGTACCGAGCCGTATTTCCCAACTCCTGCTCGATACGCAGCAGCTGGTTGTACTTCGCCGTCCGTTCACTGCGCGTCGGAGCGCCGGTCTTGATCTGACCGGCGTTCGTGGCCACCGCGATGTCGGCGATGGTCGTGTCTTCGGTCTCGCCCGACCGGTGGCTGATCACCACTCCGTACGAGGCCTCCTTTGCTGCCCTGATGACGTCGAGTGCCTCCGACAGCGTTCCGATCTGGTTGACCTTGACCAGGACGGCGTTGGCGACGCCGGCTTCGAGACCCCTCTCCAGGCGCTCCAGGTTCGTCACGAACAGGTCGTCGCCGACCAGCTGAACCCGCTCGTCGAGTGCCTCGCTGAGCGCGGCCCATCCTTCCCAGTCGTCCTCCGCCAGCGGATCCTCGATGGACACGATGGGGTACGAATCGGCCAGTGAGGTGAAGAACGACGTCATCTCACCCGACGTCCGTCGCCTGCCCTCCAGGGTGTATACCCCGTCCCGGAACAGCTCCGACGCCGCTGCGTCCAGCGCGAGCGCGACTTCTGCCCCGGGCTCGAGCCCCGTTTCCTCGATGGCCGCAACCAAGAGCTCGACGGCGTCCCGCGCCGTGGAGAGATCCGGGGCGAACCCGCCTTCGTCTCCGACGCCGGTCGACAGACCCTTCGTTTTCAGCGCGGACCGGAGAGCGTGGAGGATCTCGGCCGACCACTGCATGGCCTCGGCGAACGACGCCGCTCCGATCGGAACCACCATGAACTCCTGAAACTCGAGCGGATTGTCGGCGTGCGCTCCCCCGTTGATGACGTTGACGAGCGGGGCCGGCAAGAGGTGGGCCTGCGGCCCGCCGAGATACCGGTACAGCGGGAGGCCGACCGACTGGGCGGCGGCCTTTGCCACCGCGAGCGACACGCCGAGAAGCGCGTTCGCTCCCAGCCGGCGCTTGTTCGGCGTGCCGTCCAGCTCGACGAGGACCGCGTCGATCACGCGCTGGGTGGTCGCGTCCCTGTCGATCAACGACGGCGCGATCTCTTCACGGACGTTCCGACACGCCGTCCGAACGCCCTTTCCGCCGTACCGGGTGTCGTCGCCGTCGCGAAGCTCGACCGCTTCGTGGGTCCCCGTCGAGGCGCCCGATGGCACGGCGGCGCGGCCCAGACTGCCGTCGGCGAGCAGGACGTCAACCTCGACGGTTGGGTTTCCGCGGGAATCGAGGATTTCGCGGGCCCGAATCTCCTGGATAAGTGACATTTGTCGAGGATTCTATGGCCCCGACCTCGCTTTTTGGCGAGGTTGCGGAGCAGGCACGGCGTCCTAGCGCGCGGCGCGAAACCGGTCGAGCAGTTCCTGTTCGGAAAGGTCTTCCAGCGCCCGCCCTTCCGCCCCGGCCACCTCACGCATCCGTTCGAACCGCTCTCCAAACCGCCGGGTTGCCTTGCGAAGGGCGGTCTCGGGGTCCACGTTCAGCCGCCGCGCCAGGGCCGCCACCGCGAACAGGACGTCGCCGAGCTCCTCCTCCGCGCGATCCGGCGCCGCCTCCTCGAGCTCGCCGAGCTCCTCGCGGACCTTGTCGAAGGCCGCCGTGTCGGTGCGCCAATCGAACCCAAACCCGGCGGCGCGGCGCTGGACTTTCGCCGCGCGGGCGAGCGCGGGGAGGCTCGCGGGGATCTGCTCGTCGACCGGATTCTCCCCCTTCTCCTCGCTCTTGATGCGTTCCCTGTTGACCAGGACCTCGGATGCCGTGTCGACCTCGACGGTCCCGAAGACGTGCGGATGCCGGCGAATGAGCTTCTCCAAAATCCCCTGCGCCACGTCGTCGACGTCGAACGTCCCTTCCTCCCGCGCCATCTCCGAGTGGAACACGACCTGGAGCAGGAGGTCGCCGAGCTCGTCGCGCATGCGCTCCGAATCGCCGCTGTCGATGGCCTCCAGCGTTTCATGCGCCTCTTCCAAGAGGTGTCGCGCCAGCGACTGGTGGGTCTGCTCGCGGTCCCAGGGGCATCCCCCCGGCGCGCGCAGGCGATGCATTACACGAAGGAGGTCCAGCAACCGCTGGCCGCCCATGCGCGAGGGAACGGGCGCATCGGGGACGTGGGAGAGGATTTCCTCGTTGTCCATGAGGATCCGGCTGGGACCGCGGCGCGATTATACGGAGGCGGGT
>DATABA010000070.1:0-4718 GCA_036259835.1 Actinomycetota bacterium
CTGTCCTGCGTCGCCTTGAAGACGACCGTGTAGCGCGTCAGCGCTCCAGTGTTCGCGTTGGCGGTCACCGACGTTACGGTGGTAACCAAGCCAAGCACGAGCAGCGTCGCGCTGACGACGCCGATCAAACGACGAAGTTTCATGGCCCGCGGACTCCTTTCGGGTAGAGGGACCTCAGGCGCGGAGACTAGTCATTCTGCTCTAGCCTCCGCAACTTACCGGGCGGTAACCAGCGCCGCGGTAGGCTTCACCGCACCATGGCTGGAGCGGACCCGACCGAAGAGATCTGTGCGACCGACGCTTACGCTCGGTCGACGGATGCCACCGTAGTCGAGGTGCGACCGGAAGGCGTCGTTCTGGATCGAACGGTGTTCTATGCGCGAGGCGGCGGACAGCCCGGCGACACTGGTTGGCTCAGGTGGGACGGCGGTGAATGCCGGGTCACCGACACTGTCCGTCAAGGTGGCGTCCCGATTCATGCGATCGAGGGCGGCCCCCCGCCACTCGGAACAAAGGTTCACGCCGAGATTGACTGGGACCGTCGCCACCGCCTCATGCGAACGCACACCGCACTTCACGCCCTTTCCGGAATCGTGTGGACGCACTACGGCGCCAAGGTGACCGGCGGGAACATGAGCGGACCGGGAGAGGCCCGGATGGACTTCGAGCTCGACGCAATGTCGGCTGACTTCGGCAAGGAAGTGGAGACAAAGCTCAATGAAGCGCTTTCGGCGGGACGGCCGGTGAACGTGCTCTTTCTCCCGAGAGCTCAGGCGCTCGGCGATCCCGATTTGATCAGAACGAAAGTGAATCTGATTCCGGAGGGGATCGACCCCATCCGGGTCATCGACATCGAAGGCATCGACCGGCAGGCCGACGGAGGGACGCACGTCCGCTCCACCAGCGAGGTCGGCCACGTGCGCGTGATCAAGACCGAAAGCAAGGGGAAGGCGTTCAAACGCATGCGGATCGCCCTCGCCGACTGAGACAGCGTGAGGGCTGCGCTACCAGCTCGTCGGCCGAGCCTTGAGCCGGAATGACTGGCGCCACATCTCCTGCATCTCGTCCGCGGGGGCGGGCGCGCTGAAGTAGTGCCCCTGTCCCAGTAGGCACCCCTGGCCGACCAGGAAGCGGCACTGTTCCTCGGTCTCGATCCCTTCAGCCAGTGGCGCCATATTCAGGCTGTGCGAGAGCTGGACGATTCCCTTCACCATCGTCGCGGCTTCGCGATCGCGCGGAACGTCATGGACGAACGACCGATCGACTTTCAGGACGTCGACCGCAAGATCGCGCAGACGGCTCAGCGACGAGTATCCGGTTCCGAAGTCGTCGATGGCGATTCGAATGCCGCGTTCACGGAGGCCTGACAGGATCCGCTGCGTGCGGTCCGGGTCCGTCATCGCTGTGGACTCAGTGATCTCGACCAGAACCGATGTCGGATCCATCCGCCACACGTCGAGTCGTTCCAAAAGCTTCTCGACCAGACCGGGGTGCCACAGCTGGCGCGGCGAGAGGTTGAAGCTGACGATGAACTCCATGCCGTTGTCGCGCCACAGCCGCCACTGGCGGAACAGCTCCTCGATCACAAAGTCACCGATCGGTCCGATCAACCCCATCTCTTCGGCCAGCGGAATGAACTCGTTGGGCGGAACCAGACCGCGTTCGGGGTCCTGCCACCGCACCAGAGCCTCGACTCCGATCATGTCGCGGCGCACGAGGTCGACGATGGGCTGGTAATGGAGGACGAAGCGTTGGTCGGTGACGGACTGCCGGAGGCGGGTTACCACGGAGAGCTTGCTGGTGCTCTCTCTTGAGTCCAGCGGATAGAGCTTGTAGCCACCAGGACCGGCGTTCTTGCTTCGGTACATGGCGGCGTCGGCGTTCTTCACCAACGTCCTCCCGTCTTCCGCGTCGAGCGGGAAGACGCTGATCCCGATGCTCGCCGAGATGTAGAACTCGCTGTCGCCCAGCACGAACCGTTCTGAGAGCGCCTCATGTGTTCGGGTGGCGACCGTCTCCGCGATGAGTGCCGCGTTATCGGCTCCGACCGGGGAACCGTCGACGTTCCTCTGAAGGTCTGTGAGAAGCAAGAGGAACTCGTCTCCGGCGAGCCGGGTCACGACGTCCGTTTCCCGACTTACCTCCTGCAGACGCTCGGCGACCTGCCGAAGCAATTCGTCGCCGGCGGCGTGGCCGAGGCTGTCATTGACCATCTTGAAGTTGTCGAGGTCGATGTAGAGCACGACGACGGCAAGGTCTTGGCGGCGGGCCCGAGCGATCGCCATCTCGGCGAGCTCTTCGAACATGGCTCGGTTGGGCAGGCCCGTGAGCTTGTCGTGGTACGCGAGGAATGCCATCTCTTTTTCAGCCCGCTTGCGTTCAGTGATATCGCGCATGGTCGCCTGGAGCATCGCGGGGTTGCCGTGCTCGTCGTGAATGGCCGTCCCGGCGCCCTCGACCGTCACCCACCGGCCGTCCTTGTGCTTGACCCGGATCTCCGACCGGAACGTCTTACCTTCAAGGAGCCCTTCCCTGATCGCCTCAGTGGCGGTCTCGACGTCGTCGGGGTGGATGAGCTCGAGGGCGCTTCGCCCGATCAGCTCGGCCGGGGTGTATCCGATGACGGCTTCATGCGAGGGCGACGCGTAAATGAGTCGTCCCTCCGGGTCCGTGATGCTGATGAGATCCTGGCTGTTCTCGACGACGAGTCGGAACAGTTCTTCTGGAAGGGCATTCGGGACAGCGCCGTGAACCAGTGCAGGCGGGTTTGTGTCCGCTTCCTCGGCGCCTCCGCCGGTTCGCTCCAGGGGAATGGCCACGTCCGCTGCTCCTTCGTAGAGCGAAGGGTCGTTTTGACCCGGTCCGTTCTTGCTAGGTCTGCTGACTTAATTTCCAGGCCTGAACGGAGCGTAGGAGTAAGAGGCTCCGCCCGCCATCCTGCGTTGGTAGCAATTCGCGATCACCCAGTAGACGAATACCGCATCCACCGATGGGGGGACACCGTCGTGGTGGCAAGTCGGATGACCCTCAACGCATAAAGAAGGAGACCGCAGCCCGCGCCGCGGCCTCCTTCCTGTGGATCTATGACGAGCTACTTCTGGTCGAGCGCGTCCTTGGCTCGATCCTTGAGGTCCTGGCCAGCGTCCTTGACGGTGCCGAGGGCGCCCTTGCCTTCGCCCTTCAGCTCGTCCTTCTTACCTTCGGCCTGGAGGTCCTCGTCTTCTGTGAGGTCGCCAATCTTCTGCTTGGCGTCGCCCTTCAGCTCGTCGATCTTGCCTTCTGCCTTGTCACCAGTACCTGCACCCATGGCTACCTCCCTTGGTAGTTGGGGGTTGTTAGGGTCTTACCCGTTGCGGCACACGCTCAACCCCGAGGGTCGAACACATATTCGGGATACACTTGATTCCACCGGAGAGGTCGCCTAGTCCGGTCTATGGCGCCGGTTTGCTAAACCGGTTGGGGTGTTAAGCCCCTCGAGGGTTCGAATCCCTCCCTCTCCGCGGCGCGCCCGTAGCTCAATCTGGACAGAGCGTCTGACTACGGATCAGAAGGTTGGGGGTTCGAATCCCTCCGGGCGCACGAACTCTCGCCCGTCAGTCCCACCAACAAAACCAGGTTCGTTGCCCGTCAATCTCTTCCGCAAGGGCGGCGATCGACTCGACCCCCTGCCAGACGATGTCGGGGCACACCGCGAACTGCTCGGCTGCAACAGCGTTCGACATGGCCGCACCGACGGGCGGCCGGCGGACTCCCAATATCAGGGTGTCGAACCCCAGTCCGACCACCACAGCACCGAAGCGATCCTCCCAACTCCTCAGTACGGCCGCCAGCTGTCCCATGTCGGAGTAGTAGTTCGTCGGGCCCGCCCATCCGACGGCGGCGGGTACATCAGCTGGACGAGCAACCGGCACCAACCCGAGGCGTCCTGGAAGCTCTCTCGCGACGAGAACAGGTGCCGCACCATTGGAAGGGCCTGTTGTTCCACGAGCGAGGCCCGGGAACTCCGCTCCGAACGGCTCCACCGAGTCGAGGGAATCTTCGTCAGGGCCCACAGCTTCCTTCCACCATCGACGAAGGACGGATTCGGCGTTGAACTCATCAGGATCGGATGACAAGCTGGGGGCCAACTCACCCGAGTCCCACGGTCGCCGCGTTGGTTCTTCTGTCACTGGATCGACGCTCTCCAGGATTACAGGCCAAAGACCGGTCTCGTCGAATCGCTCAGCGACCTGGGCCCAGAGACGATCGATCCCGGGAACCTCCTGGTCGGTTATCCAAAGAACCGGTTCGAGCTCCTTCGTCTTTTTCCCGAGGAACGAGGGGTCCGGTCGTACGCGATGTCCGGAGGGGAGCCGCACGCCGCCGATCATGGCGGGACCGTTTGATGGAAGCAGTCCCGGTGCGCTCGCCCTGAGGTCCTCATTGGTTAGTCGGGGGAGGGCCGTTGTCTTCGTCGGCAAACCGCTGCACCCGAGTAAGAACGCGAGGCAGAGAGTCCTGGCGACATGGCCTCGGCGACTCCTCACACCTAGCCCGCGACTGGCTTGGCGAAGGCACCACCTACGAGGACGGCGCCGACGATTCCGAGGCCCATGGCGATAACTCCGAGGATGATCGCCGTCGTCGCTATCCGTCGGTTCGGAGCTGCCACTCGCGTTGAGGGCCGTCGCCCGAGGATCCCTGCCGTGAAGGCGAGAATTCCGCAGGCGAGGGCAACC
>DATABA010000071.1:0-18559 GCA_036259835.1 Actinomycetota bacterium
AGCGCGACCTTCAGCCAGCTTCCTGCGACCTGACCTATGTTGGTGCTCGGCCGGCGGTGGCGCCGCGCCGCGATGAGATGCGACGCAACATTGCGGTGGTTCTGGACATAGAGACGACCCGTGTCTCGGTGAAGGCGACCCGCCCCGAAGGACTGGGACTGTCGGGCGACGGCGCGGGTTGCCTCGCCGTCGCCACGGTGACGTCGTCGCGGTGACGAGACGCCGGCAAGGAGGAGCCGGTTCCAAAGCGCGGCGTGATCCGTCGCCCGGACGAGAGGCCGCGCCGGTCGTTGGCGGTCGTCGTGCGGTCGTGGAAGCGATACGGAGCGGCCGTGCGAGCCGCGTGTTGATGGTCGCGGGGCTCCATGCAACCGAAGGTATGCGAGAGCTACTCGAAGAAGCACGACGGTCCAACGTGGCGATCAAAACGACGGATGAGGAATCACTGCTGGCGCTCCGAGTTTCCGACCACCAGGGCGTGGCCGCCGTGGTCAGTCCACCCAAGGAGTTGGACGAACGGGACGTCTATGCGGCCTCCTTCGGGCCCGACGCGGTAGTGGTGATGCTGGATGGGATCACTGATCCGCAGAACTTTGGCGCCTCGGTGCGCGCTGCAGAGGCTGCCGGCGCGGACATGCTCATCGTTCGGAAGCGCCGTTCGGCGCCGTTCTCCCCAGCTGCCATCAGGGCGTCGGCGGGCGCGCTGTTCCATCTCCGGGTCGCTCGCGTGCCGAATCTCATTCGAACGATCGAGCACCTGAAGGAACGCGGATTCTTCGTGGTGGGCCTCGACCACCAAGCGCCGACGTCCATCCATGAGGCCGAGCCGCCGTCCAGGCCGCTGGTCCTGGTGCTGGGAGCGGAGGACGTGGGACTGTCCCGTCTCGTTCGGGAGTCGTGCGACCTCCTCATCGCGATTCCCATGGTCGGCCGAACGGGATCACTCAACGCCGCCGCGGCGCTCGCGGTCGGGCTCTTTGGGTACGCCATAAGGCCGGGTTGAGCTCCGGCGTTCGCGCAAATGACGCTGTTACGATGCATTTTCACGCTGGCGTGGCGCAGTCCGGTAGCGCAAGCGACTTGTAATCGCTAGGTCGTGGGTTCGAATCCCACCGCCAGCTCCAGACCGGTGGTCGTGATGCCGAAAACTCCTAGTAGAGGTCTCGGTCGAAACTTTGCCTGCTCATAACCCTGCAGCGGGGTTTTTGCGACCCAGATATGGAGATCATTGAGGGGAGAAGCTTGTACGCTGGTTGAAGCCTCGATAGCGACCCCGACCACGGGATCCGCCCGTCCCCTTATACAGAACGCGATGCGAATTGCCCGACCCCCACGAGAGAGCTGATGCGCCGACTCCGAACTGAAAGCTTGTTGACGCGCCGAATACTCGGCGTGGGAGCAGCGTTGCTGATCGCGGTTGTTTCCGCCTTGGTTCCCAACAACAGCTCGGACGATGAGCAGGGCGGTGCCTCCCGCCTATCGCGTTTCTCTTCGGGGCTGAGGGTGGGAGGTGGCGCCGGGCAAAGCGGCGAGATCGCCCAGCGATACATCGTGATCTATCGCGGTACGGTGCGCGACCCGAAGGCGAAGACAGATCGACTTCAGGGCCGGGAGGGCTTTCGTGCCGCACATCGTTACAAGAACGCCGTCAAGGGCTTTGCCGCCAAGCTTTCCGCGCGCCAGCTCGAGAGGCTACGGACCGACCCCGACGTTGCGTTCATCGCGGAGGACCGCGCCGTCAAAGCCGTCGCCCCCGTACCTCTTGCGACGGGAGATTCCGCGCCGACGGGAGTTCGGCGGATGGAAGCGGCGACCGCCACGACGGCGAGGGAAGCCAGCGGTGCCCACGTCGCTGTGGTTGACTCGGGTGTCGACCTCGATCACCCAGACCTCAACGTCATCCCCGGCGTCAACTGCATCAACTCGGGCGCCTCACCAGACGACGACAACGGGCACGGGACGCACGTCGCCGGCTCGATCGCGGCAAAGAACAACGGTTCCGGAGTGGTCGGAGTGGCCCCCGCTACCAGGGTGTATGCCGTGAAAGTGCTCGATTCGGGCGGAAGCGGTAGTTGGTCGAGTGTCATCTGTGGCATCGACTGGGTCACCGGCACCCGGAGCGATGGCGACCCTTCGAACGACATCGCTGTCGCGAACTTGAGCCTCGGTGGCCCAGGCACCCCAATCCAGAGCTGTTCGACCACGACGGACCCTCTCCACAGGGCCGTTTGCGCCTCGACGGCAGCCGGCGTCGTCTATGTGGTAGCGGCTGGGAACTCCGGGTGGGATTTCGACTATCCCAGTGAGCCGGATACCCCCGCCGCCTATCCCGAAGCTCTTACCGTGACCGCGGTCGCTGACAGTGACGGCCTTCCAGGTGGGAGCGGCGGAACAGCTTGCAATCAGAGCGATGACAAGTACGCGTCCTTTTCGAACTACGCCGCAACGACGGCCGGCGCAGCGCATACCATCGCTGGACCGGGGGTCTGTATCCGGTCCACCTATCCAGGCGGCGGCTACGCGTCGATGTCCGGGACCAGCATGGCCACACCGCATGTCGCAGGCGCCGTTGCGCTCTGCTTGGTTGAAGCTGGCATACCGGGGCCGTGCGCCGGACTCAGCCCGCCGCAGATCATTGCGAAGATGCGCTCGATCGCGGAGGCACAGACGGCGTCTTCTACCGGCTACGGTTTCACGGGCGACCCGGTTAGGCCGGTGCAGGGCCGCTACTACGGGTACCTGAGCTGGGCCGGTCTCGCCCCGGCTGCGCCCGCGCCAGATGCCACCGCTCCGTCGGTGACGTCGGTGTCACCTCCCGACGGATCGACCGGCGTGTCGACCGGCGCGCGCGTCGCGGTTACGTTCGACGAGCCCATGGACAAGGCCGCTACTGAGAGCGCCTTCTCGCTGGTGAACTCGACCGATGGAGCAGAAGTGGGAGGGTCCTTCAGCTGGAGTGGCAACACCATGACGTTCGCCCCTTCGTCGTTGCTGCAGGGCGGAACAACGTATGCCGCGACCGTCGGGACCGGGGCGGCCGATGCCGCCGGTAATCAGCTCGAGGCCGAAAGGACGTGGAGTTTCAAGACCGTTTCCGCCGTCACGAAACCCCCGGCCGCCGCCACCGTTCAATCGGGGAAGCTTCGCGCTGGCACATATGCAAACCTAGGAGCAGACGACAACGTCTACTTCCAAGTCACCTCGACCTCGTCGGGGACTCGAACCACGTCCTGGTACGGAACAATCAAAGGCGTGACGAATTCACTTCGCACCCTGAGCGTCACCTACAAGGGGAAGAACTCGGCTACGTGTTCGCAAACCATTTACGTCTACAACTGGTCAAACAGCTCATGGGTCACGGTCGACTCTCGAAGCGTCGGCACCACAGAGGTGTTGGTCGAGAAGTCACCTAGCGGGACCCTGGCGAGCTACGTCAGTGGATCTTCGGGAGACGGAGACGTACGGGTTCGGGTTCGCTGCACGAAGAGTTCGGGTTTCTACACGAGCGCGGATCTCGTCACCATCACGTTCTCGGCGCCGTAAGGCCGGCGCCGGCCTCACGCTGGAGCAAGAGCCTGTTCACCCGTTTGATGTGAGCATAGTCAGACCGTGGGTATACTGACCGAGAGTCAGTCATGGTCCTGGTCAAGCGCAAACGAGTCGTCAAGAGCCCCGAACACAGGCGGGACGAGCTGCTCAACGCGGCCGTGAGGGTCTTCGCCGAGAAGGGCATTGCCGGCGCGACCATCGCCGACGTCGCCGAGGCCGCGGGTGTGGCGAAAGGCACGTTCTACCTCTATTTCACGTCGAAAGAACACCTGTTGGCCGCGCTCCGAGAGCGCTTCGTGACCGAGGTGCTGGCTCACGCCAGGAGCTATCTCGACCGAGTGGGCCAGGACGACTGGTGGGAGCTGGCCGACGCGCTGATCGAGGGCTGGATCGACTTCGACTTGGAGCACCGTGACGTCCTGTATGTCTTCACCCGCGAGGGGCTGACGAAGCAAACGCAGGACATCTTCGCCGAGTGCGAACGGAAGCTGACCGAGATGATGGCTCTCGGCATCCAGGCCGGAATGGAATCGGGAGCGTTCAAGGTCTCAGACCCCGTCTTCACTGCCTCGTTCCTCCACCACGCCCTGGAGGGTGCGGTTCTGGAGGAGATCCTGAAGGGTGCGGAGCTCGACCGCGACCGACTCGTCGCCGCGGGCAAGGAGCTGGTCCGCAAGGTCCTGTCCCCGTAGCGATCCAACGCTCATCTCCTGCTCAGGCGCCATGCGGTTGACGTACTGACCTTCGGTCATTAAAATGACCGACGGTCAGTCATCGAGGACGGAAGTCGCGACGCTGGCCGGAAAGGGGGTAACTCGAATGGCGCAGAACGCAGCCCCTTCTGTGGAAAGGGTGCAGATGGAGCAGCCGCCCAAGCCAGTTCTCCGTTCGGTTCCCGCAGGTGCCGACGACCGGCACGGCGAGGACGTCGTGGCGGAGATTCTGAGCGATGGAACGGTTCGCCCCGTGGCCAGCCCGAACGGCCAGGCCGGCTCGAAGGCATGGTCCGAAGGGTCGATCTCCGGCCGAAGCTGGATCCTGTGGTGGACCAGGAGGTCGTTTAGCCAGACCTAGATCTCAGGCCGACCCGGATTCCTGCTCTGCGGGAAGCGGCGCCTGACCCTTGGCGCCGCTCTCGAGGGACAGGCTCTTCCGGATCTCCTCGAGGCGCTCAGCTCCCTGGGCGTCGATGGCCGCCTTCTCAACCTCGATCATCCGCGCCTCGACAGTCCCCGTCGCCAGCTCCGACCGTCCGAGAGCTCGGGCGTATCTCGCTTCGATCTTGTCGCGAACCTCGTTCAGGGTCGGCACGTCGCCGGGAACCGACAGCTCGCTCACGGACTGAAGCGCTTCGTTCATCCGCTCCTGCATCTTGGTCTGGTCGAGCTGCGACAGCAGCCTGGAGCGCTCGGCCAGGCGCTTCTGCAGGAGGAAGGCGTTTTGCTCCACAGCCTTTCGAGCCTGGTCGGCCGCCTGAAGCGCTTGGTCGTGAAGGCCCTTCAGATCGTTCATCGACGCTTCGGCCGCCACGAGTTTCGTTGCAAACGCCTGGGCGGTCTCCTCGTATGAGGAGGCCTTACTTTGGTCGCCGGTTCCGCGGGATTGTTCAGCGAAGACCAAAGCCTGACGGGCCGAAGCCCGAAGCTTCTCGACCTCCTCCATGGACCGTGCGAGCTTCATCTCCAGTTGTCGCCGGTTACCCAGAACGGCGGCCGCCTGCTGGCTGAGGAGCTCGTGCTGTCGCTTTGCTTCCTCGATCGCCTGCTCGATCTGAACCTTGGGGTCGGCAACCTCGTCCAGCCTTCCCGATAGCGCTGCCACCAGGTAGCGCCAGGCTCGCCGCAACACTCTCATCACTTGAACCACTCCTCTCGGTCGATGGCGTTCAACAGAGGTACTCGTTTCATCACGATGCTTCGACGTCACGACGACCGCGTTCCCTCACGCGAATCGTCCGTGACCTGGAGCGCCGGTCCCCGCCCGCTGCGGTACCCGGGGGGAGGGTACCCCGGTCCTCGAACGCGCTCAAAACGCGGCGACTCAGGTTCTCTGCTTCGACGAGTCCAGCGCGAAGTCCCTCCAGCTCCTCCGACAGCGCGTCGACCCGCTGGGCGCCCTCCACCGGGGATTGCGCTTCGACCAGTGCCAGGATCTCGACGAGGCGGGCCACCAGACCCTCCAGGCCGATGACAACGGACTCGATCCGTGCTTGAAGCCGCATCCCGGCATCCTCCAGCCGGGTGTAGACGGAGTGTTGTGCCCTCACGGACTCGAGGGACCGTTCGATCTCGACGCGGACCTCTTCGCTCTCCGCTCGCGCGATCTGGTACGTGAGCCGGTCTTCCTCTCTCATCAGGCGCACGATGTCGATTCGCCGGAGCGCCTCGCGGACGGCCGACGCCTGTCCCGCCAGTCGCCGGACCGCGTCCAGCATTCCCTCGGCCTGCGCGCCGATGTCGCGTGCCCGCTCGGCAACGGGGCCCGACCGGACCGAGTCACCGAGTCGGCGAAACGAGCGAACCGCCTGCTCCGCGCGTCGTGTCCACCGTTCCTCGGGCGACCCTGATCGAATACGCAGGAGTCGGCCACCCCCTCGATCCGTGCGATTCATCATGCCGCCCGTCAGGACCTTCACCCCGAACACGGCGGCTCCGATCCCTGCCGCGGCCGCTTCCGGCAGACCGACTGCCCACGCCAGCCCTGCGGCCAGCCCTCCGAGCAAGAAGCTCCACGGATCCCGAACCTCGTCGCGGAGTGCCATCGGTCAGAAGTTGGAGACGACCGCGGTGAACACCTTGTCGATGGATGCCGGGTCTGCCGCGTCGTAGGCGGCCGCTCTGGATGCCTCGGCGATCCGACGAAGCGTTGCAAGGTCGGCGTCCTGGCCGTACGCGATGGGGAAAACCCGGACAGCCACGTCCTCCCCCTCCGCCGACAGCTCCTGGAGCAGGCTCTCCAAATTGTTATCGGGGGGGTATTCGTTCTTTCCGTCTGTGAGCAGGACGACGGCATTGATGCGCTCGGGATCGAAGGAGGACCGCAGATGTCGCGTTGCGGCGCGGGTCGTTGCGTACAGCGCTGTGCCGCCCTGCGGCGTGAGGCCGGCGATGCGAGCTCGGAGTTCATCGATCCGCTCGCGGACGGGTGCGATAGGCACGAGCTCGAGGTATGGCTGTTGGCTCGGGGGAAACTCGGACGAGAAGATCCAAAGTCCCAGCCCGTCGTCCGGCGCGAACTGGGTGAGGGCGCGGATGGCAGCGCGCTTTGCGAGGTCGAGCTTCGTCTCTCCGGACTCCGCGGCGAGATCACCCATCGATCCCGACACGTCCATCACCAGCAGCACCCTGGCCCGCTTCCGGAGCTTGTCCCATGACGCCTGGACCTGGTCCAGGACGCGTGGCGGTGGGGGCGAAAGCACCGTACGCGGTTGATTCGGCAACAACCCATTGCCCTGATGGACCTGAGGCCCGGGTCTGCCTCGAAAGTCGCGGAAGGCCGCCTGTTGGAACCGCTGCTGTTGGGCCGGCTGCTGAAGGAACTGCAGGAATCCCTGAGCGGCTCGTTTCTTGGCGTCATCAACCCATGCCGCGTTCAGCACCACGAATGGGTTATCCGAGAGAAGGGTTCCCTCCTTCGGGTACACGGCCGCGAGTGGCGTGCGGGGCCGAGGATGAGATCCGAGCGTCGCCGGGTCGCCGGTGGGGTTTCCCATGTTGTAGTCCCAGACGGACTTCTCCTCCACAGTGACCGCCGAGATGTAGGAGAGCCCCTGCCCGCGATCGTCGGCCTTCTGAAGGTTCTCCAGGAACGTCAACGTGATGTCGCCGTAATGGACGACCGACGACTCCACGCCTTTGACGAACGACACGACCTTTGGATCGCGTGTGTCGGATTCGGTGAGGTCGCTCGACCGTCCGGTTGCGGCGAAAAACGAAGCGATCGTGGCGTGCAGTCCTGACGTCGAGAAGTTCGGGTTCGTCTTGCCGAGCCGAAACCGCCCCCATTCCGGATGGTCGAACTTTCCCCATCCCTCCGGGTCTTGCGCCAGCGAGAGAATGTCGGCCCACCCGAGCTGCCGGTTCGGCCAGCCCATCGCCTGGGCCATCGGGCGCGGCATGGCGATGACGAGCGGCGTCGCCGCGATGCGGGGCAGCTCTTCGGGGACGATATTGGGAGCGTCTCGCTCGGCGAGGCGTTGTCGAAGGATCACCACCCACGAAGAGGAGGCCGGCGACCAAACGTCGGGGCGAGGCCCGTCGACGGTTTCGTTCCACCCTCGTGCCAGGGCCTCTGCGGCGCCCCCCGACGCCTTCGATTCGACGGAGACTCGTACGCACCGGCCATCAACTGTTGCTCCGCGCCGCTCGTAATTGGCGGCCATCTGCTTGAGCAGCGCGGCCTTCTCGGAAGAAGCGGCGATTGCAATGCGGACGCAGGAACCGGTGTTCCGATTGCCCGGCCCGTCGGCTCTTCCGTTGCTGTCTCCGCTATCACCCCCATTGAGGAGCGCACGGACGACGAGAATCAGAACGATGCCGACAACAGTGGCAACGAAGAGCGGCACCCTGCTGCGGGGTGGCTGATCCATCAAACCTCCGACACGGAAACGCAATGATACCGCCGGGCCCTCACAAAACCGGCGGGGGATCTCCGTGCTCGGGTCGTTCGCGCCGATACTATTTCGTGCGCCCCCTGGGACCTGGTTGCGGGCCCGAGCGGGGGGTAAACGTCACGAGGATGCGGCCATGACCGAAGAACGCGAGCAGGTCGCCACCGCATGGGACAGCGCTCTGCGGCAACTGGACGACGCGGCGCGCACCATGCACCTCGATTCTGCGGTGCACGAAGTACTTCGTCAGCCGAGACGTGCGCTGACGGTGTCGATTCCCGTTCGCATGGACAACGGTTCGATCAGCGTCTTCACCGGTTACCGGGTTCACCACAACACCTCACGTGGCCCGTCCAAGGGAGGACTTCGCTATCACCCCGCCGTGACGCTGGACGAAGTGAAGGCTCTGGCGATGTGGATGACGTGGAAGTGTGCCGTTGTCGGCATACCGTTCGGCGGAGCGAAAGGCGGCGTGGTCGTCAGCCCTTCGTCGCTTTCAAACGGTGAGCTGGAGCGCCTGAGCCGGCGTTACGCCTACGAGATCCTCCCGTTCCTCGGTCCGGAAAAGGACATTCCGGCGCCCGACCTCGGGACCAACGAGCAGGTTATGGCGTGGATCATGGATACGTACTCCACGCGTGAGGGTTTCTCCGTTCCTGGCGTGGTCACGGGAAAGCCGCTCTCGATCGGCGGTTCTGCCGGACGCACCCAGGCGACGGCCAGGGGGGTGGCGTACACCACGGTGGCCACGCTGAAGCACCTCGGGATGTCCGTGGAGGACACCGAGGTGGTCGTGCAGGGCTTCGGGAAGGTCGGCGGTGGAACCGTCCAGCTCCTGCATCAGCAGGGATGCAAGATCGTCGGCGTCTCGGAAGTCGAAGGCGGCGTCTACAACCCGAATGGGTTGTCGCCGCACGGGCTGCGAGCCCACAAGGAGCGCACCGGCTCGCTTCTTGGTTTCGAGGGCGGCGAAACCATCTCCAATGACGATTTGCTCCAGCTCGACTGCGACGTGCTGATCCCCGCCGCGATCGAAGGGCAGATCACGGAGAGAAACGCCGACCGAGTTCGAGCGACGGTCATCGTGGAGGCGGCCAACGGCCCCACCACACCGGCGGGAGACGAGATCCTGGCCGATCGTGGTGTAACCGTCGTCCCCGACATCCTGGCGAATGCCGGTGGCGTCACTGTCTCGTACTTCGAGTGGGTCCAGGACATCCAGGCGTACTACTGGAGCGAGGACGAGGTGAACGAACGCCTTCGGATGATCATGGAGCGAGCGTATGTGGACGTCCTGACCGTCGCCGAGGAGTACAAGGTTCCGATGAGGACCGCAGCGACCATCCTGGGCGTCGGCCGGGTCGCGGAGGCGCACCGAACTCGCGGGCTATTTCCCTAAATCAGCTCCGTTCCCTTCCGGGTTTTGGTCACCGATGTCGTGTAGGGTCGCCCATGGATCGCGTGGGGTGGGAACGCGAGAAGAAGGATATGGAGGAACACCAGGTCGCCGAGGAACCCTGGCACGACATTCTGGACTTCGAGCGCGAATGGTGGCGTCTGTCGGTGCCGAAAGAAGTGGCTGTCCGGCAGCGTTTCCACATGTCGGCGGCTCGCTACTACCACCTATTGAACCGAGTGATCGACCGTCCGGAGGCCCTGCAATACGACCCCATGCTCGTCAGGCGGCTGCGAAGGCTTCGGGAAATGCGCCGCAGGAAGCGTTTCGCCAAGAGGCTCGGCCTTGATGCATGACCTGCTCTATCGTTCCGGAATGCCCGTGACCATTCGATTGGGTGAGGACTCGTGAGCACCTCAACGCTTCGGGTCCTGATCGTTATCGCTGCATTGGCGCTCGGCGTGGTCGTTCTCCGGGAAGCGTTCCCGACCGCGACCCGCGTCGTCGACCGGCCGCGGGCCACCACGAGTCCGGCCCCCATTCGGTCTCCGTCGCCCGCGGTGAGCCCGTCTCCCAGCCCTTCTCCCTCGCCGTCTCCGACCAAGACCGAGAAGCCCAAGCCGAAGCCGAAGGTCGCCGGCGTGGTCCTTCAGGTCCTCAACGGAACGCCCACCGACGGTCTCGCCACCCAGGTCTCGGCACGCCTGGAGGAGGCCGGCTACACGCTGGAGTCTCCGGGGAACGCGGGGTCCGTGGAGAAGACCACGCTGTACTACCAATCCGGGCACAAGATCAACGCCGAATACCTCAAGGACAAACAGTTCCGCGGCGCTCGGGTCGCTCCAGCGGGCGATCGCTATCCCATGAACGTGGACATCACGGTGGTCCTGGGACGCGACTACAACCCGTAACAGCGTCCTTTAGCCGGCGACGGTTTCTTCGAGATCTTGGAGCTGCCGGCGGATCCAGTCCTTGGGCGTTTTTGCGAGGACGCGTCCGCGAAGCTCCGCCAACTTCCGCTTGCGCTCCGATTCGTCCATCTCGAGGGCTGAACGAAGCGCTCCGGCCGTTGCCTCGATGTCGAATGGATGAATCCCGATGGTGTGCTCGCCGATCTCCGGAAACGCCCCGGCATTCTGGGAGAGGATCAGCACGCCGTCCTTCTCATTCAGGACCGGTCCCTCCTTCGCAACCAGGTTCATCCCATCGAAGACGGGGTTCACCAGGAGGACGTCGTACAGCTGATACCCGGCCACGGTGAGTGGGAAGTTGTCTTCGACGACGGTCCGGATCGGCTCCCATCCACCTTGGCCGAGCTCGCCATTGATGCGATCGGCCGCTGCCAGGCACTCCTCCATGTACGTCTGGTATTCGGGGACCTCCTCCCGTGACGGCGTGAGCTGAGCCAGGAAGAGGACCTTCCGTTGCCACTTCGGATATTCCTTCAGGAACTGTTCGTACGCCAGAAACCCGCGAAGGATGTTCTTCGACAGGTCCGCGCGGTCCACGCGCAGGATGAGCTTTTGGTCGCCGACCCATTCCCGGATCTGAGCCCTGGCCCGATCCGCCTCCTCGCCGCGGGCATCCGCCTCGAGGCCCTCCGCATCGATCGAGATGGGATAGGAGCGGACATGGACGGTTCGGCCGCGCCACCGGATCACGCCGCGATCGAGATCCACCTCGGCCCCGGGCAGGTGGCGGCAGCCAAGCAGAAAGTTCTCCGCCCACGGCGCCGCGTGGAAGCCGACGACGTCCGCGCCGAGGATCCCGGCGATCATCTCCTCGCGAATGGCGGGAGGAAGCGTCCGGAGGTAGCCCGGACCGGCGAATGGGATGTGGGAGAAGTACGAGATGGCCGCATCCTCGGTTTGCTCGCGCAGCATCGCCGGGACGAGGGACAGATGGTAGTCCTGGACGAGATAGGCGGGGGCGCTGTTGAGGGCGCCGCCTTCCTCATGAAGGGCTCGCGCGAACGCCTCATTGACCTCGCGGTACGCGGACCAAAGCTGATAGGTGTCCCGGTCGAACAGGGGCTGTCGCGGGATGTCCCACAGGTAGTGATGGACGAACCACAGAATGCGGTTCGATACGCCGTTGTAGTACGCGTCGTAGACCTTGTCCTCGAATGGCAGGTAGCGAAGCTCGTACTTGACGTCTTCCTCGTCGAGCTTGATGAGGCCCTCGGCCGCACGTTCCCGATCCTCGGGTGACATCGCGCTGGCGATCCACCGGCCTCCCCATTCCTGCAGCGCGCCGCTCACCGCAGTGACGAGCCCGCCGGCTCCTCGTTTGGGAACGATCTCTCCGCCATCGTCGCGAACGAAGGACACGGGACCCCGATTCGAAGCGATGACGATCGGCCGGGCACGGACCGACGACGTTTCCTCCGCTCCTCGATCTCCTGCGGTCATCCGCCGAGCCCTTAGAGGGACGCCAGCATTCGAAGGTGGTCGTCGACTTCCCGAATACAGAGGAACCGATCTCGAACGGACTGCCGGCCGACCTTGCCCATCTTCTCCCTGCGTTCGTAGTCGCCGAGCAATTCGACCGTGCGCTCCGCGCATTGGTCGACGGAATCCACCAGGAATCCATTGACGCCGTCTTCAATCTGAAGACGAATGCCTCCCGCGTCTCCTCCGATGACGGGTTTCTCCTTCCACAACCCTTCGGACACGACAAGCCCGAAGCCCTCCCGGAGCGACTTCTGGATGACGATTGTCGAGGCGCGTTGAAACGCGTTCACTTCCAGGTTCCCCACTTCCTGGAGGTTGGTCAGGAGGAAGATGTCCGGGTCACCCTGCCGATGGCCGTCGGTCACCTCGATGTAGTGCCACCCTTCGGGGTCGTCGTGTGCCATCGAGCCGACCAGCACCAGTTGCAGACCGGGGAATTCCTTCTTCGCCAGCCGGTATGCATCAATGACACCAATGGGGTCCTTCCAGGGATCGAACCGAGAGACCTGGGTGAGGATCGGCCGGCTTCGATCGATGCCGTATCGCGTCAGCACGTCGAAGATGGTGTCTTCGCCCAACCAAGTGTTCTTGAGTGACAGCGGGTCGATGGAGGGGGGAATGATCGACTTCTGCAGTGTCTCGAGCCCTGGTTGCACGAAGTCAGGAGAGCTGAGGACGGCCACGTCGTAGGCCAACACGTGATCCGCGAAAAAGTTCCATACCGGGATGTGGGGGAACGACAAGTCGATGTGACAGCGCCAGATCCACGTTCCCGATCGTCTCCCCTCATCCTCCAGGATGGTCAGGAGGCCGGCGGGCTGAGGATCGTGGACGATGACGAAGTCGAAGTCGCCGGTGAGCTCTCGCGCGTTCGCTTCGCAGCGCTCCAGGTAGATTTCTTGCATGTGTTCCGTCCACGGGACTTCTGCGCCCTGGAGCCCGTTGTGCACCATCTTCGTGATGGTGAAGAAGTCGTCGGAGCCGTGGATGACCTGCCACGTGGCGTCGATCCCCAAGCCAACCATCAGACCGACCTGGGTATGGAGCAGCTCGGCGACGCCACCACCGAAGGCGGTCGAGCTCAGGTTGAGAACGCGCGCGCCGGCAAGGGGAGCGGCGACGCGGCGAAGATTCTCGACCGCTTGCTCCCCTGCGGCCGCAACGTAATCATCGACGTTGCGCGGCGTAACCGGTACGGTTGGTAGCACGGGCCAACCCATCTAATCACACGGATCTGCTACCTTTTCCCTCGGCGGAGTTCAGGCATGCTGAAGATCTCGCAAAAGACCGAGTACGCCATGCGCGCCATGGTCGAGCTCGGACTTCGTCGTCTCAACGACGGCGACACGCTCGTTCCGGCGCGCGCGCTCGCTGAAGCGCAACACATTCCGCTCCGATTCCTGGAGCAACAGCTGGGGGCGCTGCACAAGGCCGGGCTGGTGGAAAGCTTCAGGGGAGCCGGTGGCGGGTGTCGGCTGGCGCGTGATCCCTCAGAGATTCGCGTGTCGGATGTGATAGACGCGATCGAAGGCACGATGTATCCCATGCACTGCGTCGACGACATGGACCACACGTGCTTCGCCGACTCACATTGCGGCCTGCAGGAACTGTGGGGAGACGTTCACGTCGCCATTCGGCAAGTCTTCGAATCGACGACGCTAGCGGACCTGGTGAGCCGGCACCGCGGCCGGGTCGAACCGATGGTCTGGGCCCCCAGTGAATTGATTCGCCCCCGGCGCTGAACCCGGACCGACCTGCGTATCCAGACGAGCCTTGCGGCTCGGGTTGGTGCTGCCTTTAGGTCAGGCGTCCTTGCCGAGGATCCGCATGACCGTGGTGCCGCAGTTCGGGCACTTCCCCTTGGCGGCCTTCCGGCCGTTCTTGAGGGTGGTCACCTCACCCTCGAACTCCACTTTCTTTCGGTCCTTCACGCAGAACCCCTCGTACTTCTGCGTCATGCTCTGCGCCATGCAACTCTCCTTCCCCTGGGCGGGACATTCCCGCTCCGAACACCTTCGAGGCCGCCTGGCGGGCGGCCTCACGCACAATTGTCGCGGCCGAAGGAGCGGACTGCAAACACTTCCATACACTCCGTTCCGGTGAAGGTTTCGCTCATTTCGACCGTCAAGGACGCAGCGCCCCAGGTCAGACGGTTTTTGGCGTCCGTCCGCGGCCAGACGAGGCCGCCCGAAGAAGTGATCGTGGTCGATGGCGGATCGACCGATGGGACGCTCCAGGCGCTCCGCGAAGCCGAAGAGATCACGTTGATCGAGGAGCCTGGAGCGAACATCGCTCGCGGAAGGAACATCGCCGCCGCCGCGGCGGCGCATGACGTCATTGCCGTAACGGACGCGGACTGCACGCTCGCACCCACGTGGCTCGAGTGTCTCCTGGACGTCATCGATTGGGGTGCCGACGTGGCGATGGGGTTCTATCGCCCCCTGGTTACGAACTTCTTCGAGGCCTGCGTGGCCGCGGCGACGGTTCCCGAGCCGGATGAGATCAGCGAAGAGCAATTCATGCCGTCCTCGCGGTCGATCGCCTTCCGTCGTCAGGTTCTGGACGAGGTTGGTGGCTACCCCGAATGGCTGGACGTCGGTGAGGACATGTATCTGAACCACCGGCTGCGCGAGCGTGGAGCGGAGATGCGCCTGACGCGCGAGGCGGTGGCCTACTGGCCAATGCGGGGCGATCTCCCGGCAGTGTGGCGGCAGTACTTTCGCTATGCGAAGGGTGACGGGCTCGGCGGAATGTACCCCGAGCGGCACGCCGTTCGGTTTTCCGTGTATGCGGCCGCAACGGCAGCTGCCGCGGCGCTTCCCCGGCGCCGCTGGCCAGCGGTGGTGACCGCCGCGGGAGCGCTGTTCTACTCGAGCCGTCGGCTTCGCCGGGCGGTGCATCTCCTACCGGACCCGATCGACCGCGCGAAGGCCATGGTTGCCGTTCCGGCGCTGCTCGGGTTCATCGACGGCGCGAAGATGGCCGGCTACGTGGTGGGGCTTCGCGAACGCGTCTACGCCCCGCCGGCAAGCTCTTCGTAGACCGTCCTGGCCCTGGTACGGAGAACCACAAGTTCGTTCCGGTGGTACTCCGCTTCCGCCCCATCCTCGGGGGCACCGACAGGTCGATCGTCTTTCGCCTGGAGAATGCGCGGCGCCGAACCCTTTCGCTCTTCATAGTCGCGTTCAACGTCCGCGTGCACGGCGGCGAGGTTGTTCTGCGTGGCATCGAATTCTTCGAACGCCGTTCCGAACCGGTCATTGACGAGCCGAATCACTGAATTGAAGTCGGAGAGGACGTCCCCGAACCGCGCCGTGACGAACCCCCACCGATGGGGAAGGAGCGGCTCATGGAAGCGAACGTAGCCTTGCAGGATCGCCCCCACGGACAGGTTTGGCTTCGATTGGGCGAAATCGAGAACCGCCTCGTCGGGATGACGGATCACGATCAGAGTCGGGACGCCCGTGCGCGATGCAGCGATGACATGTCCGGGCGCATGGAGGTGGTGGGCGATGCGCACGGGACGGTGTTGCGCACGGCGAAACGCCGCCACGGCGAACGAGGTTCCCGATCGCGGGAATCCCTCGATCACGATTTCTGTCTCACGGCTGAGCGGATGGCCGTACCGTCCAATTCGAGCAAGCGAAATGGCGAGGGCCGGGGATCTCGCTGCCAGGGTGAGCCCTCGGTAGGCGGCGTCGGCGGCGCGATGGCGAATCGTCACGTCGCAGCGGACGCGAAGCGTTCCCAGACCTTTCGAAGCCTGGCCCGATCACCTTCGAGGTCTGAAGCCGAGTAGAGTTCGCGCACTTGGCGCCTCTGCTCCTCGCGTCTTGGCGAGGGCCTGGCCACGATTCGGTCGAACTCCGCGCCTTCCCCTACCCGAGTCCGATAGTCGCGGTCGATCGCCTCCCAGACCTTGCGGACGTTCTCCTCGGTGTGCCGGAAGGGCGTGAAGTCGGTTCCGAACCGGTCGTTCACCGTTTCGATCACCTGGCCGAGGTTGCGCGTTGCCTGATCGAACGTCGCGACCACAAAACGATTGAGGTACGGCCTCAGCGGAGCATAGAAACGGAGCCACCCCCGTATGGCCTGCCGCACGCCGGTCCTGGGATGACGAATGAGGAAGGAGGGGATGGCCTCGTCGGGATGGCGAATGAGGACGATCCCAGGGATCCCCCACCGCGCCGCCGCGATGAGCTGGGCCGGTGCGTGAACCCGGCCCGCAGCACGGACGGGGCGGGATTGGGCCATGAGGAAGGCGGTGTAGGCGAACGTGTTTCCTGACCGGGGGAATCCTTCGATCACGATGTCGGTTTCGCGGTCGACCGGAAACCCGTGGCGGCGCCTGGCGATGGGAAGGGCGATGCTCGGGTACTTGGCAACGATGGTTTTCACGTCGTAGAGCCCGCGGCGATTCATGCTGCGCTTCGGGCCAGGGCGGCGATTCTTCGGTAGAGGGCGTCGGCTCTCAGGCGCGCCCGTGCCAGCCGCTCGTCTGCGTACGCGCCGCGGAGGCGCTCCTTCATCTGGTCTCGCTCGGACGACGGCCGGCCGACGATGATCTCGAGGTGCTCGCCCGGCCCGAGGATGCCCCGCCAATACCCGTCGATCTCATCGAGCGTCGCTCGGGCGTTCTCCTCGGTGTGCTCGAATTCGCGAAACGCTGTCCCGAAGCGCTCGTTCACGCGCCGGATGATGCTGCCGAAGTCCTTCGTGACTTCGTCGAACACGCCGACCACGAATCCCGAGCGGTATCGAAGGAGCGGCTGGTAAAAGCGGGCATACCCTCGCAGGGCCTGACCGATGGTGATGGCCGGCTTCTTGATGACGTACTCGAGCACGGCGTCCTCGGGGTTCCGAATAAGGACGATTGCCGGGACCGCGGCGCGCGCCGCCGCAATGACCTGCGCGGGCGCGTGGACGTGGTGGGCGATATTCGGCTTTCGTCCTTGGGCGCGAGCGAAGGCGGCAACCGCAAACGAATTGGCCGAGCGGGGGAATCCCTCGATCACGATCTCCGTGCTGGATCCGAACGGGACACCGCGCCCGCGCAGACGGGCCACGGGCAACGCGAGCGCGGGCTGCTGTGCAACGATGGTCTGTGCTTCATAAAGGAGCTTTGAGGCGGCGCTCGCGATCGTCTCGAGGCGTCGAAATCGCAGGTTGTTCATCCGCCGCTATGTTGGCCGTTGGCGGTTTCGGCCACAACCGAGCGGCTCTCTGAGGGGTCGTTCCTCACGGGGGAATAACATTCGGAGGGATCCCGTCCAGCGGAGGAGGACTCCATGAGCGACGTGGAAACGACGATCGACGCCCTGCTGACCGAAAACCGCGTCTTCGAGCCTTCGCCGGAGTTCACGAGGAACGCCTTGTGGTCCGACCCCGAGATTTACGAACGGGCAGGGCGCGACCCCGAGGGCTTTTGGGTTGAGCAGGCGCGGGCCCTCCGCTGGTTCCAGGAGTGGGACCGCGTCATGGAGTGGAACCCTCCTTGGGTCAAGTGGTTCGTTGGCGGCAAGCTCAACGCCTCCTTCAACTGCCTGGACCGCCATGTCGAATCGGGGGGCGGAGATAAGGTCGCCTTCTACTGGGAGGGCGAGCCGGGCGACGAGCGGACGGTCACGTATCAGGAGCTTTTGCACGAGGTATGCAGGTTCGCCAACGGCCTGAAGTCCCTGGGCGTGAAGAAGGGCGACCGGGTGGCGATCTACCTCGGGATGGTGCCCGAGCTCCCCGTCGCCATGCTGGCATGTGCGCGGATCGGCGCCGCCCACTCCGTGGTGTTCGGCGGATTCGCGTCCTCGGCGCTGCGAGACCGGATCAACGACGCCGAAACGAAGGTCCTGATCACCGCTGACGCCGGATACCGGCGGGGACAGGAAGTGCCGCTCAAGCGCAACGCCGACGAGGCGGTGGAAGAGTGCCCGTCAATCGAGCACGTGGTCACGGTACGGCGAACAGGTTCAGACGCTCCGTTCCGCGAGGGCAGGGACATCTGGTACCACGACCTCGTTGCCGGCCAGAGCGCCGAATGTCCGGCGGAGCCCATGGACGCCGAGGACATGCTCTACATCCTCTATACGTCGGGCACCACGGGGAAGCCGAAGGGGATCGTGCACAGCACCGGCGGCTACCTGACCGGCGTGGCCGCCACGCACAGGTACATCTTCGACATCCACGAGGACGACATCTATTGGTGCGCCGCCGACATCGGGTGGGTCACCGGCCACTCCTACATCGTGTACGGGCCGCTGGCCAACCACACCACGAGCATCATGTATGAGGGAGCGCCGGACTGGCCGGACCGCGACCGCCTGTGGTCGATCGCCGAGAAGCGGCGGGCGACCATCCTGTACACGGCTCCCACCGCCATTCGCGCGTTCATGCGATGGGGGCCCGAGTACCCGGAGAAGCACGACCTGTCGTCGCTTCGCCTTCTGGGATCGGTGGGTGAACCGATCAACCCGGAAGCCTGGGTGTGGTACTGGAAGTACATCGGCGGCGAACGATGCCCGGTCGTGGACACGTGGTGGCAGACCGAAACCGGCC
>DATABA010000072.1:0-2054 GCA_036259835.1 Actinomycetota bacterium
GTCAGCTACGCCAAGCTGCTGGCCTACAAGCAGGGCAACCGTGGTCTGATCCACTATGAGGTCGGTCAGGTGCGAGTGGCCAAAACGGAGAGCAAGGGCAAGGCGTTCAAGCGAATGCGCATCACCCTTGCGGACTGAGCCGCGTAGTCTTCGGCGCGATCGCTGACTACCAGCTGGTCGGCCGCGCCTTGAGCCGGAACGATTGCCGCCACATGTCCTGCATCTGGTCGGGAGGAGCCGGCGCACTGAAGTAGTGTCCCTGCCCCAGCAGGCAGCCCTGGCCGACCAGGAAGCGGCACTGTTCTTCGGTCTCGATCCCTTCCGCAAGAGGCGCCATGTTCAGGCTGTGCGAGAGCTGGACGATCCCCTTCACCATCGTCGCGGCTTCGCGATCCCTCGGAACGTCGTTCACGAAGGATCGATCGACCTTGAGAACGTCGACTGCCAGGTCGCGAAGACGGCTGAGCGATGAGTACCCGGTACCGAAGTCGTCGATGGCGATTCGAATGCCGCGCTCGCGGAGTCCCGAAAGAATGCGCTGCGTGCGGTCCGGGTCCGTCATCGCCGTGGACTCGGTGATTTCCACGAGCACCGATGTCGGATCCATCCGCCACACGTCCAGGCGCTCCAGAAGCTTCTCCACCAGACCGGGGTGCCACAGCTGGCGCGGCGACAGGTTGAAGCTGACGATGAACTCCATGCCGTTGTCGCGCCACTCCCGCCACTGGCGGAAAAGCTCCTCGATCACCCAGTCGCCGATCGGTCCGATCAACCCCATCTCTTCGGCTAGCGGAATGAAGTCGTTCGGTGGAACCAGACCGCGCTCGGGGTCCTCCCACCTCACGAGCGCCTCGACGCCGATCATGTCGCGGCGGACCAGGTCCACGATGGGCTGGTAGTAGAGGACGAAGTTCTGATCGGTCACGGACTGCCTCAGTCGGGTTACCACCGAGAGCTTGCTCGTGCTCTCTCTCGAGTCGAGCGGATAGAGCTTGTAGCCACCCGGGCCGGCATTCTTGCTTCGGTACATGGCGGCGTCGGCGTTCTTCACCAACGTCCTTCCGTCTTCCGCGTCCAGCGGGAAGACGCTGATCCCGATGCTCGCCGAGATGAAGAACTCGCTGTCTCCCAGGACGAACCGTTCCGATAGCGCCTCGTGCGTCCGGGTGGCAACGGTCTCGGCGATGAGCGCCGCGTTGTCGGCGCCGACGGGGGAGCCGTCGACGTTCCTCTGAAGGTCGGTGAGAAGTACGAGGAATTCGTCGCCGGCGAGCCGGGTCACGATGTCCGTCTCGCGGCTCACCTCCTTCAGGCGCTCGGCGACCTGACGAAGCAATTCGTCGCCGGCGGCGTGGCCGAGGCTGTCGTTGACCATCTTGAAGTTGTCCAGGTCTATGTAGAGCACGACGACGGCGAGGTCTTGCCGGCGGGCCCGAGCGATCGCCATCTCGGCCAGCTCTTCGAACATGGCTCGGTTGGGCAGGCCCGTGAGCTTGTCGTGGTACGCGAGGAACGCCATCTCCTTTTCGGCCCGCTTGCGTTCGGTGATGTCGCGCGTGATCGCCTGGAGCATGACCGGGTTGCCGTGCTCGTCGCGGATGGCCGTCCCGACGCCCTCGACCGTGACCCACCGGCCGTCCTTGTGCTTGACCCGGATCTCCGAACGGATCGTCTTGCCTTCGAGGAACCCTTCTCTGATCGCCTCGGCGGCGGTCTGAACGTCGTCGGGATGGATGAGCTCGAGCGCGCTTCGTCCCACCAGCTCCGCCGGGGTGTATCCGATCACGGCCTCATGCGAGGGCGACGCATAGACGAGCCGTCCCTCCGGGTCCGTGATGGTGGTCAGGTCCTGGCTGTTCTCGACGACGGTTCGGAACAGGTCTTGGGGAAGCGGTGTGACCACGTCTTTGCTGCTCCTTCGTAGAGCAAGGGGTCGTTACGCCCCGGCCCGTTCTCGCTAGGCCTGTTGACTTAAGTCCTGACCTGTAACGGAGCGTAGGTGCGAGGGGGTACGCGCGCCATCCGGCCTTGGTATCAATTCGCGATCACCCAGC
>DATABA010000073.1:0-16697 GCA_036259835.1 Actinomycetota bacterium
ACAGGATCAGCGTCTTGGGGTTGGTTTCGAGAAAGACGCCGAACTCTTCCACCGCCCGCCCAAGGTCTCCGCCGAGAAACGAACGGTGATCCGCAACCTTCTGTCCTTCGCCCACCCGCTCGATGGCCAGCGCTCGGATTCCGTCGGCGGCCTCCAGAAAGCCCCTGTCGATGGCAGGTTCGAGCGCGTTCCACACCGCGGACAGGAACTTCGGCTTTGTGGCGAAGACTCGCCATACAGAGGCCACGACGTTGACCTGAAGGACCTCTTTGATCCGCTCGTAGACTTCGGCGACGTCCCCGGAAGCCTCGTTCTCGCTGATTTCTTCGAGTTTCAGATCGCGACGTCTCCCGTCGGCCATGTCACCCTCCCAGTGGTTCCTCGTTGCAGCTTTCCCTCTTCGGGCGGTGGTTCAACCTGAGGGATCTCGTTCGAGCAGACGCTAGATGCTCCGGACGAAGAAGAACGAGATCGCGATGATGGCGTACGCCCCGAGAAGCTGCGCGCCCTCGAGCCAATTGCTCCGTCCGTCGTGGGCGATGAACTGCATCAGGATCGTGGCGAGCCCAACCGCTGCCACCTCGAACGTGCTGAACACGAAGTCCATTGGGTTACCGACGGCGAGGCTGATGAAAACGAGCGCTGGCGCGACGAACAGCGCGATCTGCGTGGAGGACCCGATGGCGATCTCCAGCGTGATGTCCATCTTGTTCCGGGCCGCGAAGACGACGGCGGCCCCGTGCTCGGCGGCGTTCCCGATGATGGGAACCAGGATGAGCCCCACGAAGAACTTCGACAGGCCAAGCTCACCCAGTGCTGGCTCGAGGGTGGAGACCAACAGCTCGGCCTCCAGCGCGACCACCGCGGTGGAAACCACCAGGAGCACAAGGGCCTTCCGCCTGGACCAGTGCGCCTGCTCTTCTTCGGTGGGCGCGCGAAACAGGTGCTCGTGGGTGACCATCGTGAAGATCAACGCGCCGGCGTATAGCGCGATCAGGATGCCGGCGACCGTTCCGCTCACGACCTCACGCTGGATGAAGGTCTGCTGTCCGGTGGTCAGCACGAACAGGGCGGGCATCAGCAGCCCCGTGACGGCCAGCCCAAGGGACGTCGCATGGATGCCGGCGGATTGCGCGTTGAACCGTTGCTCGCGGTGGCGAAGCCCGCCGAACAGGAACGACAGCCCAAGCACGAAGAGGAGGTTCCCCAGGATCGAGCCCGTCAGGGACGCCTTGACAACTTCGAGCTCTCCCTCGAGGACCAGGAAGATCGCGATGATCAGCTCGGTGACGTTCCCGAAGGTGGCGTTGAGGAAACCGCCCATTCGAGGGCCGGCGTGAAGCGCGAGCTCCTCGGTGCTCTTCCCGATCAGGCCCGCCAGGGGAAGGATGGCTCCGGCCGCCGACACGAATGCCACAAGGTCCTCGTGCAGGACGAAATCGGCGACCAGTGAGACGGGGACCAGAACCAGCAGCCAGCTCAGTCGAGGCCTGAACACTGCTCTTGAGCGTTGCCCTCTTCGCTTGCCGGCAAACTCCGGCAGCGGGCTTACTGGGTGATCGGACCGAGGATCCGGCCCGACAGCAGGAGGATGGCCGGCAGGACGAACAACCCGATGACGAAGATCGTCAGTCGCTTGGTCGATGTGACCACCCATTCATCCAGGGCCAGCACGACGCGCTGAAGCGCGGGATAGAAGAACAGGAGGAAGATCACTGTGATGATCGCGACGCCGATCGCTTCGGACAGCACCACCTGGACCCCGTCCGGCCGTCCGAGCAGCATCGCCGCGACCAGGGTATCGGCGAGCGTGGTGATGTTCGCTCCCATGATGTAGGGCATCGCTTCTTTCCTGTCCACGTAGCCCTTCGCCGCAAGCGGTACGAGAACGGTTATCGCCACCGAGACGGAGAGCGTCAGCAGCGCAGCGAGGCAACCCAGGAAGAACATCGGCCACGGCTTCTTGAGCCAGTGCTGCTTTCCTTCGGCCGCGCGGTGCCCGTCGATTTGCGGGAGGACCCGGTCCAGGAGCCGGAATGAAAGAAGGATCGCCACCAGGCCGAGCGGGAAAAGAAGGCCTCCCGGCAACGCGTCCCTGGCCGGGTTGACGATCCACGACCACCCCAACTCGATCAAGCCCTGTACCTCTGATGACGCGGTCCACTGCACGCCGGAGAGGAAGCCGGTCTTCAGGAGTCCGTAGCCCAGGAACATGCCCGGGATGTAGACGATCGCGGTGAGCGAGAGCGCCAGAACGCCCATACCCACTGACTCCCGCCGGTTCTTGCTCTTCATGGCGTACAGGAACCCGACCAAAAGAACGATGAACGACGCGCCAAGCCGTGACCCGGAGAGCATCGTGAACGTCTGAAGCCGGGAAAGTGCGTCCGCCGCGAAGAGCGCCAGCGATACCGCGGCCACGGGGGACCCGGAGAGGACGAAGTACGCCCCGATCCACCCCAGTCCGAGCGTGCTCACGGCGTTGTCGAAGGGGAAGGTGCCTTCGAGATGTGGAGCGAGCGCCGTGGCTCCAGCCTTCATGAGCTGAATGGCCAGGACGAACAGGAAGATTGCCGGGATGAAGTGGAGCAGCTTGGTTCCGAGCAACCGCCATCCGCGGCTTTGGTCTTCGCCGGTCTCAGCGATGGCTGAGGGGGGTTTTTCGGCGGCCGTTGCGTCGTGTCCGTCGGGAGTAGGCGTCACGGGGGACGCCTCGGGCACGATGATCCGGGGCGTATGCGACTGACCCGTGGAGGTTGGGGTTTCGGATGCCATGTCTGATCAAGACTGACCGAACAGAGGCGGTACGATACAAGCTGCCCTCGGGTGTAGCAATCAGGCGATACAACGGCGCGCGTGGGCGGAATGTCCGGACCCGGTGACCAAAGTGCTTTCTCCTATGGCGAAGACAATTCCTCCTTATAGACCCGGCGACATCGAACCGAAATGGCAGGACGCGTGGGAACGCGACGGCCTGTTTCGGGCGGTCGATGAAGGCGACGCTCGGCCTCGGTTCTTCAAGCTCCACATGTTCCCGTATCCATCGGGCGACCTTCACATGGGCCATGCAGAGGCTTTCGCCATCAGCGACATCATCGCCAGGTATCGCTGGATGCAGGGATACAACGTCCTGCATCCAATTGGCTGGGACGCGTTCGGGTTACCGGCAGAGAACGCTGCGATCAGCCGCGGCCTCCACCCGAAGGAGTGGACGTACGGCAACATCGAACAGCAACGGCGGACGTTCAAGCGCTACGGGATGGCGTTCGACTGGACCCGCCAGCTCAACACGTGCGACCCCGAGTACTACCGGTGGACGCAGTGGCTGTTCCTGGTGCTGTACCGGAGAGGACTGGCGTATCGAAAGCTCGCTCCCACCAACTGGTGTCCGAAGGACCAGACAGTCCTCGCCAACGAGCAGGTCGTCCAGGGGCGGTGCGAGCGCTGCGGCACTCCGGTCGTCCGGAGAGACCTGACCCAGTGGTTCTTCAAGATCACCGAGTACGCCGACCGGCTCCTGGACGACATGGAACAACTGGAGTGGTCCGACCGCGTCCTCACACAGCAACGGAACTGGATCGGACGATCTCACGGCGCTGAAGTCGATTTCCGCATCGACGAGACCGGCGACCCCATCACCGTCTTCACCACTCGCCCTGACACGCTGTGGGGCGTGACCTTCTTCGTGTTCGCCACCGAACATCCGTTGGTCTCGAAGCTGGCCGAGTTGGGTGGCACGCAGGACGCTGTGAAGGAGCTCCAGGACCGTTACCAGCGGCTCTCGGCGGCCGAACGTGACGACGAGCTGACCCGTGAGGGCGTCGCTCTGGGCGTGCACGCGGTCAATCCCGTCAACGGCGAGCGCGTTCCGTGCTACGTCGCGCCCTACGTCCTGATGGAGTACGGGACCGGTGCCGTGATGGGCGTACCCGCCCACGATCAGCGCGACTTCGAGTTCGCCCGCGAGCACGAGTTGGAGGTTCGCGTGGTCATCCAGCCGGAGGGCGCCTCGCCTAAGGGTGAAGAAATGCAGGAGGCGTGGACCGGTGAAGGAGTGATGGTGAACTCCGGCCCCTTCGATGGGTCCCGATCGCCCGAGTCGATCCCGTCGGTGATCCAGTGGCTGGAGCGGGAAGGCAAGGGCGGAGCCGGCAAGTCCTATCGGCTTCGCGACTGGCTGATCTCGCGTCAGCGGTACTGGGGGCCACCGATCCCCATCATTCGCTGCCCTACGTGCGGAGACGTCGAGGTGCCCGAGAGGGATCTTCCCGTCGTGCTGCCCGACGACGTCGACTTCTCACCGCAGGGGGAGTCGCCCCTGGCGAAGCACGAGGGCTTCGTGAACGTCACGTGCCCTTCGTGCGGCGGCGCGGCACGCCGTGAAACCGACACCTTGGACACGTTCGTCGACTCGTCCTGGTACTTCCTCCGGTTCGCATCGCCACATGACGATGAAGAAGCTTTCTCAAAGAAAGCCGTGCAGGACTGGCTTCCGGTGGACACGTACAGCGGCGGCATCGAACACGCCATCCTGCACCTGCTCTATTCCCGGTTCATCACCAAGGTGCTGTTTGACGAAGGGCTGGTTTCGTTCACGGAGCCCTTCACCGAGCTGGTGAACCAGGGAATGGTCCTGTTCCAGGGCGAGGGAATGTCCAAGAGCAAGGGCAACCTCGTCGAGCTCGGACCGACCATCGAAGAATGGGGCGCCGACGCCGTTCGGCTGGCCATGATGTTCTCCGGGCCGATCCAGGACGACATGGACTACGACGCCGTGTCCGTTTCCGGTGTGAACCGGTGGCTGGGAAGGGTGTGGCGGACGGTCCATGAGGCGGCCAGCGTGGATGGAGCCGGTTCATCGACGGATGGAGGCGGGACCGAAGACCTGCGGCGATTCACGCACAGAACGATCAAGGCCACGACCGGCCACTTCGACCGCTACCACTTCAACCTGGCGATCTCGCGGTTGATGACGCTCACCACCGAGTTGCGGCGCTCGTTGGACCAGGGAAGATCGGTATCGGCGATTCGGGAGGCTGCCGAAACACTGGTTCGCGTGCTGGCTCCGATCGCGCCGCACATATCGGAGGAGCTATGGGCTGGGGCGCTTGGACACGGCGAAACCGTGATCGCTTCGGGATGGCCGCAATGGGACGAGGCGCTGGCCCGGGAAGAAGAAGTCGTGATGGTGGTTCAAGTCGACGGGAAGGTCCGCGATCGAATCACGGTGACGCCCGAGATTACCGAAGACGAGTGCCGGGAGCTTGCGGTCGGTTCGCCGCGCGTCAAGAGCCACCTCAACCGGCGGAGCATCGACCGCGTGGTCGTCAGGCCACCCCGGCTGGTCAACATCGTTACGCGACCATCGTAGGTTCGTCGGCCCACCCGCCTCGCGGGTGTGACGTAATTCACTGACAGCGCCTCCCTCGGCTGATAGCGTCGCGTCACCTTCCGGGCGACTTCCAGCGCCCCATTAGTCTGCCTCCCTCTCGATCCTTCCCTTCTTCACGCACGGCGGATGGATGCGAGGTGGCGCCTTGATCGGAGAGCCAGTTCGGGAACGGCTTCGATCGCTGGAGCGCGGCGACTTGATTGGGTTCCTCGTCGTTGCGGTCCTCCTCGTCGGAGGCGCGGTTTTCTGGTACGTGCGGTCTCTCCCCGCCGCGGTTCGGGTCGAGACGGCCATCAGCCCGGCACACTCGGCCGCCAAGCCGGCCGTCAGTCCGTCGCCGTCGCCGGGTGTCGTTGTGGTGTACGTCTCGGGATGGGTGGAGCGTCCGGGCGTGTACGAATTCGAGGAAGGGGATCGCGTCGTCGATGCCATCGAGCGGGCCGGCGGACCGAAGAAGGGCGCCGACCTGAACGCCCTGAACCTCGCAGCGTTCTTGACCGACGCACAGCAGGTCCTGGTCATGAAGAAGGGCCAGGCACCGGCGCCGCCGACCTCGGGATCTGCGACCGGAGGCGGTACGACGACAGGCCCCGCGGGTGGCCCGATCAACCTGAACACCGCCACGCTGGAACAGCTCGAAACCCTTCCGGGGATCGGTCCGGCTCTCGGACAGCGCATCATCGACTACCGCGAGCAACAGGGGCCATTCCAGAGCGTGGAGGACCTCCTCGAGGTGTCTGGAATAGGGGAGAAGCGACTGGCCGATCTCCAGGACCAGGTGACGGTGTGATCGGTGGCCGGGCCCCTCCTCGCGCTCTCGGCAGCCGCATTCGGCGGCGGGATCCTCCTCGCGGGCACCGCCGCAGGCTTTCCGGGGTGGATCCCCGCCGTGCTGATGCTGTTCGGCGTTGTGACCGGCTTAGGCGTGATGCAGTGGAGTCAACGCGGAACAGTGCGCCCGGTCCGCGCGGCGCTCGGCGTGATGCTGTCGTTCTTCTTGCTCGGGACAGGGTGGGGGTCGCTCCATTCGGTTCGGGTGGTGCGGTCGCCGCTCGTCCGACTGGTGGGCCGGAGTGTTCAGGCCTGGGGTTCTCTCGAAGGAGAACCCGAGAGGCAACGAATCGGATGGACGGGGTCGCTTCGAGTTCGGCTGGTCGTTCCGGTCGAGTGGCGAAGCCAGGGCGTCGCGGTTCGTGACCGTGTGTGGTTGCAGGGAGACCGCGAGGCTCCGGCGGTCAGCCCCGCCGATGACGTGGTGGTACGGGGAACCATCGATCCACTACCGCCAACCGAATTCGGGGACTACCTCCGCCGGCGCGGCTACCCCGCAGTTCTCGATGTCAGAAGCGTGGAGGTCGCGGGTCCCTCGCCGAACCGGCTCATCCGGGCAGCGTGGGCCGTTCGTACCGCTCTTTCGGCGTCGATCCATCGACTGTTCCCGGCCCGGGAAGCCGGACTCTTGATGGGGATCTCTCTGGGAGACACGTCACGGCTCGATCCCGCGATCGAAGAGGACTTCAGGGCCACCGGACTCTCTCACCTCACTGCGGTGTCCGGCGGAAACCTCGTGATGTTCCTCGCTCCGATTCTCGGGGTCGCGCTGTTGGTGCGCCTCGGCCGGCGCACGACCTTTGTTGTTGGTGCTGCGGCCACCGGTTTCTTCGTCCTGCTGACGGGCGGACAGCCTTCAGTGTTGCGCGCCGCCACCATGTCGTGGATCACGATGACGGGCGTCTTCCTCGGTCGCCCTCGAAGCCCTCCAGCGATCATGGGCGGAGCGGTCCTCGCGCTGCTCGCGCTCGATCCAACGCTTGCGCACGCCATCGGTTTTCAGCTGTCGGTCGCAGCAACCGCCGGCATGGCCCTGTTGGCGGGCGAATTGACGAACCGCTTCTCCCGAGCGGTGCCGCTGTGGCTTGCTCTTCCGGCAGCGGCGACTCTCTCGGCCCAAGCCGGTGTCACCCCATTGCTGCTGTACCACTTCGGTCTGGTCCCGAGCGTAACCGCGGTGGCGAACGTGCTTGCCTTCCCTGCAGTTGCACCGGCGATGGTGCTTGGGCTCGCTGCGGGATGCGTCGGCCTGGCTTCGATCACGGCCGGGACGATGCTCGCCACTGTGGCCAGGCTGCCTCTCGGCTACCTCGCGGCTGTGGCCCACTGGCTGGCCCGGTTCCCGTTCCCCATTGTGACGTCTCCAGGAAGTCAGGTCCTGGTGCTCGTCGGGGGCACCGGCGTGGTGCTCGCCGCGGCGTGGTGGCTCCGTGTGCACCGGAGAATCCCTCGCTTCGCCGTCCCGCTTCTGCTGTTGACGGCGGCCGCCTTTGTCTGGATGGGAGCCCTCCGGGCCGGGCCTCCGTCGCACCTGACCGTGACGTTCTTCGACGTCGGTCAGGGCGATGCCGCCCTGGTCCGCTCACCGGGAGGCGCCTCCATCCTGGTCGACGCCGGGCCGGAGGAGCACGACGTCACGCGAGAGCTTGCGGCTCTCGGCGTTCGACGGCTCGACCTCCTGGTAGCCAGCCATCCCCACGCGGACCACGTGGCGGGACTTCCGTCCGTGCTCGGGCGATTCGCCGTTGCGCTGGCAGTCGATCCAGGGTGTGAGGGCGACTCGCCGTTTCACGCCGACTTTCGGAGGGCCGTCAGAAGCGCCGGTGTCGCGCTCCGGCATCCGCGCCCGGGTACTGTTCTCCTGGTCGGTGACGTCCGAGTCGAGGTCCTCGGGCCGGATCGATGCTTCGTCGGAACGGAGTCGGACGCAAACAATGATTCCCTGGTGCTTCGGGTTTCTTATGGAACGTCATCGGTGTTGTTTTCGGGGGATGCCGAAGAGCCCGCCCAAGAAGTGCTCCTCGAGAAGCGACCGGAGCTCCTTATGGCCGACGTTCTGAAGGTGCCGCACCATGGGGGAGACACGTCCATCTCGGAATTCCTCGGCGTAGTCCGCGCGCGGGTCGCCGTGGTGAGCGTCGGTCCGAACCGGTACGGACATCCGGTGCCGTCGGTCCTGACAGAGCTTTCTCGTTTGGGTATGCGGGTGTTCAGAACGGACCGAAGCGGTGACGTCACTGTCCAGCTCCGAGGGGACGAGGTCTTCATACAATCCAGTCATGGCTGAGTCGCCTCCCGCCGTCCTCCTGTGGGGCGAGGATGCGTTTCTGGTCCGCCAGGCCGCCACCGAAATCCTCGATGCACGAGGGGTAAAGGCGCGTGAGCTGGACGCGCGCGAGTGGCATGCGGGCGACTTCTTCGACCTGGCAACGCCTTCCCTGTGGGGTGAGCGACGTGCCCTGCTGGTCACGGGATGCCAGTCGCTCCCGGAGGCGGCGGTGCGGGAGCTGAAGCGGTACCTCGAGTCGCCTTCTCCGGACGCCGTCTGCGTGCTCACCATGGCTACGGCGAGGAAAACGGCTCCGGCGCTGGCCAAGGTCATCCAGGGCGCAGGCGGGCGGTCGAAGCAGGTCGCATTGCGACGCCAGGAATTCCCGAAGTGGACGCTCGAGCGAGCCAAGGCGCGAGGTATTCGTCTTTCCCCGGCCGGTGCCGCCGCCCTCGTGGGCGTCATCGGTGAGGATGCCGGTCCCCTCGACCAGGCGGTGGAGCAGCTCGCCTCGGCATTTCCGGATCGGGTCGTGGGGCCGGACGAAGTACACGAGCAGTTTCAGGGCGCGGCGGAGCACCAGATCTGGGACCTCTGTGACCGCGCGTTCTCGGGCCGCCTAGCCGAGGCGATGGCAATCCTCCATGCCCTCCTTGTCGCGCGGGAGGATCCGCTGTTCATCCTGGGTGGGATCGCGTCCCGACTGCGCGATCTCCTTCGCGTCTCCGCTCTCCCGGACACCATGCCGCCCGCAGAAGCAGCACGACAGGCGGGGCTGCGCTTCGACTGGCAGGTTCGAAAATTCCGAGATCAGGCCCGAATCGTCGGGCGCGACTCGCTACCGGCGCTTCACGAACGCGCCGTTGAATCGGATCGAGCGCTGAAAGGCGGTTTGGACGCCGAGTCGGTTCTCGCGGCCCTGGTCGCCGCGATCGCGGGAGACCGCGAGGCCGCGCTCAGCGTGCCGGTGCGCGTGAGTCGTTGACCGCTCGAGCCAGCCGCGACTTTCGCCTTGCAGCAGCTCGCTTGTGGAGCGTCCCGTTCGAGGCGGCCTTGTCGATCTCCTTGATCGCCTGACGAAGCTGCGTGGTTGCGGCTTCCCCTTCGCCCGCCGCGGCTGCCGTGCGGACCTTCTTCGCAGCGGTCTTCAACGACGTTCGAACCGCTTTGTTCTGAACGCGCCGTCGTTCGTTCTGACGGTTTCGCTTGATCTGCGACTTGATATTCGCCACGGCGGGCGATTGTAACAGCGGCGCGTAGGCTAACTCGAGGATGGATCAGTCGCGCATTCGCAACTTCTGCATCGTCGCGCATATCGACCACGGGAAGTCCACGCTCGCCGACCGCTTCCTCGAGGTGACGCACGCTGTCACCGAACGCCAGATGCGCGACCAGTATCTCGATCGCATGGACCTCGAACGCGAGCGAGGCATCACCATCAAAGCGCAGGCGGTTCGGCTCCGGTACACGAAAGACGCGACCGAATTCGAGCTGAATCTGATCGATACACCTGGGCACGTGGACTTCACCTATGAGGTGTCGCGGAGCCTCGCGGCATGCGAGGGCGCCATCCTTCTGGTCGACGCGGCACAGGGCATCGAAGCGCAGACACTCGCCAACCTGCATCTGGCCTCTGAAGCGGGGCTGGTGATCGTTCCGGCAGTGAACAAGATCGATCTTCCTCAGGCCGACGTCGATGAAGTCGTCCGCGAGCTTGCCGAGCTGACCGGGTGTCGACCGGAGGAGGTGCTTCGGGTCTCCGCGAAGACGGGCGCCGGAGTGGTCGACCTTCTTGATGCGGTGGTGACGAGGGTCCCAGGTCCAACGGGCAACGCGGAGGGTGCAGCCCCGCTCCGGGCACTCATCTTCGACTCGAGCTACGACCCGTATCGCGGCGTGGCGGCGTACATCCGAGTCGTCGACGGAGAGATCCGAACCCGGGCCCGCATTCTCCTGATGTCGAGCCGAGCGGTATCCGAGGCCGAGGAGGTCGGCGTGTTCGCCCCTGATGCCACCGCCGTCCAGCGACTCGGAGCCGGTGAGGTCGGCTACGTGGTGACGCGCATGAAGGAAGTTCGCCAGGCGAAGGTGGGCGACACGATGACGCTGGAGTCGTACCGCGCCGAGGAACCCCTTCCCGGATACCAGGACCCCAAGCCCATGGTGTGGAGCGGGCTGTACCCCGTGGATGGCGGCGACTACCCGCTGCTCCGAGACGCCCTGGACAAACTCAAGCTCTCGGACGCGGCGCTGGTGTACGAACCGGAGTCGTCTCGGGCGCTCGGATTCGGGTTTCGGTGCGGGTTCCTTGGCCTCCTTCACATGGACATCGTCAAGGAGCGACTGGAGCGCGAGTTCGACCTCGAGCTCATCGCCACCGCGCCGAACGTCGAGTTCATCGTCCGTCGTGGGGACGAGCACATCAGCGTGCATAACCCCTCCGAGATGCCACCGCCGGGAACGTACGACTGGGTGGAGGAGCCGTTCGTCGTGGCGACGATCGTGACCCCGTCCACCTACCTCGGTCCGGTGATGGAGCTGTGCCAGCAGCGCCGGGGCGACCTTCAGGACATGCGATACCTCTCGCCCGAGCGCGTTGAGGTGCACTACCTGCTTCCGCTCGCAGAGATCATTTTCGACTACTTCGATTTGTTGAAGTCGCGAACACGCGGGTACGCGTCGCTGGACTATGAGCACTGGGGCTACGAGAAGACCGAACTGGTCCGGGTGGATGTGCTCCTGCAGGGGGAGCCGGTCGACGCATTTTCCGCCGTCGTGCACCGCGACAAGGCCTACCCGTACGGGAAGGCGATCACCGCGCGCCTGCGTGACCTGATCCCGAGACAGCTGTTCGACGTGGCGATCCAGGCAGCCATCGGGAGCCGGATCGTTGCTCGCGAGACGGTGCGAGCGAAGCGGAAGGACGTGCTGGCGAAGTGCTACGGCGGCGACGTGACCCGGAAGCGGAAGCTCCTCGAACGCCAACGTGAGGGGAAGCGGCGGATGCGACGAGTGGGCCGGGTCGACGTGCCGCAGGAGGCCTTCATCGCCGCGCTGCGCGTGGACCGGGAGCCGGCGGGGAAGCAGGCATGACCGAAGCCGGGCTCTACGTCCACATCCCCTTCTGTCTGACGCGGTGTGGCTACTGCGACTTCAACGCGTATGCAGGGATGGAACCCTTATCCGGGCGGTACGTCGAGGCCCTGGCCGCCGAGTCCGAGATGACGAAGGGCGAGTGGGCCGACGCGCGCTTCGTCTCGGTGTTTCTCGGCGGAGGCACCCCAACCACGCTTGCGGCCGGCACGCTCCACGGCCTGCTGGCGAGCCTCCGGCGGACGTTCCGGATCGCGCCGGAGGCCGAGATCACGTGCGAGGCCAACCCGGACACGGTCGATAAGGAGTACCTGCTGGAGCTACGAAGGGCGGGGGTCACTCGTCTGTCCATCGGTGTTCAGTCATTCGATCCTTCGGTTCTCATTGCCCTGGAGCGACTGCATCCTGCGGATTCCGCACGTGAGGCGTTCCATGCGGCTCGGCAAGCCGGCTTCGATGACATCAACCTGGATCTCATCTACGGAGCCGACGGCGAGTCCCTCGAATCGTGGGAGGCGACCCTGGGCGAAACGGTCGCTCTTCGCCCCCACCACCTTTCCTGTTACGCCCTCACCGTTGAGCCGGCGACTCCGCTCGGGAGGAGGGTCGCGGCCGGTATCGTCCGGGCGCCCGATCCGGACGTGCAGTCGCGCATGTACGAGCGGGCGTGCGACGTGTTCCGCGAAGCGGGCTACGAGCACTACGAGATCTCGAACTGGGCGGTGCCAGGTCACCGGTCGCGGCACAACCTGGGCTACTGGCAGGGGCGACCCTACCTCGGGCTCGGAGCGGGCGCCCATTCGCATCGGGGGGCTCGAAGGTGGTGGAACGTGCGACCGCCGGCTCAGTACATCGAGGCGGTTCGTTCGGGGACCCCGCCCGTTGGGGGAGAGGAACGTCTCAGCGAGGAAGATCAGGCGCTCGAGCGTCTCCTTCTGGGACTCCGGGTGAGCGACGGTGTGCCGGTGGAGTGGGTGAAGACGGCGCGAGCCGACGCCTTCGTCGCCGACGGTTTGGCCATTGCCGAGGGCGGCCGGCTGTCCCTAACCGACCGCGGCATGTTCGTGGCCAACGACGTCGTCCTGGCCCTGGGGAGCCCGTAGCGGCGACAAGCTCAAGAGAGCTAGCACTCTCAGCTTGAGAGTGCTAAATGTAGTAGTGGCAATGGCTACCGGAGACCTCAGTCCTCGTAAAGGAGCAATCCTCACCGCGCTCGTCGAGCAGTACATCCGCTCCGGCGAGCCTGTCGGGAGCGAGGCGGTGGCGGCGGCCTCGGCGCTTGGGGTGAGCTCGGCGACCATTCGCCACGAGCTGGCAGCGCTGGAGGAGATGGGCTACCTGACGCAACCGCACACCTCGGCCGGTCGCGCCCCGACGGATCTCGCCTATCGCTACTACGTCAATCTCCTTCCACCGACTCCGCGCCTTCGAAGCGCCGAGCGTCGCGCCATCGTGCACTTCTTCGACGAGGCCCTCGCCAACGTGGACGAGATGCTCCGAGGAACGACGCAGCTCCTGTCCCGATTGACCCGGTACGCCTCGCTTGCGCTCGCCCCAAGCCCGACTGAAACGAAGATCGCCCGAGCCGAGCTGGTGAACCTCGGGACGGCGACCCTGATGCTCGTGGTATTCGAAACCGGACAGATCGAAAAGCGGCAGCTCGAGCTCGCCGGCGTCTCGGACGAAGAAATCGAGGACGTCTCGAGAACCGTGATCGAGGCTTTCCGGGGACGCACGCTCAACGCCGCTCGGGGGACCGCTCGGGAACGAGCCAAGGCCGCCACCGGCGGCGACCGAACCATTCTCGACCGTGTCGCCGAGGCGCTCGAGTCGATCGGGCAAGCCGGCGAGACCACCCACATCTTCCTGGGCGGCGTGGCGAACATCGCCGCAGAGGAAGCGTTCGAACGACGGGAGACGCTGCGAAGGATCTATCAGGCGCTGGAGCGCGAATCGGCGATCCTTCGACTGTTGCGCCAAGCGGCGCTGGCTCCACCCGTCAGCGTGATGATCGGACACGAAAACCCGCTGCCCGAAATGTGGGAGGCGAGCGTTGTCGCCGCTCCGTTCGTCGCCGGCGGGGGCGCCACCGGCACGATCGGTGTGATCGGTCCGACCAGGATGGACTACCTCGCTGCTATCTCGGCGGTTCGAGAAGTGGCCAAGCGCCTCTCGGCTGCCGGTGACGCGGCGGCCCCCTGACCTTGCTGCTGGTTCAGCGATAGCGAAGTAAGCGGCCGGTACACTCGCTTCGATGGCCAGGGTTCCTGATCTCTACGGCGTCCTGGGCGTTTCCAGAGGCGCGACCGACGAAGAAATCAAACGCGCCTATCGAAAGCTGGCGCGCGAGCTTCACCCGGACGTCAACAAGGACCCGGAGGCGGAGCAGCGGTTCAAGGAGATCACCGCGGCGTACCAGACGCTGTCCGATCCGGCCCGAAGGCGGCAGTACGACATGTTCGGATCGACCGGCGCCGCCGCCTCCGACCCCGACTTGTTCCCCTTCGGCGACATGAGCGACATCTTCGATGTCTTCTTCGGCGGGGGCTTCGGAAGCCGGCCCAGGGCCACGCGGCGCCGCACGCGGGTACGACGCGGCGAAGATGTGTTCGCGCAGGTCGCCCTGTCCTTCGAGGAAGCCGTGTTCGGCACGACGAAAGAGGTCGAAGTCGACAGCCTGGAGGAGTGCTCCCGATGCGGGGGGACGGGCTGCGAACCGGGAACGCACCCATCGCGATGCAGGACGTGCGGCGGCGCCGGCGAGGTTCAGGACGTCTCGCGCAGCGTGTTCGGAACCGTCATGACCGCCCGCACGTGCACCGTATGCGAGGGAACCGGGGAAGAGATTGCTTCACCATGCCGAGACTGCGGCGGGGAGGGACGCGTCTCGAAGCGGCAGGCCATCAAAGTCGAGATTCCGGCGGGTGTGGCGGACGGAATGGAGCTTCGCGTGACCTCGGCCGGACAGGAGGGCCGGCACGGAGGCGGCCCCGGCGATCTCTACGTGTCGCTTCGCGTTACTCCACATCCGGTGTTCGAACGCAGAGGGCAGGACCTGGTGTGCGCCCTACCGGTACCGATGACGCTCGCGGCGCTCGGGACCGATGTGGACGTGCCGACGCTGGAGGGCTCCGAGCGAGTTCGGCTTCAACCAGGAACGGAATCCGGCACGGTGGTGCGGCTCCGCGGGAAGGGGGTCCCGCAGCTCGGTGGTCGCGGGAGAGGCGACATCTTTGTAAACGTGATCGTGGAGAATCCGGCGCCCAGGACGAAAGAGGAGCGCGCCCTCCTGGAGCGGCTCGCCGAACTCCGCGGCGAGCAAGGTGATGGACATCGCGGGATCCTCGGAAAACTGCGCAAGCTCACCGAGAAGTGATCCGGCATTACCGCAGATGAGGGCCTAGATCTCCGCTCCTCGGTTCTTCGTCGACCAGCTTCGCCCCGGGGCAGTCGAACTAACGCCCGACGATTCCCGCCACGCCCTCCGGTCGCTTCGGCTTCGACCAAACGAGCCGGTGACGCTCGCCGATGGCCGCGGACAGGTGGGGACGGGCCGCCTCGCCGGCGAGAACCGAGGACGGGCGGTCGTCCAGATCGAGCGAGTCGAAAAAGTGGAATCTGCGAAGCCCGTCGTCACGGTCGCGCTGGCCCCACCAAAAGGTGAGCGCCTGCGATGGGCGGTCCAGAAGCTGGCCGAGCTCGGAGTTGATCGAATGGTTGTTCTGCGGACCGAACGATCCGTCAGGGCCTGGGAGGACACTCGAGTTGAGAACGCGCTGGCGCGGCTCCGAACGACGGCCCGCGAGGCGGCCATGCAGTCTCGCCAGGCCTTCCTCATGGTGGTGGAGGACGGCGGTGAGCTGAACCGGTGGCTGGAGTCGGCCTCGTCGTCGAAGGTCCTTCTGTGGGAGCGGGCGGAGTTGCCTCTTCGGATGGGCCTCCCCCCAACGGCCGGCGACGTCGCCCTCCTCATCGGACCGGAAGGCGGATTCTCGGAGGCGGAGGTGGGGGCTGCTCAGAAGGCCGGAGCAAACGTGGCCTCGCTCGGGCCGAATGTGCTTCGAACAGAGACCGCCGCCGTGGTCGCTGCATCGCTGGCCTTGGCTCACTACGGACGCCTCGGATAGATTGCGGTCATGGCACAGGCCAGCGAATGCCTCTTCTGCAAGATTGCGAGGAACGAAGTCCAGGCCGAGGTGGTCCATTCCTCGGACAACGTCGTGGCCTTTCGCGACATCAACCCACAGGCACCGACACACATCCTCCTGATCCCCAAGGAGCACGTCGAGTCCGCCGCCTCGTTGGGCGACAAGGACGGGAAGTTGCTCGCGGAGCTCATGCAGACCGCCGCGCATCTGGCCGAGGCGGAGAACATCGATCGCTCCGGCTGGCGGCTTGTCACCAACGTCGGCGTGAACGCGGGACAGAGCGTCCTTCACCTCCACTTTCACTTGCTTGGTGGGCGCGGCTTCGGCTGGCCGCCGGGGTGACTCCCGTATACTTGAGGTGTCAGGGCCGCGGCGCATGCGGCCCCTTTTGCAATAGTCGTTGAGGTACGAGACCCCCTTGGCGAAAGCCCTCACACAAGTCAAGATCCTGGTCCCGGGCAACCAGCCGATGGTTGCGCTCCTTGGTCAGCGGGACGAGCTTCTCAAGCTCGTTGAATCGGCCTTCGACTCCGAGATCCATGTCCGCGGCAACGAGATCACCATCACCGGCGAGGAGCACGACGTCGAACGTGTCGCTCTTCTCTTCGAGGAGCTCCTGGAGATCCTGAACCAGGGACATGGTCTGACCGCAGAGTCCGTGGGCAAGACCATCGACATGATCAAGGAGGATCAGGCCAGACCGTCAGAGGTCCTCGGCGACGTGATCCTCACGAACCGCGGCAGGGCGGTCGCACCGAAGACGCTCGGCCAGAAGCGGTACGTCGACGCCATCAGGCGGAACACCGTCACGTTCGCCATCGGGCCGGCGGGAACTGGCAAGACGTACCTCGCGGTGGCCACCGCGGTAAAGGCGCTTCAGGATCGGGAAGTTTCGCGAATCATCCTGACGCGGCCGGCGGTCGAGGCGGGGGAGCGGCTCGGGTTCCTTCCCGGAACCCTGTAC
>DATABA010000074.1:0-4209 GCA_036259835.1 Actinomycetota bacterium
CGTTTCGGTGGCCATAGCGAAGGGGAAACACCCGGTCCCATTCCGAACCCGGCAGTTAAGCCCTTCAGCGCCGATGGTACTGCCCTGGCAACGGGGTGGGAGAGTAGGTCGCCGCCGAGACATCTTGAGAAGGGCCCCCGAAAGGGGGCCCTTTCTTGTTCCGTGTACGGTTGCCACGCCATGAGGCGTGATCGGTTCGGCGGCGAAACCGCGGGAGGCGGCAGCCGCCGCATCGAGCGTCCGCTCCCTCGGGCCGTCGTCGATGACATCCGGGCGACGTCGCGACCCGGCCGAGCCGACGCGGCGATCAAGGCGTTCGAGGACGTCGTTTCGCTCCTGGAAGAAGGCAGGGTCTCGGCGGCCGTCTCAGCCGCCGAAGCAGCGAAGGACCACGCACCTCGGTCCGGAGCGGTTCGCGAACTCTTGGGTATCGCGCTCTATCAATCGGAGCGATTTCGCGAAGCGCTTCGCGAGCTACAGGCCTACCGCCGGATGACCGGCCGAGTGGATCAGAACCACCTGATCGCCGACTGTCACCGTGCCCTCGGCGCGCCGGAGAAGGCGATAGAACCCGCCAGAGAAGCTCTCCGTGCCACGATCGATGACGAGGCGCGTGCCGAAGCGGCCGTTGTGGGCGCATCTGCCCTTGCTGACCTGGGCCGCTTCGATGAGGCGCTTGCCATGACCCGGGCCTTGCGGACCGACGAACGTACGGCGCGTCCGTTCGATCTGCGCCTCTGGTACACGGCGGGGGACGTCCTGGAGCGGGCGGGCCGCCGCCCAGAGGCCGCCCTCGAGTTCGCTCGGGTCGTCGACCACGACCCTTCCGCGTTCGATGCCGCCGAACGACTGGCGACGCTTCAGGCCTCCTGAGCCTCGCGCTTCCTCCAGTAGCGAACCAACCCTTGAGCGTTCATCTTCGTCGACGACAGGACGTTGTATCTGTCCAGGTCTGGAGCCTCAGCCTCCGCATGCGCGGGTTTGAACTCATCCGCGGTTCGCCGTTCCAATAGTTCGGTGATCCGGTCGATATCGTCGGTCTCGTCCAGCGCCTCCCTGACGATATCGGCCCACCTTCGAAGCCTCGACGACGCGATGGAGCAGAGCTCCTGGACTTCCGACACCGGACCGAAGTGGCTGAACAACAGCACCGACTCGGCGCGGGCGGCGATTCGCTGGATGCTTTCCACGCCGCGCTCGACATCAACATCGGGCGGCGGGGTGGCCGGTCTGAGCACCCGCATATCGGGGAGATGGATCCCGAGTGCATCCCCGGTGAACACGGCGCCGCTCAACGAGTCGGCGAGGGCTATGTGATGTGACGCATGCCCCGGCGTGTACATGACGTCGAGCCATCGATCGCCCAACTCCACCTTGTCTCCCTCACCGAGTCGTCTCAGGCGATCTGCCCGTACCGGCTCGACCGGCCCGAACAAGTGGTTCAGCCGCTCGGGTCCGTAGAGACGACTCGCGCTGTCGACAAGCCTGGCCGGGTCGGCCAGGTGAGGTGCTCCTCGGTCGTGGACCCAGACCATCGCCCGAGGAAAGCTCGCGCTCAATGTGCCGACTCCACCGGCGTGATCGAGGTGGATGTGCGTCACGACGATATGGGCCAGGTCTTCCGGACCCAGTCCCAGGGAAGCGAGTCCTGTCTTCACGGCTTCGACCGAAGTGGTGGGGCCGGTCTCCACCAGGGCCGGCTCGGTCGCGGAGAGAAGATACGCCGAGGTGACGCCAGTGCGTCCCGCCATGAATGTGTCGACCCCCGTGATGCCGTGGGCCGCTTCATACGTCTGAGGAGGGATCGGAGGGTCCTGCACCGATCCGGAGTGTAGCCGCCATGCAGCGTTCGACTCGCCAAAACCGCTGGTGAGCACGGGACAACGTTTCGATGTCAGTGGGGGCTCCTACCTTCCCGTGAAGGAAGGGGGAGTGATGGTCGCAGTGAATGTCGTTGTCTTGGCGGGAAGGGTCTCCGACGACCCGGAGATGAAAGAGATGCCTTCGGGCGATCAGGTCGCTCGGTTCCGGCTCCACGTTCCCGAGGCCGGCAAGCGGGTTCTGCCCTTGCCCGTATCGGCATGGGACCGCCTGCCTCGGAAGGCATGCGAAGCGCTGGCGAAAGGTGATCCGGTTCTGGTCCGAGGGCATCTGGTCAGGCGGTTCTTCCGCGACGGGGGCGGCGGGAGGTCCGTGACCGAGGTGGTGGCGACGGAGGTGAAGAAGCTCGAGACGGCCGACCCTATTCGTGAGCGCTAGTCCGGTAGGAACGGCCGGATCACCAAGCCGGTGCGGGGCTTCGGCCAGAAGTACGTCGATTTCTGCGGCATCTTCTCGCCGGCCCTGACCAGGCTCCACACACGATCCACCTTCGTCGGTGGAAGGACGTAGGCCACGGAAGCGCTCCGGTCGAGAACCGCGCGTTCAGCCGCGACGACGTCGGCGATGAAGCGAAGACCCAGGTCGGGAAGGACGTCCAACACGGAGTCGTGAAGGGCCCGGACGGTCGGCGGCTCTCCGTTGAGAGAAGCGACCCGGTGCACAACGTTGCCGTCCTCCCATCGAACGGTTCCGTAGGTGAGGTCCTCGTCTCGAACGCTTGCCAGAACCTCTGCCAGGTCCCGGACCACCCTCCCGGAGGTGCCGGCCGGTCCGGTGTCGTTCCGAGCCACGCGGTGGATCGGGAGCACGGGCGGATCTTCGGATCCAGCATCGACGATCAGCATCATCATCGAATCCCACGGTCCCGGTCCCCGCCGCTGCTGCATCTCATCCTGGTAGGCCAGTGCGACCGTGTAGCGATGGTGGCCGTCGGCGATCATCAGGATCCTGTCCTTGACCGCATGGGCGATGGCATCCGTATGCTCTGCCGTCGCCCACAGAGTGTGCGTCGTCCCCGTTTCGTCCGTGACTTCGGCCCGAGGCAGCTCCTTCATCGTTGTGTCCAGAATGTGAGAGAGCTCGGGCGCCGGCCCGGCGAAGACGGTGTAGATCGGTGAAAGGTTCGCCTGAACGTTGCGAAGGAGTCTCAGCCGGTCCCGCACGGGCCCGGGCATCGTTCGTTCGTGCGGCACGATCGTCCCGGTGGATGAGTCGAGCGAGACCTCGGCGATGACGCCGCGAATCCGGCGCTCCCGGGCTTCCAGCTGAAACCTGAGCTCGTATGGGTACACGCACGGTTCCCGTGTCGGCGATAGGACACCCTCCGACCGCCACGCCGAGAGGTAGGCAGCGGCCCTCGTATACTTGTCGTCTGAGGCGCTGTCGCCGGGTTCATCCTTACCGAGATCCAGTCGAACGATGTTGTACGGGCTTGCCCGATAAAGCCGTGCCTGATCGTCGGGGGATATCAGGTCGTAGGGTGGGGCGGTCAGCTTCTCGAGAGGGCCAGCGACCGCAGGGTCGTAGAACAGGCCGACAAATGGGCGAACCTCAGGCATTAACGCACCTTTATAGAAGAATCGAGGAGACGTGAGTTACGAGGCGCAAATCGGATCTGTGGCCGACGACCGCTCGAGCCGGGCATATGAGCTCGTTTCCCGAGCCGGCGAATTCCTTCGAACTGGGCACCCACACCAGGCCGCGATGCTCCTGACGGAGGCCAAACTCATCGAACCGGAGAAGGGCTCGATCAGGGAGGCCCTGGGCCGCGCGCACTACCTCTGCGGAAGACCCGCGCGAGCGCGGAGGGAGTTTGCCAAAGCCGTCGAGATCGACCCGGTCAATGATTACGCGCATTTCGGTCTGGCACTGTCGTGCGCCCGGACAGGCGAGCGCACCAGGGCGATCGCGCACCTGAAGCTGGCGATCGCCATGCGACCGACGGTCGACGAGTACCGCGAGGCGCTCGCTCGCATCGCCGGCTAGCACCTCACCGTGAGCTCCACCCTCGTCGAGCGCTACGACACCGTTCTGATCGACCTCGACGGCGTGATGTACCGCGGGATCGAGGCCGTGCCTGGTAGCGGAGCCGTGGTGGACAAGGTGCGCGCGCTGGGCACGCCCTTGTTGTTCCTGACGAACAACTCAAGCCTGACCCAGGAGGCGGTCGCAGCGAAGCTGGAGGGAATGGGTGTTCCCGCGAATCCTTCGGAGATACTCACCTCTGCCGTCGCCACCGCCGTGATGCTCGAGAGGGAGGGAGCGAGCGGCCAGACCGCCTTTGTGGTGGGGGAAGAGGGGATCAAGACGGCGCTCGCGGGAGTCGGG
>DATABA010000075.1:0-12813 GCA_036259835.1 Actinomycetota bacterium
GGCATGGTTCGAAGACCGCCGGGGTAGCCCGAGTGTCTGTAGTACATCTTTGATTCGGCCTTCCCGCCGGTGACCCGAACGCCGCGGGCGTTGATGACGACGACGTGGTCACCCGTGTCTGCGTGCGGGGCGAAGATCGGCTTGTGCTTACCCCGGAGGATGGTGGCCACGTGCGCGGCCAGCCGGCCGAGGACAGCGCCTTCTGCATCGACCACGTACCACTTTCGGTCGATGTCGCGCGGCTTTGGCGAAAAGGTCTTCATGGTTGGCATTAAGACAAGAAAGAGGGCCGGGATCGGCCGACAAAGCAGTTTAGCTGGGGTTCTTGTACCCCGTCAAAGAAGCGGATCTGGGTCCATCCCGAGCCGGGCTTGGTTCCTCTAAAAGACTTCCCAGTCGGCTCTGGCCAGCTCGAAACCATGCCCCAGAGCATTCGTGCATCGAAGGCCCAATTGTCGCGATTGGCAGTTGATCCCGGCCAGGCTCCACGTTTGCCCGTATTCGAGAGCGGGTGCCTGAGGATCGAACACGGTGTCCCCGGCGCATTGCGGCGCGGCATTTCCCTGGGGCTCGAGCGTCAGCCCCGTCCAGTCGAGTTCGCACGCGCCGGACGGAGTGGGATTCAGGCCGCTCAGGATGTCACACCGAAGCGCCTCGAAGAACCCGCACCCGATGTTCCGTGAGGGCATGATGAACGTCTCGGTGGCGAGTGGCTGTGGGGACTGCACCGTCTGAGTTGGAACCGGTTGCGGCGACGGAGACGCCGGGGTGGGGGTTGGCGAAGGGCTCGGTGCGGTCTGGGGCGCCTGGTTACGGGCGAGGAGAACTCCTACCACAACGCCCCCGACTGCGGCGACGAGGAGCGCCGCGACGACCAGAAGGATCACACGCCGTCGACCTGCGGTTCCTTGAGCGTTTGGCGGTTGGTCCACTGTGGTCCTCGGCTAAAGTCCGACCGCTAATTCTTACTCTCGGCGGCCTTGGCCGGCGGAAGCGGCGTACGTCACCCGGACCAGGGACAGCCCGTGAGGAGGAGCGATCGGCCCCGCGGCGGAACGCTCCCGGGCCTTCAGGATCGCCGGCATGGATTCGGCCTCGATCTTGCCTTCTCCGACGGAGACCAGAGTTCCCACGAGGCTCCGAACCATCTGGTGGAGGAACGAATCGGCCTTCGCCGTAATGACCACGCGCCGGCCCCGTGGCGTGACCATGAGCTCCCGGAGCGTCCGCACCGTCCTCGCCGGCAGCTTCGGTGCCCGGCAGAACGAAGCGAAGTCGTTTTCGCCGACGAGCATTTCCGCAGCCCGCCGCATGGCTTCGACGTCGAGCTCGCCCGGGCGGTGCCACACGAACCGGGCCGTGAACGGGTCGGGGACCGCCGTGGTGTCGATCCAGTAGCGGTACTCGCGTCCAGTGGCGCTCCGTCTCGCATCAAACCACGCGGGCGCTCGGGCCGCCCGAACGACCACGACCTCCGGCGCGAGCATCCCATTGAGCGCTCGCTGGATCCTTGACGAATCGAGGTCTCGGGTTGCGACGAAAGAGACGACCTGTCCTTCAGCGTGCACGCCGGCGTCCGTTCGGCCGGCAACCGATAGAGAGGGCCGCTCGCGAAGGACGCGCGTGAGGGCGTTCTCCACGACGCCTTCAACGGTTCGAACCCCAGGCTGCTTGGCCCACCCTCGAAAGTCCGTCCCGTCGTACGCCAGGACGAGCTTGAAAACTCGAGGGTGAGCCGCGGCCTACTCCTCCTCAGGGAGGAGCTCGATGAGCGCCATCGGCGCGCCGTCGCCCTTCCGCTGCCCGAGCTTCAGCACGCGCGTGTAGCCGCCATTTCGCTCGGCGTATCGGGGGCCGATCTCCGCGAACAGCTTGTGGACCACGTCGCGATCGGTCAGTCTTCGGAGCACCTCTCGTCTGGCGTGCACGTCCCCCTTCTTGGCGAACGTGATGAGGTGCTCGGCGAGGGGCCGAAGCGCCTTGGCCTTCGCCTCCGTCGTCCGGATTCGTCCATGTTCGAATAGCTGGGCGGCCATGCCGGCCAGCATCAACCGCTCGTGGTCCGGACCGGACCCGAGACGCGGGCCCTTCCTCGGCTTCGGCACTACTCCTCCCTTAGTGAGAGCCCGAGCTCGTCGAGCTTGGCCTTCACCTCATCGATGGACTTCTGCCCGAAGTTCCGGATGTCCATGAGCTCCGCTTCACTCTTCTGGACCAGATCACCAACGGTGTTGACGCCCTCGCGCTTCAGGCAGTTGTAGGAGCGGACCGAAAGGTTGAGATCTTCGACCGTCAGCGCCAGGTCGCCGGTGAGCTCCTGGTCCTGGACGGCAGGCCCGACCTGGAGGCCGGGCGACTCCGCCAATCCCCCGAACAGGTTGACCAGCTCGGAAAGGGTGGTACCGGCCGACGCGACCGCTTCTCGCGGGCTGATGGACCCGTCGGTCTCCACGTCCAGGATCAAGCGATCGCGGTCGGTCATCTGCTCGACTCGGGTTGCCTCGACCGAGTACGTGACCCGCCGAACAGGTGAAAAGATCGAATCCACCGGAATCACGCCGATGGGATCACGCGGATTCTTGTTTCGGTCTGCCGGCACATACCCGACCCCTCGTTGGACGGTCATCTCGAGGTCGAGCGCACCGCCCCTCGCCAGCGTGGCGATGTGCAGGTCGGGATTGAGGACCTCGACACCCGCCGGGGAATCGATGTCTTTCGCGGTTACTTCACCGGGGCCTCGGCCCCGCAGCGTGGCCGTAACGGGTTCCTCGACCTCCGAGCGAAGCACCAGCCGCTTGAGGTTGAGGATGATGTCGGTGACGTCCTCGGTGACCTTGGGAATGGTCGAGAACTCGTGCAGGACGCCGTCGATCCGAACGGACGATATAGCTGTCCCTGGGATCGACGACAGAAGGGTCCTTCTGAGCGCGTTGCCGAGCGTGTAGCCGAACCCGGGCTGAAGGGGCTCGATGACGAACTTCGACCGGGTAGGCGAAGAGACGTCTTCGGTGATCTGGGGTCTTGCGACGATGAGCACGTGCGTTTCCTCCTTTGCGGGGGATCATCCACTTCTACCCCGCATCGCTTTCCCGCCGGTCGCCGTTCGCGCCGCCGGGTCTTACTACTTGCTAGACGCGCCGCCTCTTCCGGGGACGGCACCCGTTGTGCGGGACCGGAGTCACGTCCTGGATGCCCAGGATCTCCAGTCCGGTCGCGGCGAGCGACCGAATGGCGGTCTCCCGGCCCGAGCCGGGTCCCTTCACGAACACGTCGACCTTCGAAAGCCCATGTTCCTGCGCTCGCCGGGCGGCTGCCTCCGCCGCGAGCTGGGCGGCGAACGGGGTGGATTTGCGGGACCCCTTGAAGCCGACGTTACCGGCACTTGCCCAAGACAGCGTGTTCCCATCCAGGTCGGTGATCGTGACGATCGTGTTGTTGAACGTCGACTTGATGTGGGCCTGCCCGTGGGGAATATTCTTCTTTTCCCGGCGGCGCGGCTTCTTGGTCTTCGGGTTCGCCATCCTTTACCTCAACAATCTGCGGCTACTTAGTCTTCCGCCTCACTCCGACGGTCTTCTTCGGCCCCTTACGGGTCCGGGCGTTCGTGTGCGTCCGCTGCCCCCGTACCGGCAGGCTTCTCCGGTGCCGGACGCCCTGGTAGGACCCGATTTCGATCTTCCGCTTGATGTCCTGAGCGACGTCGCGGCGAAGGTCTCCCTCGACCTTGTAGTTGCGGTCGATCCAGCCTCGAATCTTGGTGACCTCTTCGTCCGTCAGGTCGCGGATCTTCCGGCCGCCGTCCAAGCCCAGCCCGTTCACGGTCTCCATGGCCCTGGTCGGGCCGATCCCGTAGATGTACCGGAGGGCGACGTCCACACGCTTCTCTCTCGGAAGGTCGACACCCGCGATTCTCGCCACGTTTCTCGGTCCTCTCTTCTCTGCCGGTTCTAGCCCTGCCGCTGTTTATGCCGGGGATTCGAACAGATGACCATGATCCGCCCACCACGGCGGATCACCTTGCACCGATCGCACATCTTCTTGACCGACGGTCGAACCTTCATCCTCGCTCCTGCTTGCCGGACCCGCGGTGAGCGTCACCGGTACCGGTAGACGATTCGCCCCCTGGATAGATCGTAGGGGGAAAGTTCCACCAACACCCTGTCTCCAGGGAGAATCCGGATGTAGTTCATCCGCATCTTTCCCGAGATGTGGGTGAGAACCTTGTGCCCATTTTCCAGTTCGACTCTGAACATGGCATTGGGCAATGGCTCCACCACTGTTCCCTCGACTTCGATCGCATCCTTTTTTGCCAAATTCCAATCACCTTTTGCGCACGGCAAAGAGTTCGGGCAGCGCCGAACAATGAACAGTATACGGGACTGCACTGACAGCCCACGCGGTCCACCGTTGAAGTCGTGTCAGACCCCCTCTTTAGAATACGAACATGTGTTCGAAGCTGTCTCAGCTGGAGGGATACCCGGACGAGGTCCGAGCCGCTCGATGTGGGGAGGAAGATCCCGGTAGTGCCTCAGGCCATCCGCCGGGCGGTGACGCCCGGGACAAGTCATGCCGGTTCTCGCGGTGCGGACGGCCCGCTTCGTGGTGTGACGTCCACCACATCAGGCACTGGGCGGATGGAGGAGAGACCTCACTCGCCAACTGCGTGCTCCTGTGCCGGCGCCACCATCAACTGGTCCATGAAGACGGCTTCAGCGTGGAGATGACCGACCAGGGACCGCTGTTCAGGCGAGCCGACGGATCGGTGATCGAGGACAACCGGGCGCCGCCGTAACAGGCCGGTCCTGTAGCTAGCGCGCGGTAAGGACTTCTGTGCCCTCGTCTGTGACGGCGATGGTGTGCTCGAAGTGGGCGGAGAGGCTTCCGTCGACGGTCACCACGGTCCACTGGTCTCGGAGCACGCGAGTTCGCCAGCCGCCAACGTTCACCATGGGCTCGATGGCGACCACCAGTCCCGGTCGGATGGCGGGACCTCGCCCGGGAGGACCGTAATTCGGTATCTGTGGGTCTTCATGAAGAGCACGTCCTATCCCGTGGCCGGCGTACTCGCGGACGCAGCTGAAACCGGCGCCCTCGACCACCTGCTGAACAGCGTGGCCGACGTCCGAGAGCCGTCTACCGGGTCGCAGTTCGGCGATTCCCGCCTCCAGGGACTCCTCGGCGACCCGAACCAGCTTCTCGGCTATATCCGACGGAGGTGGCCCAACAATGACCGTCACAGCGGAGTCACCGTGGTACCCCTCCCAGATCGCACCGACGTCGAGCGAGAGAAGATCACCTTCACCGACCACCCTGGACCCAGGGATGCCGTGGACCACTTCATCGTTGAGGGAGGTGCAGATGGATGCGGGGAACCCTCGGTATCCCTTGAAGCTCGGGAGGCAGCCTTCGCCGCGAATGGACTTCTCTGCGATACCGTCCAGCTCCGCGGTGGTGATGCCGGGCCGTACTTCCTCGAGGAGACGATCCATCGTCCTCGCGACGACCCGACCGGCTCGACGCATGCGTTCGATCTCCTCGGGCGACTTGAAAATGATCATTCGCCGGGCGCGGCCGATTTCGCCGGAAGGTCCAGCGAGCCTTCGAGTCGCCGCGCTACCTCCTCCTCTTCTCCATCGGCATCGATTTCCCGAAGAAGACCCCGTTCGGCGTAAAACCGCCGGAGCGGCATGGTGCTCTCTTCGTACACCTCGAATCTCCGCCTCACCGTGTCCTCTCGGTCGTCTGCTCGTTGGACCAGCTCGCCGCCGCACACGTCGCACACTCTCTCGACCCGAGGCGGGTCGAACTCGACGTTGTATGGGGTTCCGCAGTTGGAGCAGCTGCGGCGGCCGGAGATCCGCTTCACAGCGATCTCCTCCTCGATGTGGAAGTACACGGCCGCAGTGAGAGGTCGCTCGAGCTTCTCGAGGTTCTCCTCCAGGGCCAATGCCTGGGGGACGGTTCGAGGAAAGCCGTCCAGGATGAATCCGCCCTCGATGCGCTCCAGCCTCTCCACCACCATACGCACGACCACATCGTCGGGCACGAGGTCACCCTTCTCCATGTAGCTCTGGGCGATCTTTCCCAGCTCCGTCTCATGCTTGACGTTCCACCGGAAGATGTCGCCCGTCGCCACGTGAACGAGCCCGTGATCCTTTGAAAGCCGTTTTGCCTGCGTACCCTTGCCGGCCCCGGGTGGCCCGAGGAGAACGAGGCGCACGATTAGTGGAGCGCCCGAGGGGCGCAGCGGGGAAGGAGCGCCCGAGGGGCGCAGTGGGAAAAGAACGGAACGGCGCGGGGAAGGTGGGCGATGCGAATCGCAGCGCGAGCTATCGGAGGAACCCCTCGTAGTGCCGCATCATCAGCTGGGATTCCAGTTGCTTCATGGTCTCCAGCGCCACTCCCACTGTGATCAGGATGCTGGTCCCTCCGAACGGGAACTCGTTGATCGCCCAGATGGCCAGGAACACGGACGGAATCAGGGCGATCGCGGCCAGGAACAGCGAGCCCGGCAGCGTGATGCGGTTGAGGATCGTGGAGAGGTACTGCGCCGTGGGCGGTCCCGGACGAATGCCGGGGATGAACCCTCCGTACTTCCGAATGTTGTCGGCGGTGTCGAGCGGGTTGAAGCTGATCGCGGTGTAGAAGTACGCGAAGAACACCACCAGTAACCCGTACAGCAGCATGTAGACGATGCTCGACTGCCGAAGCAGTGTGTTGTTGACGAAGTTCTGGAACCACTGGGCGTGAATCACGTTCTGGAGGAGCGTGGGGAAGTACAGAACCGATGAGGCGAAGATGATCGGGATGACGCCAGCCTGGTTGACCTTCAGCGGAATGTACGTGCTCTGGCCGCCCATCATTCGTCGGCCGACGACCCGCTTCGCGTACTGAACCGGGATTCGGCGCTGCCCTTGCTCCATGAACACAACGGCCAGGATGATCAGAATCCCCAGGCCAACCAGGAAGAAGAACTTCGCCTGGCCGGCGCTCCTCAGGATCGCCGCCCCCTCCGCGGGGAGGGTGGAGATCACGCTGGTGAAGATGAGGATCGACATGCCGTTGCCTATGCCGCGCTGGGTGATGAGCTCGCCGAGCCACATGATCATGGCCGTGCCGGCGGTCAGCGTGAGCACGATCAGCGCGACACGCGGTGCCGAGAAGACTCGGACCACCTGGAACTGGTTGTGGAAGAGAAACACCAGACCGGTGGACTGCAACAGGGCCAGGACCACCGTCATGTAACGGGTCCACTGGGTGATCTTCTTGATCCCCTGTTCACCCTGCTTCTGCCACTGCTCGAGCTTGGGGATCACCACAGTGAGGAGCTGCATGATGATCGAGCTCGTGATGTACGGCATGATCCCAAGGGAGAACACGGCGAACCGTGTCAACGCCCCGCCGGAGAAGAGGTCGATGAACTGCAGGGCCGAAAGGCCCCGGCCGCTGGTCGCGTTACGAAGCTCTTCGAGCGCCGCCAGGTTGATGTTCGGTGCTGGCAGGTGGGAGCCGAGCCGGAACACGGCGATGATCCCGACCGTGAACAGGATCTTCTTACGAAGGTCCGGGATTTTGAACGCGTTGACGAATGCCTTCAGCATCTCTTCGCGACTCTTAGTCTAACGGCGACGGAAGGATCTCCACGCGTCCGCCGGCCCCCTCGATCTTCCCCCTCGCCGCGTCGGATACGGCGTGGGCTGAGACCGAGAGCGGCTTGTCCAGCTCGCCGTTGCCGAGGATCTTGACGGGGAGCGCTTTTCGAACCAGACCACGCTCGCGAAGAAGCTCCGGCGTCACGGTCGTCCTGGCCTCGAACACCTGCGCGAGTCGCTCCACGTTCACCACAGCCCACTCCTCGCGATTTGGATTGGTAAAGCCCTTCAGCTTTGGCGTTCGGCGCTGAATCGGCATCTGTCCACCCTCGAAGCCGATCCGTGAGTTGTGCCGGGCCAGATATCCCTTGGTCCCCCGACCGGCCGTCTTTCCGCGACGGCCCGCCCGTCCTCGACCTACCCGCCGACGGGGCCGCTTGGCGCCGTCTCCTGGACGAAGGTGGTGAAGTTTCATTCCTCGACCTCCTCGACTCGAACGAGGTGGGAGACCTTTTGGATCATTCCGCGGATCTCGGGGCGATCGTCTTTCACCACCGAATCATTGATCCGATGAAGGCCGAGTGCTCGAACCGTCGCCTTCTGGTCCTTGGGGCGATCGATAACGGAGCGCATCTGGGTCACCTTAAGCCTGGCCATCGCCGGCGGCCTCCTCATCCGTTTCCGCCCGTTTGGCGGCCATGGCCATCTGGGCGTCGGCGACGCCCTGGACCATCAGACCCGGCGCGACCTCACGGGCGTCCCTGCCTCGGAGACGAGCGACCTCCTCCGGACGCCTCAGCTGGCGAAGCCCCTTGATGGCGGCGTGCACGATGTTGATCGGGTTGTCCGAGCCAAGCGACTTGGATAGCACGTCCTTGATCCCGGCGGCCTCAACCACGGCACGAACCGGCCCTCCGGCAATGACACCGGTTCCAGGCGCGGCCGGCTTGAGCAGCACCACACCGGCGCTGTCCTCGCCGATGACCTCGTGCGGAATGGTCGTGTTCATGAGCGGAACCTCGAACATGCTCTTCTTCGCAACCTCAACACCCTTCTGGATGGCAGCAGGGACTTCCTTGGCCTTGCCGTACCCGACGCCGACTCGGCCGGCGCCGTCGCCCACCACCACGAGCGCCGTGAAGCTGAAGCGGCGGCCACCCTTGACCACCTTGGCCACGCGGTTGATTGAGACCACACGTTCCTCGAACGGCGATCGGTCCCCTCCCTGGTCGTAGCGCCTCAAATCTGCAACCCCGCCTCTCTGGCTCCCTCAGCCACCGCACGCACTCGACCGTGGTAGAGCCGGCCGCCTCGGTCGAACACCGCCCGCTCGCCGCCGGCTGCCTTGGCCCGCTCCGCGATCGCCTTCCCCACCTCTTTGGCGCGAGCGGTCTTGTCACCCTGCGGACTGCCCAGATCCGAGGCGGCAGCCATGGTCCTCGCAGTGAGGTCGTCCACGAGCTGGGCATAGATGTGGCGGTTGGATCGGTAAACGGCCAACCGGGGGCGTTCCTGGGTTCCGAACACGTTCTTCCGGACTCGGCGGTGTCGCCGAAGCCGCGCCCGACGCTTGAGCTCCGGTCTCATCGGGTCGCTCCCTTCGCCGCCTTGCCCGCCTTCTTCTTGACCTCTTCGCCCTCGTACCGAATTCCCTTGCCCTTGTACGGCTCGGGCTTCCGGATCTTCCGGATCTCCGCTGCAACCTCGCCCACCAGTTGCTTGTCGATGCCGCGGACGACGATCCGCGTCGGAGCCGGAACCTCGAACTCGATGCCGGGCGGCGCCTTGAACGGGACAGGATGGGAATAGCCGGCGGCGATCTCGAGGTCCGAACCCTTGAGCGTTGCCCGATAGCCCACGCCGATGATCTCCAGCCGCTTCTCGAACCCCTTGGTCACACCCTCGACCATGTTGGCGATCAAGCTGCGCGTTAGGCCGTGGAGCGATCGATGGAGGCGCTCGTCGCTGGGGCGCTCCACTCGAACGGTGCTGTCTTCCAACACGATTCGAAGGTCTGGGTGAAAGGTCTGCTCGAGTGTGCCGCGCGGTCCCTTCACCGAGACGCGACCGCCCTCGACGTTGACCTCAACGCCGGACGGGATGCTTATGGGTTGTTTTCCGATACGTGACATAGCGCTCCTACCATACGTAGGCGAGAACCTCGCCCCCGATGCCGAGCTTCTTGGCCTGCCGATCGGTCATGAGCCCCTGTGACGTGGACAGGATGGCGATCCCCAGCCCGCCTCGGACCCGCGGGATATCGCCGCGTCCGGCGAACACTCGCCTCCCGGGGCGAGAGATTCGTTTGAGCCCGGTGATCGTCCGCTCGCGGTTCGGGCCATACTTGAGACGCACCGTGATACGCCGGTCCTTGCCCTCGCCCTCAACTGCGGTCTCGGCGAGATACCCCTCTCCGGCCAGGATCTCGGTGATCCGCTCCTTCAGTGAGGAGCTCGGGATAGTGATCTCCTCCTTGTACGACATGCTCGCGTTGCGCAACCGCGTCAGGAGGTCGGCGACCGGATCCGTCATGACCATTCCGGCACCCCGGTTCTCTCGTTGCTTTTCATCTCTGTCACCACGAAGCCTTCGTCACGCCCGGGATCTCCCCCTGGTGGGCCAGCTCTCGGAAACAGATCCTGCAGAGCAGGAAATCCTTGAACACCGCGCGCGGGCGTCCGCAGCGTCCGCATCGCGTATACGCGCGAGCGGAGAACTTCTTTCCGGCCCGCTTCTGCTTCTCGACCAACGCCTTCTTCGCCACGTCTCTCTCCTGTATCCCTATCCCGCCGCAGCAGCCGGCGCGGCGTGCCGCTGGAACGGGAACCCCAGGGCCAGCAACAGCGCCCGGGCCTCATCGTCATCCTGGGCGGTCGTGACGATGGTGATGTCCATCCCGCGGACCTTGACCACCCTGTCGTAGTCGATCTCCGGGAAGATCAGTTGCTCCGTGACCCCGATGGTGTAGTTTCCGCGACCGTCAAACCCATCGGGGTCGAGCCCACGGAAGTCCCGGATCCGTGGCAGCGCCGTCGAGAGCAGCCGGTCGAGGAACTCCCACATACGCGCTCCGCGAAGCGTCACCTTGGCCCCGATGGCCATTCCCTCGCGGAGCTTGAAGCCGGCGATCGACTTCCTGGCCCGAGTGACCAGGGGCTTTTGACCGGTTATCTGCGTCAGATCGGCAAGGGCTGCGTCCAGCATCTTGGCGTCGCGGACGGCGTCGCCCACGCCCATGTTCACGACGATCTTCTCGACCGTCGGGACGCGCATGGGGTTGCTCTTGTCCAGCTCCCTTTGAAGAGCTGGGAGAACCTCAGCGCGAAACCGCTCCTTGAGCCGGGGCACCGGTCCTTGGTTCGTCGTTTTCTGGTTCGCCTTCGCCATCTCTAGTTCTCCGACTCGCAATGCCGGCAGATCCGGACCTTCAAGCCGTTCTCGACGCGGTGGCCGATTCGGGTCGGCCTCCCACAGGTCTTGCACACGAGCTGCACGTTCGAAAGGTCAACCGGGAGCTCCTTGGTCACGATGCCGCCTTCCTGCAGCCGACCGGACGTTCGGGACGGCCGCATTTGCATGTGCCGCTTGACGCGGTTGACACCCTCGACCATGACCCGGTTGTCCTTCGGGAACACGTTGACCACCCGCCCGCGCTTACCGGCGTCCTTGCCCGAGATCACCTGGACTTCGTCGTTCTTGCGGATGTCCGGAGTCGCCATGGTTAGAGGACCTCCGGCGCAAGCGAAATGATTTTCATGAACCGCTTCTCGCGAAGCTCTCGCGCCACCGGGCCGAAGATGCGGGTGCCGCGGGGGTTTCGGGCGTCGGTGAGCAGGACGACGGCGTTGTCGTCGAACCTGATGTACGACCCGTCCGAGCGGCGGCGCTCCTTCGCCGTCCGCACCACCACACCCTGCACCACGTCACCTCGTTTCACGGCGCTCCCCGGAAGCGCGTCCTTTACCGAACCCACCACGATGTCGCCGAGTCCCGCATACCGGCGGCCCGAACCGCCCAGCACCCGGATCACCAGGACCTCGCGGGCCCCGGTGTTGTCCGCCACGCGGCATCGCGTCTCTTGCTGAATCACGCCTTATTTGGCCCTCTCCACGACCTGGACCACTCGCCATCTCTTGGTTTTCGAGAGAGGCCGCGTCTCCATGATTCGCACGGTGTCGCCAATGTGCGCGTCATTCGCCTCGTCGTGTGCGATGAACTTCCGAGACCGCCGGATGATCCGCCCGTACAGCCGGTGCCGGACCTGATCCGTCACGCTCACGACCACGGTCTTGTCCGTGGCGTCTTTCACCACCACGCCGGTCCGGACCTTGCGCTGGGCGCGCTTTTCGACGTCCTGTTGCCGCGCGCTCATCGCTCCTCCTCAGAGGGCGCCTCGACCGCTCCCTGGGCGGCTTCCTGTTCGATTCGAGCGTCCTGGGCAAGGTCGGTCAGCGCTCGGCCCTTCAACTCGCCTCGAGCGATTGCTTCCCTCCGCTCCTCCAGCGCCTCGCGATCGGCCGCGGCGATCTGTGCCTCCAGCTCCTCTTCGGTCTGCCGCTCGCGAAGGACCGTCAGGATCCGGGCGATGTCGTGCCTGACCTGCTTCACGCGCATCGGGTTATCGAGCTGGCCGGTCGCCGACTGGAACCGGAGGTTGAACAGTTCTTCCTTCTGCGACTCCAGCCGCACGAGCAGCTCATCACTCGGAAGGTCACGAAGCTCGGTGGACTTCATCTATTCGACCCCCGCGCGAGTGATGAACTTGGACTTGATCGGAAGCTTGTGCGCGGCTCGCATCATGGCCTCTCGGGCGATGGGCTCGGCGACACCGGAAAGCTCGAACATCACGCGGCCGGGCTTAATGACGGCCACCCAACCCTCGGGATTCCCCTTACCTGAGCCCATCCGTGTCTCGGCCGGCTTCTTCGTGTACGGCTTGTCCGGGAAGATGTTGATCCAGACTTTTCCGCCCCGGCGGATGTGCCGCGTCATGGCGACTCGAGCCGCCTCGATCTGTCGGTTGGTCAGCCACCCCGCCTCCAACGCCAGCAGTCCGTAGTCGCCGAAGTGGACCTCGGTCCCGCCCTTGGCGCGGCCCCGCATTCGGCCCCGATGCTGCTTCCGGTGCTTCACCCTCTTGGGCATCAACATCAGGAGCCACTCTCCTTCGGCTTCGCCGTCGTGCGACGCCGAGTCGCTGGCTTGGCCTGACCCTCGGCGG
>DATABA010000076.1:0-50222 GCA_036259835.1 Actinomycetota bacterium
CCCCGCATGGACACCAGTGCAGCCAGGATGACGGTGAGACCCCCCACGTACAAGGTCATCCGGGCACCTGACAGGTCCAAGAGCTGCCCGGCGAACCTCAACGTATGGTTCCCGATGATGACGGCAAATGCGGGGAAGACCACGAGCGCCAAGAAGAGCGTCATTCGGGCAGCGATGGTCAGCGTGGCAAAGGTTCGTCCTCGGAATTCGTCGGTCACGTTTTCCTGCAACATCGTGTAACCGGTTACCCAGGTAAGGCCGACACCGATCCCCACGGGGATGGCGAAGAACGCGGCCCAACCGATTCCCGGCATCGACGCGGTCACGAACAGGGCCGCCGCCGCCGAGAACATCGCCGCGTAAAACAGCTGGTCCCTCTCGACGAAGCGGAGGAAGAAGTTCATGGACGCGATGCCGATCCCCATCCCGATGCCGAACGCGATGACCAGGAACCCGAACCCAGCGGAACCGGCGTTGAGCGAGTAGCGGGCGAAGATCGGCCCGAGCGAGATGACCGCACCAACACCGGCGAACGCCATCACGATCCCCACCGTCATCGCGCGGACGACCGGCTGCTCACGGAGGAACCGGTAACCGTCGCGGATGTCCTGGATTAGCACGCCAAACGTGAATTTCGGCATGGACGGTGAACCCGACCGAGCTAGGAGCTCGTGCCGCAGGTCCAGTCCCCACACCATCCTGGCTGAGAAGAGGAAGGTGAGGGCGTTGAGCCACAGTGCGAGGAATTCGGGATGGAGATCGAAGTAGGGGATTTGGGTCCCGATGCTCGCGGAGACTCCCGTAAGCGCGGTGAAAATCGCTCCGCCCAGAGGCAGAGTTCCATACGTCGTCATGAGTCCGACGGAGTTGGCGTTGGAAAGCTGCCTCCGCGGGACAAGGTTCGGAACGCTCGCATCCTTGGCGGGCGTCCACAGGAGCGACAGGCACTCGATCAGGAACGAAAGGAAGAGGATGGCCGCGAGCCCCGGCATGAACGGCATCGACGCGTACAGCGCACCGCGGCCGATGTCCGCCGCGACCATGACCCTGCGACGGTCGAACCGGTCCGCGACCGCCCCGGCGAACGGCCCGAACAATACGGACGGAAGCAGCCGGGCCAGCATCACACCGGAGACGGCAAGACCACCGAGGCGCTGGCCTCCAAGGCGGGCAACGAGAGCTGCGACGGCAACGAACCCGACCCAGTCGCCGAGGGACGAAACAAGCATCGCCCGCCACAGGCGCGAGAAGGATCCCTGGGTCAGAAGATCCTTCAGGCTCGCTCGTCTCGTGCCGCGCAGGGCAGCGATTTCCTCCGCTACCCCGGCCACTGCGCTCTCCTGTCAGGCGTTCTTGGCAGCTGCGCGGCGCCTCGCCGTTCTTGCCCCGTTTCCGCCGGCGGCCCGCCGACCCCGGCTCTTCGGCGCGAGCGCCTTCGCGGCTTCTTCATCCAGGTCTTCACCCTCAGGACTCCAAGCTCGTCCGCAATTAGTACAGCGCCTGGCGCCACCTCGGGCCATGACCACCAGTCCCTGGCAGGCCGGACACGGGTCTGGCACAGGTGTCTGGTTCACGCTGAACTTGCATTCCGGATACCTGCTGCACGAGTAGAACGGACCGAAGCGTCCGCGGCGCTCGATCAGCTCGCCCTGCTTGCATTCCGGGCAGGTGACTCCGGTCGTCTTGACTTCCTTCTTGATGTATTTGCATTCGGGGTAGCCGCTGCACCCGATGAAGGGACCGTACCGTCCGACCCTGCTCATCAGCGGCCGCCCACATTCTGGGCAGGTCTCATCCAACAGTTCCGGCTCAGGGCGGGTCTGCCCGGACATCTCTCGCGTGTACGTGCACTCCGGATATTTGCGGCATCCGATGAACCGCCCGAAGCGGCCCAGCTTGATGACGAGCTTCGACTCGCCGCGTCCCTCTTCCTGACATTTCGGACAGAGCTCGTCCAGCTCTTCCTCGGGCGGCTGGATGTCCTTGGCGCCCTTCTCGACGCGTGGCTTGAAGTCACTGTAGAACTCGTCCAGCACGTCGACCCAGCTCGCCTTGCCCTCGGCGACGTCGTCAAGCTCCTCTTCCATCCTCGCGGTGAACCCGATGTCCACGATCTCCGGGAAGTGCTCGACCAGCGTGTCCACGACCACCTCGCCGATGTCCTCTGGATAGAAGCGCTTGTCCTCCAGGCGGACGTACCGGCGGTCGCGAAGCGTCGAGATGGTCGGCGCGTACGTGGACGGACGGCCGATCCCGTATTCCTCCAGTGCCTTCACCAGGCTGGCTTCGGTGTAACGAGGGGGCGGCTGCGTGAAGTGCTGCTCCGGAAGGATGTCGAGAAGGCGAAGGACCTGCTCGGCCGTGAGCTGCGGGAGCGTGGCCTCGGCGTCCTCGTCGGCGGTGTCGTCGCGCCCTTCGAAGTACACCCGGCGAAAGCCGTCGAACTTGAGCGTCTGTCCCGTCGCGCGAAGCATGTATCGGAGGTCGGCATCCTTCGGCCGCGCTTCGATGTCCACCGAAACCTGGTCGAACCGCGCCTCGGCCATCTGCGAGGCGACCGTCCGCTGCCAGATCAGCCGATACAGCCGCGACTGGTTCGGGTCGAGGACGTTTTCCAACTGGTCGGGCAAGCGGCTCGCGCTGGTGGGGCGAATCGCTTCGTGCGCTTCCTGCGCCCCGCGCTGCTTCTTCTTGTATCGCCGCGGCGTGCTGAGCGCGTACTCCCCGCCGAACTGCCGGCGGACCACGTCGGCCAGTTCCTTCAGGGCCTGCTCGGCGATGTTCACAGAGTCGGTTCGCATATAGGTGATGAGCCCAACCTGCCCCTCGCCGGGAACGTTGATGCCCTCATAAAGGCGCTGGGCCACCTGCATCGTCTTGCGCGCCGAGAACCCGAGCTTCCGCGCCGCCTCCTGTTGGAGCGTCGAGGTCGTGAAGGGGGCGGCTGGCGTCCGCTTGACTTCTCGCTGGCGAACCTCCAGCACTCGGTAATCCGCGTCTCGCAGCCGAGCGGCGTGCTGCTGCGCCTCGTCTTGCGTCCGAAGGACCAATCCCTTCTTGTCCGGCGACGCGGCGAGCTTTTCCTCTCCGACCTGGATGAGCCGGGCCAGGAACGGAAGCTCCTGCTCCGTCGGGGTGAGTCGAGCGTCGATGCTCCAGTACTCGACCGGAACGAACGCCCGAATCTCGCGCTCCCGATCGACGATCAACCGAAGCGCGACCGACTGGACGCGCCCCGCCGAAAGCGCGCGGCGAAGCCGCTTCGAAAGAAGCGGGGAGAGCTCGTATCCGACGATCCGGTCCAGGATTCGTCTGGTCTGTTGCGCATCGACCAGATGGAAGTCGATGCGACGCGGCTCCCGGAACGCTTGCTGCACTGCGTCCTTGGTGATCTCGGTGAACGTCACCCGGTTCGCGGCCCGAGGGTCGGCTCCGATTGCCTCGGCGACGTGCCACGCGATGGCTTCCCCCTCGCGGTCGAAGTCGGTGGCCAACCAGAGGCTCTCGGCCTTGCCGAACGCCTTTTTGAGCTGGCCGACGGTTTCTTTCTTCTCGTGAGGGATGACGTATTCGGGATGAAAGGCGTCGTCGAGGTCCACGCCCATGCGATCTTCGGGTAGATCCCGGATGTGGCCTTTGCTCGCCGCGATGGCGTAGTCAGACCCGAGATATCGCTCCAGGGTCTTCGCCTTTGTCGGCGACTCGACGATGACAAGTTGTTTTGGCATATCGAACTCTTCGGTTCTTCAGGGGGGTGACTCGAGCCTCACTCTACGGTATGGCCCTGACGCCCCCCGATAACGCACTTTCGCAAGGGATTGTTCCCGTTCTGCCCCGGGTTCACTGCTAGCCTCGGTTGCTCACCCCGAATAGCGCAGGTAGGAGCGTAGTTGGAGCACTTCATCAGGACGGCGATCGAGGACTACGGGTACCTGGCCGTGTTCGTCCTCATGGTGTTGGAGTCGGCGTGCATCCCGATTCCGAGTGAGATCACCATGCTCTTCGGCGGCGCCGCGGCCAACGCCACCTTCGCCGCGACGTTGCCCGGCGAGCCGGCCCACCTGAACTTCATCGCGATCGGCTTGGTTGGCGCCGTGGCGAACCTGGTTGGATCGTGGATCGCGTACTGGATCGGGCTGCGGGGTGGACGGCCGCTCATCGAACGATGGGGTCGATACGTCTTTCTACGTCCGCACGAACTGGACCGCGCCGAGGCGTGGTTCGCCGACCACGGCGAGGCGGCGGTGTTCGTGTCTCGCCTCCTACCTGTGATCCGAACCTTCATCAGCGTGCCGGCGGGCGTCGCGAAGATGCCGTTCGGCAAGTTCACGATCTACACGTTCCTCGGATGTCTGCCGTGGACCTTTGCGCTTGCCGGTATCGGCTACGCCGTCGGGAGCCGGTGGCACATCGTCGAGCGGTATTTCCGGCCAATCGCCATCGTCATCGGGCTCATTTGCGTTGCGGTGGCCGCATGGTGGCTGGTCAAGAGGTTCCGCGCGAAGCGCGCCGGGGAAGCTGCCGCGAGCACGGTAGAGCAAACCTCCGACGAGAGCAGCTCCGCTGGCGTGACTAAATGAACAGCTGGACGGAGGCGTCCTTCATCTCGAGGAGCGCCGTGGCGGCGCCGACCGGCTCTTCCAGGCCATCGATCAGATCATCCTTGGTGAGTCCGAGGAGATCCATCGTCATCTGACAGGGGATGAGCCGGACGCCCGTCTCCTGCGCCAGCTCGAGCAGCTCGCGCGGGTTGGGCACCTTGTTGTCTTTCGCCAGCGACTTCATCATCCAGGGGCCGGCCCCGGCGAAGTTCAGCTTGGAGAGCTTCAGCTTGTCGATGCCGCCGGGGTTGATCACCGAGAGCCCCTTCTGCATCCAGTGATTCCCGGTAATCCGCTTTCCGTCCTTCACCAGGGGGAACAGCCCCCAGAACGTGAAGAACACCGATGCTTCCATCCCAGAGGCCGCGGCCGTCGTGGACAGGATCAGCGTGGGCCAGATTCGATCCAGGTCGCCGCTCCACGCGATGATCGAGAGCTTGTCGTTCTTCTCGGTTCCGTTGCCGTTGACTGTTTCGGCCATCGGTGTCTCCTAGCTCTTGCGGAGGACGAAGCGGAAGACGCCGTTGTCCTCTGTTTGCTCGATCAATTGGTTTCCGGTCGTCTTGCTCCACGCCGGGAAGTCCGAAAGCGCTCCACGGTCCGTCGCCAGGACCTCGAGTATCTGGCCTGAGTCCAGCGTCTTGATGGCCTGGGAAGCACGGACGATGGGAAGAGGACAAGACTGGCCCCGTACGTCGAGCGTCTGGGTTACCTGTGCCATGCTCACCACCTCCCTTGTCGCGCCGTCGTGGAGGACTAATTCTATTGGGCTAGTCGGATTTCTGTCGAGAGACTGATTCCCTTTGCTGCCAGGGAAAATCGCCCTATGAGCGGTTCAAATGCGGTGGTCCGACCGCCAGGCCCGGGGAACCTCTTTCGGCGAGGCGAGCTCTTCTCCGCCAGGCGGGACCCCCTCGGTTTCCTGGTCTCCGTGGCGTCGCGGTACGGAGACATCTCCTATTTCAAGGGCGGGCCCTTCGAGGTCTACTTCCTTACCCATCCCGACCATGTGCGGGATGTCCTGACCACCCACCACCACCGGTTCATGAAGGGGCAGGGCATCCAGGAGATGAAGCGACTGCTCGGCGAAGGGCTGCTGACCAGCGAGGACCCGATGCACAAGCGGCAGCGGCGGCTCATTCAACCGATGTTTCATCACAGCCGGATCTCGGCCTATGGCGACGTGATGGTTCGGCACGCGAACGACCTGGGCGCGGCGTGGCGTGACGGCGAAGTTCTCGACGTCCACGAGCAAATGATGAAGCTCACGCTTTCCATCGTGGGGAAGTGTCTGTTCGACACGGACATCGGCGACTCGGCGGCGAGGCGCGTGGGCGACGCGCTCACCGCGGCGCTCGAACTATTCGGCAAATTCCAGAGCTTCCCGTTCACGGACCTGTTGATGCGACTACCGATCCCGGCCAAGCGGCGGTTCTTCGAGGCGAAGGAATCGCTCGACTCGATCGTCTTCGGCATGATCGACGAGCGCCGCGCAACCGGCGATCGAGGAGACCTCCTCTCCACCTTGCTGACCGTTCAGGACGAAGAAGAAACGAGGGGCGGCATGTCGGATCAGCAGGTTCGCGATGAAGCAATGACGATTCTGTTGGCCGGCCACGAGACGACCGCGAACGCGCTCACCTGGACCTGGTATCTGCTTTCGCAGCATCCCGACGTCGAACGGAAGCTCCACGACGAGGTCGGCGCGGTCGTTGGTGATCGCCTTCCGTCGGCGCGGGACCTGCCCCAGCTTCCGTATGCCGAACGAATCCTCTCCGAGGCGATGCGCCTGTATCCGCCAGCGTGGGTCCTCGGACGAAAGGCGCTCGATGAGCACGAGGTCGACGGCTACGTCATTCCGGGAGGTTCACTGGTCCTGCTCAGCCCCTACGTCGTCCAGCACGACGCCAGATGGTTCCGGGACCCGTACGGCTTCGACCCTGACCGGTGGACACCCGAAGAACAGCGAGCTCGACCGAAACACGCGTACTTTCCGTTCGGGGGCGGACCGAGGTTGTGCATCGGAGAGTCGTTCGCCTGGATGGAAGGAGTGCTTGTTATGGTGACGTTGGCTCGGCGGTGGCGATTCAGCCTGGAGCGAGGGCACCCCGTCGGCCTACAGCCCGCCGTGACGCTCCGGCCGAAGCACGGCATGCGAATGGTCCTCGAACGACGGAAGAACGGCTAGAGGCCGATCTCCGGAGCGACCTCCTGCACCCCTTCAATCCCCAATCCGACGAACTCGTCCAGCGAAAGCCCGAGGTGCTCCTCTGCCTGGGCGATCTCGTCGCGGTTCACGCCAGTCGCAAATGCCTTGTCCTTCAGCTTCTTCTTCACCGACGACACTTTCATCCCGGCAGAACGTTCGGGACGTACCAGCGCCGCCGCCACCAGGAGCCCCGCCACGGCATCGGCCGCCACGATCGCCTTCGACATCCGATCGCTCTGGTACTCGGGATGGGCGTGGGCCAGCACGCCGTTGACCACCCGCTCATCGAGCCCCTGCTCGCGGAGCCACTCGGCCGCCAGATACGCATGCCGGTCCGGGTCGTCCGCCGTCTGATCCTGATCGAGGTCATGGAAGAGCCCGGTCAGGGCCCACAGATCCTGGTCCTCGCCGAAGTGGCGGCCGAGGCGCCGCATCACGCCTTCCACGCTGACCAGGTGCCGGTAGGTCGTGTCCTTATCCGTCTTTTGTTTGGCGAACGCCCGAGCTTGATCCAGATCCATCGATAGCTCTCCTCGGCGAACACTATGCCCGAACGACGGACCTAGAATCGAGAGCCAATGGCACCGGCCTGGTTGAAACGCGTCTTGCTCGGCTATGCCCTGCCGAGCGGAAAGGCCGAGCACCAGCTTCTCCCGAAGTCTCTGGCGCTCCCGGTGTTCGCGTCAGACCAGCTTTCCTCTGTGGCCTACGCCACGGAACAAATGATGCTGGTGTTGGTGACCGCAGGTGCGGGGGCGCTCTCGGTCAAGGTTCCGGCAGGATTCGCCATCGCGGCCCTCCTCGCGATCGTCATCACCTCCTATCGCCAAACCGTTCACGCCTATCCGCGAGGGGGAGGGTCGTACATCGTCTCTCGAGAGAATCTCGGGACAATTCCGGGTCTCGTCGCCGCTGGCGCCATTCAGACCTCGTATGTCCTGACAGTCTCGGTGAGCGTGACCGCAGGTACGATCGCGGTTACCTCCGCAGCGCCGGCCCTGGTTCCGTACAAGGTTCCGGTCGCGATCGGCTTCGTGGTCCTCATCACCGTGGCGAACCTTCGTGGGGTCAAGGAGGCGGGGCGGATCTTTGCCATCCCCACATACGGCTTCGTGGCGATGGTGTTCCTCACGCTCGCGATCGGGTTTATTCGTTGTCTGGGGGATTGCCCGCGCGCCGATACCGCGGATCTGGAGCTGGAGGCCACGGCGGCGTTGACGACGTTCCTGGTCCTTCGGGCGTTCTCCTCGGGAGCAACCGCCCTCACTGGTGTCGAGGCCATCGCGGACGGGGTACAGGCGTTCCGCCGGCCTCAGGCCAGGAACGCCGCAGCCACGCTGGCGATCATGGGCGCGCTCAGCATTCCCATGTTTCTCGGGATCACGGTGCTCGCTCGAATGCTGCACGTGCGGGTTACCGAGGAGGTCGCCGCGTCCAGGTCGGTGCTCGCTCAGATCGGGGACACCGTCTTCGGCGGCGGATGGCTCTTCATCACGCTTCAGGTGTTCACCACCGGCATCTTGATCCTTGCCGCGAACACCGCCTATCAGGACTTCCCACGTCTGTCGGCGATCTTGGCCCGAGACCGATTCATGCCGGTTCAGTTCAAGAACCGCGGAGACCGACTCGTCTTCTCGAACGGAATCGTGGTTCTTTCTGTGCTGGCGAGCCTGTTGATCTGGCTCTTCAACGCCGAGCTTTCCGCCCTGATCCATCTGTACGTCGTCGGTGTGTTCGCCGCTCTCACCTTGTCGCAGGCCGGCATGGTCCGAAGATGGCTGAGAAAGCGAGGCGAGGGGTGGCAGCGAGGCATCGCGATCAACCTCGTCGGGGCGACTACCACTGGACTCGTGCTCGCCATCGTCGCAGTGACCCAGTTTCGGGACGGCGCCTGGATCGTGATCTCGGCGGTGCCGGTCATCGTGGCGCTCTTCCTTGCCGTGCACCGTCACTACGAAGCGGTTGGCAGAATCCTCCGGACGCCCAGGCTTTCGCCACGCCAGGAAGTCCAAAACACCTTCGTGCTCCTGGTCTCGGACCTCGGTCCGCACACAACCGACGCCATCGCCTACATGCTCGCTCTTCGACCGGAGCGGGTGATCCCGCTGTTCATCGGGAGCGACGGTGTCTACCAGGAGTGCCTGTCGAAGTGGCGTTCGGTCGCGCCCCGACTCGGACCACTCGAGCGGCTCGATGGCGAGGGGATCCGCGCCTTGCTTTCCTACATCCGGAGGGTCCGGGAGGACGAACACCGGGAAGACTTCGTGACCGTGGTCGTCCCCGAACTGATCTCCACACGCAGCATGGTCAAGATGCTCCGTCGCCGCTCGGCGTTCTGGTTAAAGGCTGCGTTGTTGTTCGAACCCCGAGTGGTCGTGACGGACGTTCCGCTGGTGCCCGAGGAGCACGACCAGGCGATCGCTCGAGGCGGCCGGCCGCTCGAGCCGGAGCGCAGCGTCGTCCTAGTACCCGTTTCAGCGGTCCACAACGCCACTGTCCGGGCCGTGGTCTACGCCAAGTCGCTGAAGCCCTCGCAGGTGGAGGCGTTGTTCTTCGCGGCCGATCCTGAGGAGGTGGAGGAGACATTGCACAACTGGGGCGAGTGGGGAATGGACATCCCACTCTCTGCCATCGACACGCCGTTCCGGGACATCGCCACGCCCCTGCTCGAGGAGGTTCGAAAGCACACGCGTCGCGGCGACACGATCGTGACGGTCGTCCTCCCCGAGTTCGTGGTCAGGCGTTGGTGGGAGCACCTCCTCCACAACCAGACCGGCCTTTACATCAAGCGACTGCTGCTCTACGAGCCGAGGGTCGTTGTAACGAGCGTCCCCTACCACTTGGGATCCTTCGTGAGAGTCCCGCCGGAAGAATTGGTGCCGGAGACTGTTGGGTAGACGCTGACCGAGCGTTACGCTTGGCGGAATGCATGTTGTGATCATCGGCTGCGGTCGCGTGGGAGCAGCTCTCACGGTGGAGCTCGGCCGCGCCGGACACTCCGTTTCGATCATCGACAAGCGACCCGACGCCTTCGATCGACTTCCTCCTGGTTTTCAGGCGAGAACACTCGTCGGGACTGGATTCGACCGCGAGCTTCTCGAGGAAGCCGGCATTTCCAACGCTGGAGCGTTCGTGGCCGTGACGAACGGCGACAACTCCAACATCGTTGCGGCTCGGGTGGCGCGGGAGCACTACCACATCCCCAAAGTGATCGCCCGGATCTACGACCCCAGGCGCGCCGAAATCTACGAGCGGCTCAACATCCCCACCGTTGCCTCGGCGGCATGGGCGGCCGAGCAGATCGAATACCTCCTGTTCCACGGTCGCGAGGAGCTCAAGGAGACCTTTGCCGGCGGCACGTTGCTTCACCTGCAGCGGGAGATTCCCGATCATCTCGTAGGGCAGCCCATTTCATCGGTCATGGAGGACGGCCAAATCGAGGTGGTCGGCGTGGATCGTGGAGGACGGGGGTTCATCCCGGTCCAGGACAGTCGGTTTCAGCAAGGGGACGTGGCGCATTTCATTCTCTTGACCGACGCCGTCGACCGGCTCGACACGCTGCTCGAGCCGCTCGCCGAATAGCAGGAGAGCGATGAAGGTCATCATCACCGGAGCCGGCAAAATCGGACGTCACCTTGCGGGGGACCTGGCCGAGCGCGGGCATGAGGTAACGCTCATCGAGCAGGAGAAGGCGGCCGCCGCGCGAGCAGCTCACGATCTCCCGGAATCGGTGACGATTCTCCTCGGGGACGCCTGCGAGCCGTACGTCCTGGAGGAAGCGAAACTCATGCAGGCGGACGTGGTCGTGGCGGCCACCGGTGACGACGAGGACAACCTGGTCACGTCGCTACTGGCGAAACAGGAGTTCGCGGTGCCTCGAGTCCTCGCGCGAGTGAACCACTCCAAGAACGAATGGATGTTCACCGAGCAATGGGGCGTCGATGTGCCGGTTAGCCCGCCCCATATCCTCACGGCGTTGGTCGAGGAAGCGGTCACCGTCGGCGACGTCGTGCGGCTCCTCAAGCTCGAGCGGGGGAAAGTATCGCTGGTCGAGCTCACGCTGGATGACGGCTCAAAGGTCGCCGGCAGGCCGATGTACGAGCTGCGGCTGCCTTTGGATTCGGCGATCGTGGCCATCATTCGGGACGAGCACGTCGTCATTCCGCAGCCCGAGACGGTGCTGGCCGCAGGCGATGAGCTGATGGCGATCGCCCGTCCGGAAGTCGAAGACGACCTCCGCGCCGCCCTCGAATAGAGGGACTCAAGTCGCGTCCGTCTCTCAGGCGAACTCGAACGTGGGGTTGACGATCCTCGGTCTTTCGCGCTCCTTGCCGAGAACCCCTTCGATGACGACTCGCGATCCGAGCGCGAGCCCCGGAATGGAACGCCGGCCGAGCCAGATTGCCGACATCTCACCGGTCCCGTCCCACAAAACGGCTTCGAGCGCTTCGAACCCCTCGACAGGGCGGATCGTGATGCGCCGGACGACGCCGGCCACCTTTACCCGGCTCCTGGTCGTGCATTCGTTTACCCGGATCGTTCCGGGAATGCTGTCGGCCCAGGCGCGGATCTCATCCGCGAGCCGCTGTTCGTCGCTCGTCGAGAGGCGGCGGAAGAAGTCCCGAAACGCCGTCGTGACTCCGATCGCAGACCGCCCGAACTAGGACCCCGACGTGATTGCCTCTTGGGCAGTCTCCGAGACTTCCCGCGCCTCGGGGACTGCCTCCTCAGCGGAGAGCAAGGTCGCTCTCCTGGACTTGGAGTACCAGATGGCGCCGCCAAGGAGCAGCGTCGCAAGGACCGCGACCACCGCTCGAAGCGCGGCGTTCCGCGCGTACGTCACCACGAGCGGGACGATCAGGAGAGCGACCAGGTTCATGACTTTGATGAGCGGGTTCAGCGCGGGGCCGGCGGTGTCCTTGAAGGGGTCGCCGACGGTGTCCCCGATGACGGTGGCCTTGTGCGATTCCGACCCCTTGCCGCCGTACAGCCCCTCCTCGACCAGCTTCTTCGCGTTGTCCCAGGCCCCGCCGGAGTTCGAGAGCATCACGGCAAGCAGCTGCCCAGTGAGGATGGCGCCGGCCAGGAATGCCCCCAACGCCTCCGCCCCCAAAAAGAACCCAACGATGAGCGGCGTCAGAACTGCCAGGAGCCCAGGAGTCATCAGCTCACGGAGCGATGTCTTGGTGCATATGTCGACGACCCGCGCGTAATCGGGTTGTTCCTTGAACTCCATGATCCCGGGGTGATCCCGAAACTGGTTGCGTACCTCGACCACCACCTGTGAGGCGGCCCGCCCCACCGCCCGAATGGCGAGCGAGGAGAACAAGAACGCCACCGAACCGCCGATCAGGAGACCAACCAGGACGTCCGGGGCGTCGACCCGGATCCCAGCGAACCGGAACCCTTCGAGAATGAGCGCCTCACGGAATGATCCGAAGAGGGAGGTGGCCGCGAGGACCGCCGTCGCAATGGCCATTCCCTTCGTGATGGCCTTGGTGGTGTTTCCCACGGCGTCGAGTCCGGTCATGATCCGGTCGGCCCTCTCCCCGAGACCGCCGGACATCTCCGCGATGCCGTGGGCGTTGTCGGTGACCGGCCCGTAGGTGTCCATCGACACGATCACTCCAACTGTCGTCAGCATCCCCATCCCGGTGAGCGAGATGAAGTACAGGCGCTCCGAGAGGGTGTTCCCGAGGTAGAACGCGGAGATGATCGCCGCGCCGATCACCAGAATCGCCCACACCGTGGACTCGAGCCCGGACGAGAAGCCGGACAGGATGGTGGTAGCCGGTCCCGTTGTGGAGGACTCGGCGATCTCCTGGACCGGCTTGCGCCGAGTCGACGTGAAATGCTCGGTGAGGAGCTGGATGACGCTCGCCAACAGCAGGCCGAACAACACGGCCCAGAAGACCCGCAAGTCGCCCACGTAGGCCCACGCGAGGAAAAACACTCCCACCGCCGAGGCGATGGCCGACAGGAAGAACCCACGGTTGATCGCCTTCATCCCGTGCTCCGTCTCGCTGCGCGGCGAAACGGCCAGGATCCCGATCACCGATGTAATCACTCCGATGGCCCGTACGAACAGCGGGAACATCACACCGACGATCGCCCCCTTCGGTGAGCCTGCGAAGGCAGCGGCGCCCAGGATGATGGAAGCAACCAGGGTGACCTCGTACGACTCGAACAGGTCGGCGGCCATCCCCGCGCAGTCGCCCACGTTGTCGCCGACGTTGTCGGCAATCGTGGCCGCGTTCCTCGGATCGTCTTCCGGGATGTTCTTCTCCACCTTTCCCACCAGGTCGGCACCGACGTCTGCAGCCTTGGTGTAGATCCCCCCACCGACCCGCATGAACATGGCGAGGAGCGCGCCGCCGAATCCGAACCCGACCAGGACCGACGTTGCGTCCTGCTTGAACAGCATCAGGATCACGGTGGCCCCGAGCAGCCCGAGCCCAACCGTGAACATCCCGGCCACGCCGCCCGTCCGAAAGGCGATTCGAAGCGCCCGCCGGAGCCCTGCTTCGCGAGCCGCATTCGCAACCCGAACGTTGCCTCGAACGGCCAGCCACATGCCGGCGAACCCGGTAACCGCCGAGAAGCCCGCCCCCAGCAAGAAGGCGATGGACCGGCCCAGGCGAATCGCCAGCTCGGAATGCTCACGCTCTTCTGGGACGGGGAGGACGAAGAACAGGACGACGATCAGGATCCCTATGAAGAGGCCCAGGGTTCGGAACTGCCGGTTCAGATACGCGCGGGCCCCCTTCTGAATGGCCTGCGCGATCTCCTTCATCTTCTCCGTGCCCTCCGACGCAGCCAGGACCTCACGGCTCAGGTAACCGGCGAACGCCAGGGCGAGCAGGGAAATGATGAGGATCAACCAGAGGCTGATGTCCTCGAACGACCGAAACACGGCGTTGATGGTCCCGCCTTCTTGGGCAATCAACGGCATCAAGAACCCTCCTGAAATCGTTGAAGTGTGTTGCCGCCACGGCTACCGCCGCGTGGCCGGGTCATACACTACCCGGTTCTTCCCTTCGACTCTTCGTACGAGGACCGGCCGCTCCCTTCCCGCTGTCGCCAGAATGAAAGCAGCACCCATCCGACTGCTCCGGCGAGAGCGGATCCCACCAGGATGCCGAGCGTGGCGGCATCACGCTGTACAGCGTTCGATAACGCGAGATGCGAAATGAACAGCGAAACCGTGAAGCCGACGCCGCCGATTACACCGACGCTCGTGAGGTCTCTCCAGTCGATGCCACCGGATAGCCGCGCCAGCCCTGTTCGCGTTCCGATCCAGGCCCCAAGGACGATCCCAAGAGGCTTGCCCACAACCAGTCCGAGGATCACCCCGTGCGCCACGCTGCTTCGCGCAGCCTCCACCACGAGGCTTGACGAAAGCGTGATCCCAGCATTGGCGAGGGCGAAAAGGGGGACGACGACGAAGCTCGTCCACGGGTGGAGCACGGTTTCCAGGCGCGCCAGTGGAGAAATGGCCTGGCTGGAGAGCCGCGACAACCGCAGCCACAGATGCGCATCGACATCGGGAGGAACGGGGTCGTCCGCGGTCTCGTCGGCGATCCGGTGAGCCTCGTCACTGACGGTTCGAGGCCGCTCGAGAGCACGGGCAGGGGTGATGAGGCCCAGCGCCACACCGGCGATCGTCGCGTGCACGCCGGACTCGAACGTGGCGAACCACACGCCCAAACCGACGATGACGTAGACGGCCCCCCAGTGAAAATCGAATCGCAGCATCACCAGGATCAGCCCGAGGAGACCGATCGCCACGGCCAGCCATCCCAGGGAAATGCCGCCCGTATAGAACAAGGCGATCACGAGGATGGCGCCGATGTCGTCCACGATCGCAAGCGCAAGCAGAAACGCCTTCAGCGCCGGCGCGACCGGAGCGAGCGAGATGGAGAGCAGCCCGACGGCGAAGGCGATGTCCGTTGCCATGGGGATCCCCCACCCGCGCGCCTCCGGTCCGCTCGCGTTCAGTGCCAGGTAAAGCAAGGCCGGGACAACCATCCCGCCAAGGGCCGCCATGACAGGCAGGGCCGCAGCACGTCGCTCCCGAAGTTCGCCGGTCAGGAGCTCGCGCTTGATCTCGAGGCCGACGACGAAGAAGAACAGCGCCATCAACCCGTCGTTGACCCAGTGCCGGAGGTCTTCAGATATGAGGTAGGAGCCGACTCGGATGGTCACCCGGGTCCCCCACAGGGTCTCGTAACTGGTTTGCCAAGGGGAATTCGCCCAGGCGAGGGCCACGGCCGCGGCCACAACCAGAACGACGCCTCCAGCGGTTTCCGTTCTGAGGAACTCGGCGAGAGGTCGAACGACTGAGAGCTTCGCGCGCCGCACGACCCGTTCCCTCAATCGATTGGCCGGCGGACTTGCGCTGGACCGGCCGCCGTCCGGAGTTTCGTCCCTAGGCAAGCTCGCCGGCTTGCTTCTTTCTGCGCCGCTCGAGCTCCTCATGTCCCGGTCGTAGCCACGACGCCACGATGCCGGTACCAAGGATCGCGATGATCACGGCGAGCGAGATCTGCGTGCTGATGTGCACGACTTCGGAGAGCAGCATCTTCGCCCCGACGAAGGCAAGCAGGACGCCGAGAGAAGGACGGAGGTACCGAAACCGTGTGACGGCTCCGGCCAGGACGAAATAAAGCGACCGCAAACCCAGGATGGCCAGCGCGTTGGACGAGAACACGACAAATGCGTCTCGTGTAATGGCGAAGATGGCCGGAATCGAATCGACGGCGAACACCACGTCGGTCGCCTCCACCATCACCAGAACGGCGAAGAGGGGGGTGGCCACGCGCCGTTTTCCTCGTTTCACGATGAGCTGCTGGCCTTCGTACTTCTCGGTCAACGGGATGAAGCGGCGAACGAAGCGAAGGACCGTGCTTTCTTCCACCGATGTTTCGTGCTCTTTCCGAACCAGGAAGCGGTAGGCGGTGACGAGCAGGAGGGCACCGAATACGTACACGATCCACTCGAACCGGTTGAGCAGCGCCGTCCCGCCCAAGATGAAGATCAGGCGGAGCACGATGGCGCCCAGCACGCCCCAGAACAGGACCCGGTGCTGGTACTGCTTGGGGACCGCGAAATGCGTGAAAATCAGAATCCAGACGAAGACGTTGTCGACCGAAAGGCTCCACTCGATCAGGTAACCAGCGATGTACTGCTGGGCAACGGCCCCACCCCGCCACACCCAGGTGATGACGCCGAACGTCAGCGCAATCGAGACCCAGACACCCGTCCAGATGAAGGCCTCGCGGAACGGAACGACGTGGGCCTTTCGTTGAACGATGCCCAGGTCGATGGCAAGCATCGCCACGATGAACGCGATGAACGCGACCCAGATGTACCAGTCCATGCAGGGCTCCTACCGAATCGTCGCCGTTGGTTGCTCTTCGGTCTCGGCCGCCTCCCCTTCCGGTGCCTCGACGGCGGGAGGCTCATCGCGGACCGGCTCGACCGGTCCGGTTGAGGCCTCGATTCGTCGTTCGGCCTCGGCCGCGGCCTCAGTCGGGCCGCGGGCGCGCGTCTTCACCTCCGGTAAGCCTCCTGGCGGCCAATGCATACGGGTGTCCCAGTAGTGGAGGACGAGAATCTTCGCGGCCGCGATGGTTGGAACCGCCAGCAACATCCCCCACAACCCAAGCAACGTTCCGCCAACGAGCAGCCCGAGCATGACGGTCACCGGATGCAGCTTCACCGTCTTGGCAACCACGTTCGGGCTGATGATGTGGTTGTCGATCTGCTGGACGATCAGCAGTGCCACGCTCGCCCCGATCGCCAGCGGCCAACCCGGCTCGAGATGGAGGAGCCCGCCGCTGGTCGTCGTGGTGAACGCGATGAACAGCGCAGGTATGGCTCCGATGAACGGACCGATCATCGGAATCAGGTTGAACAGCCCGGCCACGCCTCCAACAACCGCCCAGTACGGCAGCCCCACGATGTAGAGCCCGAGCATCGAGGCGAGGCCCACGAACAGAGCCACGAGAAGCTGACCCCGGAAGAACGCGCCAAGAGCACGGCCCATCCGCTCGAGGATGGAGACGAGCTCACGGTGGTTCGCGGGAGGGACGAGAGCCATGAAGCCCCGCTGGATCTTCGGTAGGTCCACCACGAGATAGAAGCTCAGCACCAACCCCAGCAGGAAGACGACCGCGGTGTGAAGGACGCCGGCGGTGAAGCTGAAGATGCGGGAGAAGAACGCCCCGGCTCCCCCTTCAGGACTTAGCGCTCGGAAAAAGTCGGTGGTCTGAATATCGGCCCCAAGGCGTTCGAACGTCCGGGCCAGGTCGCTCTGTGCATTCGCCAGAAGCCGCGGCAACGTGGACGCGAAGGACGACACCTGGGATGCCAGCATTGGGACGAGGAATCGGAGCGCGACCCCGACAATCGTGAGAAACACGAGGTAAGTGAGCAGCGTCCCCCAGACTCGGGGGACCCCGCGGCCCTCGAGGGCGGACACGATGGGATTCAACAGATAGACGATGACCATGGCGACGGCGAGGGGGACCACCACCACACGAATCGGATACAGGGCGACGCGATAGACGAAGTACGCCAGGATCGCGACGCCGATCAACGACCAGCACACGACCCCCCATTTGGCGATTCGCGATAGGCGCGGGCTCCCGAGGAGGCCGGTCCTGTGCTCGTCCACCCCTTCAGGCTACCCGCCCGGAGGGACGAATTAGCGGCGGTTGCCGAGAGAAACCAACATGCGGACCCTAGCTCCGCCGTCCTCGCGCGGGCCCACGGCCACCTCATCCACCAACCCGCGGATCAGAGGCAACGCCAGTCCCTTGTCGAACGGGAGGTCCTCCGTGTCCAGATCGTCGGGAGGCCCGAGCACGTCGCGTTCGGGGTCCGGTCCTCTGTCCAGGACCTCGATCACGATGGAATCGTCATCTGTCGACGCCAGGACATGAACGGGCTCGATGTTAGGGAGGTCGGCGTTGGCGTTCACCGCGATGGTGCACGCCTCCGATACGGCGAGTTTGATCTCCTCGACCACGTCCTCGGGAACACCGTGCAGCCTCGCCAATGCGGCAACAGCATGTCGGACGGTTCTGACGTACTCCGGCTTGGGAGCGAACTGGATATCGAGTTCGGGGTCGCCCGAAGGGCCCCTCATGCCGATGGAGTCGGCTCGGTCGCGGCCTCCTCCACCGAACCAAAGATCCGGAAGGCCTTGTTCAAGCCCGTGATGTCGAAGATCTTGAGGATCTTGTCGTGCGTGGCAACGATGGCCAGGTCACCGTCGTTCGTCTTGGCTCGCTTCAGACCTTCCACGAGGACGCCCAGTCCCGTCGAGTCCAGAAAGTCGACCTTCTCCATGTCGATGACAATGCGGCGCGCTCCGCTATCGACCAGATCGACGATGGCTTGCCGGAGACGAGGCGCCGTGTACACGTCGATCTCGCCCCGAAGGCCGACGATGCTGGCTTCCCCCCTCTTGGTGGTCTCGACATCGAGATCCATAGGGGCGCGAGTCTAGCAAGCCGTCGTTGAAATGAAGACGTCCGGCCTGTAGCCTGCCGCCCCGAATGCCCCCCTTTGGTTCGTGCCGCTTTCACCCTCCGTAGGTAACCCATGGCGCACCGAGCCTCCGGCCCCAATATCGACTTCACCGGTCGTCGACGCAGGCGACGGCGGCGTCTGGCACGTACTGTCGCCATCGCGACGGTCATCGCGGTCGGAGCCGGGGGGTACTACGTCCTGTCACGGAGTGGCGGACTGTCGTCGCCGTTCTCAAGGGAGCCCGAGCGGCCGAAGTTCACATTCGACCTCTCCAGTGTCAAGGGGTACCAGCTCGGAGAGGGAAAGCCATCGGCGCGAGCGACCGAACGGGTTGCCCGCGAAGTTCGCCGGGACCTGAGTGAGTTCTACATCGATGCTTTCCTCGCTCCTTCGACGTGGACCGACGGCGTGCCCGAGGACGCGTGGGAGATCTTCGCCCCTGCCGCCAGGCGGCAAGCGCGGCGGGACGCGGCGTCGTTCTCGCTCGGAAGAACCGGGCGCTCCGTCAAAGCGCTCCGCCCGACCGGTTCAGCGCTGCAGGTCCGAGTGCTCTTTGACGCGTCGGGCCGCCCCCACGCCGCCACCGCAGCCGCCGCGTTCGAGGCAGCGGGAACGATCAACGGTGGGCAGAACTTCGAACTGAGCAATCGCAGCGGCTTCGTGCTTCGACCGGAGGACGGCCGATGGCAGATCGTCGGCTATCCGAAGGTCCGAACGGCTCTCAAGCCCGTCCGCTCCCGCGCAGGGTCACCGAGTCCTGGAGGCTCGCCATGATCCGGACCCGGAAGCTCACTGCGGCCGGGGTCGCGCTCGGTCTGCTGTGGTCAGCGGCGTCGGTCGTCAGTGGGTCCGGCGGAAAACCGGAGACGGCTCATGCGCTCACCAGGCCGCTGCAAATCCGGTCCGCCCACGGCGCGTCGTTCCTCCCTGCACTGGAAGGAAAGCGGCCGCTGTTCATCCTGGCGATCGGTAGTGACGCCCGCCCCGGCCAGGCGCCCCAGAGCACCAGGGCCGATTCGATCCACCTCATCGGAATGGACCTTCGCCGGCGCCGCGCCACCATCCTCGGTTTCCCCCGGGATTCCTACATCCCCATCCCGGGGCACGGAACGGACAAGATCAACAGCGCGCTGTTCCTTGGCGGCCCCGAGCTCGTCGTTCAGTCGATCGAGAACCTCACCGACATCCGCGTGGACTTCTGGGTGCTCACCGGCTTCCAGGGGTTCGTGCGGTTCTGGAACGACGTGGGACCCATCAACGTGGACGTGCCCCGGCCCATGTTCGACTCCGCCTCTGGCGCCAACTTCACCGCGGGCGTACATTCGTTTATGGGCCGGGAAGCGCTGGCCTTCGCGAGGGATAGACACGACGTGCCCGGCGGCGACATCGGACGTTCGGAGAACCACGGCCGGCTCCTGATGGAGGCCCTAGAGGCGTTTTCAAAAAAGGTGAAGGCAAACCCGGCCGAGTTGCTGTTATGGCTCTCGGCGGGGTGGCGAAGCGTCGACACGGACATCTCTGCCAGAGAGCTCTTCGACCTTGCCCTTACCGTCGCCCAATTCAAGAACAAGGCGGTGAATAACCTGGTCGTGCCGTCCAGCACCGGCTCGGCGGGAGCGGCCAGCGTGGTGTTCATCTCGTCTTCGGCCAGCGCCATCTACGCCGACATGCGCGCGGACGGAGTCTCCCGCTAGAGACACCTCCCCAAAGAGAAGAGGTCCCCCGAAGGGGACCTCCACTCGATAAGACCTCAACAGGAGACCGGAGCATTACGCGGTGCTGGCGCCATGCTGATCCCGCCCGCCCACGGTCTCTTGGGCTGTTCCTTCCCTATTGTCGGCGTTTCGGTCGCAATTTCTGAACATCTCTGCAAGAAGTTTTCGGCCGAATGTTGCCCAGTAGCATCGGCATGGTGGATGCCCGAGCGTTCCTCTCAGAGCTGGCGCTGGGGGGAGACGACACTTCGGTCTCTCATATCGAAACGCTGGCCGAACGCGAACCTCGCCTCGAGCCGCTCCCCGACCTCCCGGACCTCTTGACCGGGCGTCTGTCCTTCCTTGGGATCGAAGGCCTCTACCCCCATCAACGCGCCGCTGTGGACCTCTTGGAACGCGGCGAGAACGTGGTGATCGCAACCGGGACCGCGTCGGGAAAGACGCTCGTGTACAACCTCGCCTTCGCCAGAACCGTGTTGGCCGACGAGAAACGGACTGCCCTGTACCTCTTTCCAACCAAAGCGCTGGCTCGAGACCAGCTTCGCCAGGTGCGGGAGTTGCGTCTTCCGCAGGTCCGTGCCGCCGTGTACGACGGCGATACGCCGCAGGCCGAGCGGCCGCTGATTCGGAAGAACGCCAACCTCGTGATGACCAATCCCGACATGCTGCACGCGAGCATCCTCCCCGGGCACGCCCGTTGGGCGGACTTCTTTCTTCGCCTGTCTCTCATCGTCGTCGACGAGGCCCACGTGGCACGCGGCGTGTTCGGGTCACACGTCGCGATGATCCTTCGCCGCCTCCGGCGGTTGGTCGCGCACTACGGCGGCAACCCCCAGTTCGTCCTGGCCTCGGCGACAATTGGGAACCCCGCCGAGCTGGCCGAGCGGCTGACGGGAGTTTCGTTCACCGAAGTCGCCGAAGACCTCTCTCCTCGTGGCGAGAAGCTCTTTGTTCTGTGGAATCCGCCGTTCGTGGATGAGGAAATGGGTCTGCGGCGAAGCGCGATCTCCGAGACGTCGTGGTTGCTCCGCCAGTTGGTCGAAAAGGAGGTTCGAACGATCGCCTTTTGTCGAAGCAGACGGTCCGCTGAGCTGGTCGCCGAGTTCGCCCGGCGAGAGCTCCCGGGTGGCCTGAAGCGCCGCGTCAAGGCGTACCGCGCGGGGTACCTGCCCGAAGAGCGGCGCCAGCTGGAACGTGCGCTCTCCGACGGCGACCTGATGGCGATATCCGCAACGACGGCTCTGGAGCTCGGCATCGACGTTGGCTCACTGGACGCGGCCTTGCTCGCGGGGTATCCGGGGACCCGTGCCTCCTTGTGGCAGCAGGCCGGGCGTGCCGGACGGCGCGGCGACCAATCCATGGCCATTCTGGTTGCCCAGGACGACCCGCTGGACCAGTACCTGGTTCAGCATCCTGAGGACCTGTTCGCGAAGCCACCCGAAGCGGCAGTGGTCGACCCTTCGAATCCGTACGTCCTGGGGCCGCACCTGGCGTGTGCCGCCCGGGAGCAGCCGCTTACAGAACAAGAGGTGCCGCTTTTTGGAGACGCCGCTTTGGACCGAGTCGAAGAGATGGTGGAGGCGGGCGAGCTGGTCCGACGACGCGGGCTGCTCCACCATCACGGGAAAGCATCGCCGCATCGCGGCATCGATATTCGGTCGGCTTCTGGCCATCTCTTCGCCATCGTCGAGGAGGACACCGGGGGCCTGCTCGGCACGGTGGACGAGGCGCGGGCCTTTTGGCACGTCCACCCCGGCGCCATCTACCTCCATCAGGGTGAGCAGTACGAGGTGAGTGAGCTGGATCTGAAGGGCCGTGTGGCGCTGGTCGGCAAGAGCCAGGCGGACTACTACACACAAACGCGAGACGTCACGGATGTCGAGGTCCTCGGCGAGCTCGACGAACGAACCGTGGGAAGGGTCACGGCGATCTTCGGCGACGTTCGGGTCACCCGGGAAATCGTGGGCTTTCAGCGAAAGCTGAACTCGACACAGGAAGTGATCGACGAAGTGGCGCTCAGTCTTCCGCCTCAGACGCTCACCACGCGCGCACTCTGGTGGCTGCTTCCTCGCGATTTGTTGGAGCGAGCCCGGATCACCAACGCGGCGCTTCCCGGCTCGGCGCATGCGGCCGAGCATGCCGCCATCGGCCTGTTGCCGTTGGTCGCGACGTGTGACCGCTGGGATATCGGAGGTCTCTCGACGCCGTTTCACCCCGACACGGGCGCGGCAACAATCTTCATCTACGACGGCTACCCTGGTGGCGCAGGCATCGCCGAACGTGGCTACCAATCGGGCGAACGACTACTCGAGGCGACGTTCGAGACCGTGCGCCAGTGTCCGTGCGCGAAAGGCTGCCCATCCTGCATCCAGTCGCCGAAGTGCGGGAACGGTAATGAACCGCTCGACAAGCAGGGGGCCATCGCCCTGCTCGCGGCGATGCTCGGGAAGGTATGGGGCTGACTCGTTCGCCTCTCTACATCGGCGTCGTCGGACCCGACCCGTGCTCCGAAGCCGTCGCAGCGCAGGCTGAGCACGTTGGGCGTCTCTTGGCGAAAGCCGGCGCCGTGCTCGTATGCGGTGGGTTGGGCGGCGTGATGGAGGCGGCGTGCCGGGGAGCGTCTGGTGAAGGGGGAACGAGCATCGGACTTCTGCCGGGAACATCGCGCGAGGCTGCGAACCCTCATCTGACTGTCTCCATCCCAACGGGGATGGGTGAGATGCGAAACCTCCTGGTCGTGCGGGCGTCCAACGCGGTCATCGCTCTCGCCGGTGAATTCGGCACGCTCTCGGAGATCGCGTTCGCTCTAAAAATGGGCGTCCCGGTCGTCGGACTCGATACATGGGAGCTCGCCAAAGCCGGAAAGCGCGTTCACCCATTCGTTCAGGTGCATTCACCTGAGGAAGCCGTTCGCGAGGCGCTTCGGCTTGCCGCAGGACCGACGACGGCGAACAGCTAACGCGCCCTTTGCCTGGCAAGGCCGGCGAATCTGGCAATCGCTCGACGCTCGTCGGATGACAGCCCCACGGTGAAAAGTGCTGCGGCGTAGACGATGACGCCGGCAACAGCGACCACCGCCAGTTGGACGGGCCAAACGTTGTTTCGTAGAACGGCCTGCAGGACCAGCATGACCAAAGCCGTCGCGGCTGCGGGAAAGGCCAACCGGCCGTAATGACGGTCGAACGGCTGGATGCGCACGAACCTCCACACCAGATAGAGGCGCGCGAGATTCGAGAGTGCCAGCGTCGCGGCCTGTGCAATCGCCGCCCCCTCGGCCCCAAACCTCGGGGCGAGCACGAAGGCAAGTGCGACGTCGAACGCGAACGACGCCGCGTACACGATCAGATCCCATCCGGTTCGCCCCACCATGATCAGGATGAACCCGACGCTTCCCACCGCGACGTTCACGGCCTGGCCGATCAGGAGGATGCGAAGCGCCGTCGTTCCCTGGTCGAACTGACCTCCGAACACAAGGAGCACGGGCGCCGGCACGATCGCGAGGAGCAGCAAGATGGGGATCGTTCCGGCCACCACCCACCGGGTGAGCGACTTGAACAGCCCATCGAGCTGGTCGCGTTCGCCCCTGGCGTGGAGGTCCGCGACGTACGGGCTGAACATGTAATTGACCGCGATCAGGAAGAGCACGATCGCCTGCGCCACTCGCACCGCCGCCGCGTAGATTCCGAGTTCCGCCGACGAGACGTATCGGCTGAGGACGAAGTAGTCCGCCCAGAACAACAGTTGGGCGAGCAGCGCGGCTGGAGCCCGCGGCGCCCCATAGCCGATGAGCGCCCGCGTCTCACCCGGTTCTGCCGCGAGCGGCGCGAACCGTCTGGTTTCGGAGCGCCACGCGAAGGCTGCGGCGACCGTCGCCGCCAGCCAGGACATCGAGTACGCCAGGACACTCGAACCGACCGACCTCGAGATGGCCCAGGCAGCCAACATCACGAGAATCCACACCACTGGCTGACCGGCCCAGTAGATCCACAGGGTGTGACGCATGACCTTGAGCCCACGCGTCCCACCCAGATACACCTGGCACAGCGCCACGAACGGCAGAGCCAGGGCAGCCGCTCGAAAAGCGTCCACTCCGTCCGGCGCGCCAAACACGCGGGCGAGCTGCGGGGCACCCAACAGCACGACGAGGCCCACGACGACGCTGACCGCGCCGGCGACCGCAGCGGCGCGAATCACCACTGCCCGGGCCCTCCCTCCTTCGCCTCGTCCGACGTCGATGGCCACCCGCCGAACTGCAGCCATGTCCATTCCGAACCGCGTGGCGGCCGCGCCCACGAACGCAAACTGCGTGGCGAGCGTGATGACCCCGAGCGCCGATGGTCCCTCCCGGCCGAACGCGCGAGAGATCAGGACATTCGTGCCCAGCGTGGCGACGACGAAGATGAGCAGGCCGAGAAGGTTCTGGCCTGCGCCGGCGAGGATCCTTACGCGATCACTCGAGGTACCCGAGCCCACGGAGGTGCTCCTCAACCTCTTCCACCTCCGCTTCCGCGATTCCGGCGGACTCTGCAGAGGTGGCGCCGTCACCGGCCGGCTCGGTGGCTGCCGCGGCAGCCAGGTCTCGGCCCACAACGGGCCTGAGGACGGACCCGGCGTGACGAACCGACGGGGCAACGTCGACCGCCGCAAGGATCGTCGGCGCGAGGTCTACGAGTGAGGCGACGTCCGGGAACGCCGCGCGGTCGACCGCGGGTCCCGCCGCCGCGAAGACGCCGTCGACGCGATGGTCGCCTGAAAGCCAATCCGCAGCCTCCACAGCCGAGCGTGCGTGGGTCAGGCTGTAGAGCGGTGCCGCTTCCAGCAGCAGGTCGGGAGCGTCGTCGGCGTGCTTTCCCTTGAAGACTTCCTCGCGGCGCCAGATTCGGGCGACGGGCCGCTTGCCGGTTCGAAGATCGGTGAATGCCGCAACGCGCTCGGCGACCTCGTCTCGAACCCGCTCGTAGTCGCCGGGATCGACGATGCCTCCCGGTTCTCGCCCGGCGAGGTTGACGGAGAGGCCTTCGCCCGTTGAATGGACGCTCGTGTAGGCGCGCGTCGTGGTCCAGTTCACCGCGGTGGGAATCCGAACCTTCCCGTGCAACCCCAGCAGGTCGTACACCCGCCGGGCCACGCTCCGCATCGGCCCCCACTGAAGCGGCCCCAGGACCGCTTTCGACCGAGAGAACTCCAGGAATCCAACCTGCTCGAGCAGGCGGTCCATATTCACCGCGCCCGTACACGCCTGGGACCCGTGGTCGCTGATGAACATCACGAGGTCGTCGGACCCCGTTCGGTCGATCAGGCGCCCCAGACCTTCGTCGAGCAACCGGTAAGCGTCCCGAACCTTCTCCGCCAGCGGTTGCTTCGAACGTCGTTCGTAGTCCGGATGGTCCGGCGAGATGTAGTTCGAAAGACAGTGCTGGACCCGGTCGGTCGCAACGAACACCAAACATGCGACGCGCCAATCCGTCGTGTCCAGGAGGTGCTCCATCGTCCGCTGCCGCTTCGTGACGAACTCACGGACCTCTTCCAGGAACGGCTCAGGCCGATGGCGAAAGGTCGTCCACGACATCCCGTTGATCGGGAACGCCGCCCCCGCAGCCTCGAGGTCGCCGGCGAGACTCTCCGGATACGTAAACGGCCGCCGCTTCGGCAAGACGCCACCGGCGATCAGCCTGCCGCTGATCGGTGGCGGCGGGAACGTCAGAGGCACGTTCACCATGACGGTCTCGACGCCCGCCCGTGAGAGGTCGGCCAGGAAGGTTCGCTCCCGAATGGACCGATAGGAGACGGGGAAGCTCACGCGGCCCTCTCGCCGCGGCTCCACGATGTCGTAAACGCCGTGGTCCGCCGGCTCCACACCCGTGAGGAACGAAGGCCAAGCCGACCACGAGTGGGGAGGAAGCGTCGACTTCAGAACCGCCCGGCCGCCTCGTTCAATGAGGCGGGCCAGGTTGGGCAGCGCGCCGGCCTGGAGAAGCGGATCCAGGATTTGCCAATCGGCGCCGTCCCACGCGATGACGAGCACTCGTCCCATGCGACCCGATTAGACAGGCGATTGACGCCTGCGTCCACCGCAATATATCGTGTCGATATATCGGGTCGCTATATCCCGACACTCGCGAAAGGAACGCAGCGTGCTGGAAGTGGCCATCCTAGGGCTCCTCAAAGAGCGAGCCATGCACGGCTACGAGCTGAAGAAGCGGCTGTCCGAGACACTGGGCAGCTTCTGGCAGGTCTCGTACGGCTCCCTCTATCCCGCTCTGAAGCGTCTACTCCGGGAAGAGGCGGTCGAGATGACGTTTCCGAAGCAAGAGGTCGGGCGGAGGAAGAACGTCTACCGCCTTACCAAGAAGGGTGAGCAGCTCTTCGCGGAGCTCTTGGAGCGAGCCGGGCAGGAGGCCACAGAGGACACCGCCTTCTCGGTACGGTTCGCCTTCTTCCGCTACCTCAAGCCCGAGACCCGGATTCGTTTGCTGGAGCGCCGGCGGGAATTCCTTGAAGGCCGGTGGTCGAAGCTCAAGCAGTCGCTCCAGAGCTACAGGGAGCGCATCGACAATTACACGCTCTCGCTGATGGACCACGAGCTGGCCGCGACCGAGAGCGACATCCGCTGGCTCGATGAGCTGATCAAGGCGGAGCGTGAGCAGGTCCCGACTCGCCTGGGTTCTTCGGCGGCTTCTCGCCGACGTCCCGGCCTTTCCCGAAGGGAGCGTGCCCGATGACGAACGAACGGATCCGGGTGGGAATCGTCGGCGTCGGCAATTGCGCCTCCGCTCTCGTTCAGGGGCTCGAGTTCTATCGGGACGCCACTCCGGGCGAGGAAATCCCGGGCCTGATGCACGTCGATCTCGGCGGGTACCACGTTCGGGATGTGGAGATCGCCGCGGCGTTCGACGTCGACGCGAAGAAGGTGGGCCGCGACGTGTCGGAGGCCATCTTCACCGAGCCGAATAACACCATTCGGTTTGCCGACGTCGCCCCGACTGGCGTGGAGGTCCTTCGAGGCCCGACGCTGGATGGGCTGGGGCAGTACTACCGCGACGAGATCACCGAGTCGCATGAGCCGCCGGTGAACGTGGCAGCCGAGCTACGGAACCTCGGGATCGACGTCCTCGTCAACTACCTTCCGGTCGGAAGCGAGGCCGCCGCGCGGCATTACGCCGAGGCTGCGTTGGAGGCCGGGGCGGGGTTCGTGAACTGCATGCCGGTGTTCATCGCGTCCGACCGGGCGTGGGCGAAGCGTTTCGCCGAAGCCCGCGTCCCGATCATCGGCGACGACATCAAGAGCCAAGTGGGATCGACCATCGTCCACCGCGTTCTGACCAAGCTGTTCGAGGACCGGGGAATGCGTCTGGAACGGACCTACCAGCTCAATTTCGGCGGCAACATGGACTTCAAGAACATGCTGGAGCGGAGCCGACTGACGTCGAAGAAGATTTCCAAGACGCAGTCGGTGCAGAGCCAGCTGCGGAAGGGGCTCGACCGGAAGGACATCCACATCGGCCCTTCCGACTACGTGCCCTGGCTTGAGGACCGAAAGTGGGCCCAGATCCGGATGGAAGGGACAGGTTTCGGCAACGTGCCCATGACCATCGAGCTCAAGCTCGAAGTGTGGGACTCGCCGAACTCGGCAGGGATCGTGATCGACGCCATCCGGTGCATCCGTGTCGCGAAGGACAGGGGGCAGGGCGGGCCGGTCATCGGTCCGAGCGCGTTCTTCATGAAGTCGCCGCCCGTACAGTTCTCGGATGAGGCGGCGCGCGAGATGGTCGAGGAGTTCATCCTCGGCAACGGTGGAGCATCCCGGCAGGCCGACTGGTCCGCCTTCTTCGACGCCAAAACTGCAACCCCGTAGCTGGGAGCGGGCGCGAGGCGCGCTCGCCTCCCGCGACTTTCGCCTGCTGCTGGCGACGCGCCTGCTAAGCCAGGTCGCCGACGGGTTTTTCCAGGCGTTTCTGGTCGCTCAGCTGGTCTTTCTGAACCCGGAAGAAAACAGCACCGCCTCGGGTGTCGCCGCGGCGTACGCGTTGCTGATCATTCCGTTTTCCGTGATCGGACCACTTGCCGGCGTGCTCATCGACCGGTGGTCGAGGCGGCGCATTCTGACGCTCACCCCACTGGTCCGAGCGGTTGGGACGCTCGCGGTGATCCCCATTTCGGGAACGGGCGCGCTGCTGTACGTGCCGACGATCGGCGTGGTATCGCTGAATCGCTTCTTTCTCGCTACGGCGAGCGCCGCGACGCCCGGGTTGGTTCAGCGGGAGCACCTCTTGGTGGCCAACTCGATGGCGACCGTCGGAGGAACGGTCGCGACGTTCACGGGCCTGGTCGCGGGAACAAAGCTCGAAGGGATCCTCGGGGTGAAAGGACTTCTGGTCATCGCCGCCGTCTGCTGGCCGGTGGCCGCCTTTTTCGCTTCTCGGATAGCTGCCCGGCTTCGGGCCGATCGGGCTGTCGCGCCCATTCGTACGGAGGTCACCCGAGTCCTGATCGAGCTTCGCGCAGGTGCGAGGCGGCTGGTGGCGACGCCACGCGCGCTCGGGCCGGTTGTTTCGGTGTCGCTCGACCAATTCTTGGTTGGGTTCGTCACCGTCCTGTCGCTGGTCGTGTTCAAGGAGCAATTCCGGGCGGGTGTGGGTTCGTACGGAAACATCATCGCGGCCGGCGGCGTCGGAATTCTGATCGGAACCATTACGGTCAGTCGGCTCGAGCCGATTTGGCCAAAGCCCATCATCGTTGCCGTGGCCTTCGCGATCGCCGGCGTGGCATGTCTGGCGGTCGCGCCGGCCCTCACGGGACTTCTCATCCTGGTGGTGTCGTTCGTGTTGGGTTTGACGTTCGCGTGGAGAAAGGTTCCCGTTGACACTCTGGTCCAGGAGTCGATCCCCGATCGGTACCGCGGCCGCGTCTTCTCGATCTATGACCTTTCGTATGCGATGGCTCGGGTGGTGGCGGCTGTCGTGGCCGTTCCGGTGATCCCGCTGCTGTCACCCGGGTGGCTGCTTGCCGCGGTGGGCGCGGTCTACCTCCTGTGGTCGCCGCTGGTCCCGTGGTGGACGAGCCGGCCTCAGCGGCTCTCCCTCCGCTTCTACGAAGGCGGTCGGGCGGAGGAGGTCCCGCGAGCCGTTTCATTCGCGGGTGAAGAACAACAGGTTGAGGTGGAGCGGTCGTGGGTCGAGGAAAGGGACGGCATCCGTCGCCGGCGGTTCCGGCTTCGTCTTCCGGACGGATCTCGAATGGAGGTTGCGAGCGACTTGGACGGCAACCGTTGGGTGCTTGAGCGCGAGCTCCCATCCGTCGTCGTGTAGACAACCTGCGTCGTTGTTGATGTCGGCCTAGCGCTTGCTGGTGAAAACGCGCAGACGAGAAAGCGGCCAATAGCGGAGCCGAACTACGCCTTCGATGTCCTGTCTGGTGACCGGTCCAAACGTGCGGCTATCGGTGCTTCGGTCGACGCTGTCGCCGACGACCCAGTATTCCGCCGACCGAAGAAATCGGCCGTCGATACGGTCGCCGGGGAGGCCGGCGACCCGTTTGACGACCTCGAAGGTGGGTTCTCCTGGTTGACCGCCGGGTCGCTCCACGACGACCAGAGCCCCTCGCCGGATGAGACCGGCCTTCGTCGCCACGAGGTAGTCGCCGGGGTCCAGCAAGGGATGCATGCTGACGCCGGCGACCTCGACTCGAAACGGGCGGCTGCGAAGAAGCAGCAAGACGCCCATCGCTGCGGCGCCGACCACGAGTCGCATGGCGGTCGTCCGGGTCGGGTAGCGTGCTATGCGGAAACGAAATCGACGAGAAGGAGGGTCACCCATGCTGAAGCGAACTGTTTCACGACTGATCCGTCCAAGGCGCATCGTCCGCGCGCACTGCGATCTCCCCTGCGGCGTCTATGACCCGGCTCAGGCTCGGATTGAGGCCGAGTCCATCCTGGCCATTCAGAAGAAGTACCAGGATGCAGAGAAGTCGAAGCAGGAGTCCGAAACGGCTGATGAGTTTCGGGAGCGGTGCATCCGCATCAAGGAAGACCGAGCCGAACTCGTGAAACACCACCTCTGGGTGCTCTGGACCGACTACTTCAACCCCGAGCACAAGGAACAGCACGGCAACCTTCACGACCTTTTCTGGCAGGCCACGAAGGAGGCGGGCGAATCGAAGCGGTCGACTGATCCGGCGCAGGGCCAGAAACTGCTCAATCTGATCGATCAGATCGGGGAGATCTTCACCGCAACGAAGAAGGCAGCGTAACGGCAAGGACGGCGAGGCCTTCTTTCATATACTCAGCGCGCTTCTCACGAGAGGAGGACAGGATGGAGCTCTTCACGACCTTGGAGGGAGCCCAGCTCCTGGCGAGATGGGCGCACTTTCTCGGTGGCATCACTTGGATCGGGCTGCTCTACTACTTCAACTTCGTCCAGGGTCCCTTCGTCAACGCGAGCGCGCCCGAAGTGCGATCCGCGGTTACCAGAGGCTTGGCTCCACGCGCGCTGTGGTGGTTCCGGTGGGCGGCGGTTCTGACGGTCGCGGCCGGCATCGGACTCATCCTCGTGTACATCGCCGCGGAGGACTGGAACTGGACCGACGTTCTGACGCGGCCGTTCCCGCAGGGACTTCCGCTCCTCACCGGCATGGCGATCGGCCTGGTGATGTTCACGAACGTGTGGGGAGTCATCTGGCCGAACCAGAAGATCGCTATCGCGTCGGCCGAAGCCGCTGCCAGCGGAGGCCAGGCCGATCCACGCGCGACGGATGCTGCGCGGCGGGCACTTCTCGCATCGCGGACGAACGTGGTTTTCTCCGTGCCAATGATCTTTTTCATGGCGACCTCGGCTCACCTGCCGCTCGCCGAAGCCGCTACTACCGGTCAAAAGTGGCTATATGTGCTGGTGGCCGCGGTGGTCATCGCCCTTGTGGAGATCAACGCGCTGACCGGAACCACAGGAGCCACGAAGCAACCGCTCGAGAAGGTGGAGACGACCATCGCCTCAGGGTTCGTCGTGTGGCTCGTGCTGTTCGTTCTGATCCAGGCGATCCTGCAATAACAGTTAGGCCGAACCGGGGCCGACGCCGCGGCTCTTGGCCCACTCGTCGAGCAGCCGGTAGGCCTCGTCCTTCGAGATCGGTCCGCGCTCGAGGCGTTCTTCCAAGAGGTAGTCACGCGCCTCGCCGACCAGGGGGCCAGGCGACAGCCCGAGTCTCGTCATGATCTCGTGCCCGTCGAGCGGAGGCCGAATGCGGTCGAGGTTCTCCTGCTCGGCGAGCCGCGCAATCCGCAGCTCCAGATCGTCCTGAAGCGCCGACAGCTGCTTGGCCCTGAATGGGTTTTGTGTGGTGCAGTCGGCTCGCGTCAGGTGGTTCAGCTCGTCCAGCAGTCGGCCGGCCTTGCGGACGTACCGGCGAACGGCTGAATCCGTCCACCCCATTCGATACGTGTGGAACTGAAGGTGCATCTCCACGAGCTTCACCACGTCCCCGACGACGTCGTTCGAGTAGCGAAGCGCCCTAAGCCGCTGTTCGGCCAGGCGCGCTCCCACCACCTCGTGATGGTGGAAGCGAACTCCCTCCTCGCTGAATGACCTCGTAGCCGGCTTTCCAATGTCGTGCAGAAGCGCCGCCAGCCGGAGAACCAGATCCGGCTCGCACCTGTCGACCACCGCAAGTGTGTGGCGGAGGACGTCCTTGTGCCGATGAACAGGGTCCTGTTCGAGCCGAAGCGCCGGCAGCTCGGGAAGGAAGTGATCCGCCAGACCCGTGTCGACCACGAGCTCCAGCCCGCGCGAAGCCCGTTCGGCCAAAAGCAGCCGGTTGAACTCGTCCCTGATGCGCTCGGCGGAGACGATGGTGATTCGACCCGCCATCCGGCGCATCGCCTGCACGACTCGCGGCGCCGGCATCATCTCCAGCGAAGCCAGGAAGCGCGCAGCCCTCAGCATCCGAAGTGGATCGTCCTCAAACGAAATCTCGGGGTCCAAGGGCGTGTCCAGACGGCGGGCCGCCAAGTCCCGTAGCCCTCCAAACGGATCGACGAACTCGCGCTCGGGGAGCCGGATCGCCATCGCATTGACCGTGAAGTCGCGACGTGACAGGTCGACGTCGATCTCCGAGGCAAACGTCACCTCGGGATGCCGGTCATCCGCGGGATATATCTCCTTTCGGAACGTGGTGATGTGAATATCGAAGCTGTCCTTCTTCGCCGCCACAGTCCCGAACCGAACCCCCTCCAAGTACCGGCGGTCGGCCCAGCCGCGAAGGATGTTCAGTGTCTCTTCCGGCTTGGCGTCAGTGGCGAAGTCGAAGTCGTAGCGGTGCTCCTCGGGCCGGCGAAGCAGCATGTCCCGGACCCACCCTCCAACCAGGTACAGCTGGAATCCGGCCGCGCGAAACCGCTCCCCCAGTTCGATTGGAAGAGGAGGAACTTCGGGAAGCGCTGGGGCCGGCCCGGCCTGATCCGGTGGGGCCATCTCGATTTGGGAGCATACCGTCCGCCTCGCACCTCTTGAGGAGCGCGGCGGACGTTACACGAGCTGTGCTTGGCGAAGGGCGAGAGCGAAGTCGTGCGGCCTCGACGCGGCTAGCTCTGCGTCCTCCGCGGACACCACACCTCGCTCCACGAGGGCAAGGAGCGACTGGTCGAAGCTCTGCATTCCGTAGTACCCACCCTCGTCTATAACGTGTGCCAACCCCTCGGTGGCCGAGGGGTCCAGGATCCGATCGCGGACGCGTCCCGTGGCGACCAGCACCTCGACCGCGGGCACCCGCCCTCGTCCGTCGGCCCGGGGCAAGAGGCGCTGGCAGATGACGCCCCGGAGCGCGCTGGCCAGGGAGACTCGAACCTGGCGGTGGTGCCCGAGTGGGAAGAGGTCGATCAGCCGGTTCACCGTTTCGACGGCGTCCTTGGTGTGCATGGTCGCGATCACAAGGTGCCCCGTCTCGGCCGCCTGAAGCGCCGCTTCCGCTGCCTCCTCATCGCGAATCTCCCCGATGAAGATCACGTCCGGGTCATGCCGAACGACGTACTTCATCCCGGCGGCGTACGACATGACGTCGGTACCGATCTCGCGCTGGTCGATCAAAGCAAGCTGCTCCTCAAACAACACTTCCACCGGGTCCTCGATGGTCACGATGTGGCAACGCCGGGTGCGGTTGATGAGACCGATCATCGAGGCGATCGTGGTGGTCTTTCCGGTGCCCGCTTCGCCGGTCACCAGGATCAGGCCACGGGGCTCCCGGGCAAGCTTCTCGACCACCGGGGGAAGCCCGAGCTGCTGCACCGTCGGCGGCTCGGTCAAGACACGCCGGATGGCCAGCCGGACCCGTCCTTGCTCCGTGAAGACGCTAACCCGGAAACGACCCAGGCCGGGGCGGGATATCCCGACTTCAGCGTCGCCGGTCTGCGCCAGTTGCTCCCTCTTCGCCTCTGGAAGCAGCGCCATGGCCAGCCGTTCCGTCTCTTCGGCCCGGAGCTCCGGGTGCTCCACTGGATGAAGGAGCCCGTCCCTCCGGACGATCGGTGGCGAGCCTGCTTTCAGATGGAGGTCGCTGGCGCCGGCATCGACCAATTGGGCCAGAAGCGGTTCGATGTCCATCGGTTGGAAGCATCGGCAGGATCTGTGGTCTGTTTAGACCAGGCCGGTCCGCCGTTTTGCCCGTCCTAAGGGGGGGTACGTCGTGGGTGGAGCAGCGCCCTGTGAAGGAGGATTTGACGGATGGCCCAGACCACCAAGATGTCCAGAGCTGAGGCCGGAAGAAAGGGCGGCCTCACCACCAAGACCCGCCACGGGGAGGAGTTCTTCGGAAAGATCGGCCGGATCGGCGGCAAGAAGGGCGGCGACACCACCAAGAAGCGATACGGCGTCGAGTTCTACCAGCGGATCGGGCGAAAGGGCGGCTCCCGCTAAGCCGCTGCTCCACGAGTCGAGCGCCGCGGTCGTCGAGGGCATCCGCGGCGGGGCCCCTCTAGGATAAGGACGCCCGTGCGGACGAGCGTGGACGTCCACAATTACCTCGTCGAGCGAGACATTCCCCACGAGCTCTTCCTGGCTCGGGGACGGCTGCGCTCGCCCGAGCAAATCGCGCTGGTCCTCGACCTCCCTCAGGACGAAGTGGGGAAGGTCGTCATCTACGAGACCGGCAGGAAGGGCGTCGCGGCCGTGCTTCCCGTGGGGTGTCGAGCGCTCGCCAGCCGTGTGCAGCAAGCGGTCGACAAGCCCGACCTTCGCCGTGCGACCATCGCCAGATCTGCTGAGATAACCGACTTTCTTCCGGAGTCTGTTCCTCCGGCCGGGCTCCCTGCGGAGATCGCCATGGTCGTGGACGAGTCGATGGACCGCGACGACGTTCTCTACTTCGCCGGTGGCGAGCCGCGAGCGATCCTGAAGATTCGGGGAACGGACCTGATCAAAGCCACCGAAGCCGTCGTCGCTCCAATCGCGTCGAAGCGAGCGGCCTGAGACGGCCAGATGAGAACCCGAAACGAGTTCTCCTCCGGCGGGGTCGTGTACAGGAAAGGCCATGGCGGGCCGGAGGTCGCGCTCGCCTCCCGCCGAACGAAGCGCGGCTCGCTGGCGTGGGGTCTTCCCAAGGGTGTTGTCGAGGAAGGAGAGGACCCATCGGAGACGGCGGTACGAGAGGTCGAGGAGGAAACGGGCCTGGTCGCCGAGATCCGCGAGCCTCTTGGGGACATCTCGTACTGGTACGTGTGGAACGGTGTGCGTGTCCGCAAAAAAGTCTCGTTCTTTCTCATGGAGGCCGTGGGCGGCGATGTGGCCAAGCACGACCATGAGATGGAGGAGGTCCGGTGGTTCCCGCTTCCCGACGCCCGGCGAAAGGCAAGCTTTCGCGGCGAGCAGGACGTCATCCGTAAGGCGGCGTCGGCTCTGGGGGCGGAACCCTAGCCGTCACTACAATGACGCCGCCTGATGCGACGTCTCATGGGCGGCGTCCTCGCCGTTTCGTTGTTCGGCCCGGCGACCTTTCTGGCGACGCCTCCCGCGTTCGCCCAGGAGCCGGTTAGCGTCGCCATACAGCTGCTGTCCCAATCGAATTGGAACGGGCGAGGCCGGCCCCTTGTCGTGGCAATCCGCGCCACCAATACGTCAGATCAGGTCATGGACGAGCTTTCGGTCGTTCTGTCCATCCACTCCCCGGCCCGGTCGCGATCGGTCTACGAGCTGTCACTTCGTGCCGATGCCACCAGCCTGCTGTCGGCGTCGTTGTTTGCGCAACGCGGGGCGCTGGATCCGGGGCAGACACGTACGTTCCGGCTTCGGCAGTCTCTCGTTGAGCTGGCGTCCCGCCAGGAGGACGCCGTCTACCCGCTGAAAGTGCAGCTGCTCTCCGGAGATACACCCGTCGGCGAGCTTCGCACGCCGATGATCTTTCTCAACGAGCGCCCACGCTTTCCGCTTCATCTCGCCTGGACGTGGGTCCTGTCGGCGCCGCTTCAGTACCGGCCGGACGGGACGTTCGTGTCGACGGAGCTCGAGCAGGAGGTGGGTCCGGCGGGCCGCCTCTCGACCCTGGCCCGCGCGCTTCGGAAGCTGAGACGCACCTCCGTCGACGTTGCGGTCTCACCGGTCCTTGCCGACCAGCTGGCGAAGATGCGCTCCGGTTACCGAGTGCTAGGGGCCGGCGGGACACGCGTCGTTCCGAAGGGTTCGGGCGGCGCCGCGGCGGCTGCGAACGTACTCCGAACACTCGGACGGGTCGCCCAGCGACGAACCACCGAGCTCATCGCGCTTCCCTACGGCGATGCGGTCGTGCCGGCGATGCTCCAGGCAGGACTCGAGGCCGAGGTGCAGGCGGCAGTCACGCAGGGACGGTCGGTCGTCGAGTCCGTCCTTGGCGCACGTCCCCAGAAGTCCGTGTTTCGGCCACCGCTGTCGCTGATCGATGAGGCCGCATTGAGCCGGCTGAGCGCGCTGGGCGTGGACACCGTCCTTCTGGACGCGAACGCGGTGCCTCGGTCTCCGGACCTGATGTTCACGCCGCCGGGTGTCGTGTCGTTGCCCGCCAGCACCGGGGAGCTGCACGCCGTCGTCCCCGATCCGCGCGTGATGTCGCTGGCTCAGCAGTATGCGAGCGATCCGGCTCTGGCCGCGCACGCCGCGCTGGGTGATCTCGCGGCCACTTGGCTGGAGTTTCCGGGGCGCCCGAGGCGCGGCGCGGCCGTAGTGTTCCCGGAGCGCGCAACGCTCGACCCGAAGTTCCTTCGGATCTTCGCGGGCATGGCCGCATCGTCACCGTGGCTCAGGCCGGTCCCAGCCAGTCGGTTCGCGTCTCTGGTCGAGGGCGGCGAGACCACATCAGTTCCCGCCCCTCGGCTCCAGCCACCGGATCCCGGGTATCTCGCCCGATTCTTGGATGTGCAGAGATCTCTGGACCGGTTCGAGACCGCCGCCGGCGGCGCCCGCCGCCTGATCGATCAACTCGACGATCGACTACTCCTCGCCGCAGCGATCTCGTCGGCGGGTTCCACCGGATTCGGGCTGCAATTCGTGGATTCCGTTGAGGCGGCGATCCGGAGGACCTACAGCGGAGTGGAGGTCAATGAAGGAGTCGTGACCTTGACCTCGCGCGAGGGCTTCATTCCGGTGACGCTTCGAAACAACTCCGGGGTGCCGCTCCGAGTGCGGGTCAAGCTGATCGCCGACCTCAGCGTCGCCTTCGTCACGGGTAACTCCCGACAGATCGTTCTTCCGCCGTCCGAACGCACGCTGACGTTCGCGGTCAGAGCCAAGACGACTGGCCGTTTTCCCGTCCGCGTCCAGGTGCGAACGCCCGGACCGGACGCGACGGCCGAGACGATCACCCAGAGCGAGGTCGTCGTTCGTTCGACGGTGTACAACCGTCTGGCTCTGTTCCTGACGATCGGAGCCGGGCTGTTCCTCCTGCTGTGGTGGGGGCGCCGGTTCCTGCCGCGGGCGCGGTCGTGAGCTCGCCCGAAAACCCAGAAGACACCGGCCAACTCCCCGTCACCCGCCCCGAACTGGCGGACGAGGAAACCCCGCGGGCCTTCGCCCGGCACTCCGTAGTGATGGCCACCGGGACGTTCCTGTCTCGGGTGACCGGGTTTCTGCGGTTGGCGGCGCTGACCTACGCGCTGGGCGTGGCGGAGAGCCGGCTGGCCGACGCTTACAACGTCGCGAACACGACCCCGAACATCGTCTACGAGCTGGCGTTCGGCGGGATCATCTCTTCGGTCTTCGTTCCGGTCTTCGTCCAGCGGCTCCACAACGACGGCCAAGAGCAAGCGTGGCGAAGCGCCCAGGCACTGCTTACCGTGGTCGTGCTGGTCCTGACGGCGGTGACGATCCTGGGCATCGCCTTGTCGGGACCCATCATCCGGATGTACACGTTCCGGGCTGAGGGGCCCGAAGTCGAAGCCCAGAGGCAGCTCGCCTCATTCCTCCTCAAATGGTTCTTTCCGCAGATCATCTTCTACGGGCTCGGCGCCGGCGTGTGGACCGGCCTGCTCAACGCGCACCGCCGGTTTGCCGCTCCGATGTTCGCCCCGATCGCGAACAACGTGATCGCCACGCTCACGTTCTTCACATTCGCCGCGCTTCCCGGCGGTCACACGCCCGACACGCTGAGCGACGCCCAGCGGTATGTCCTCGCCCTCGGCACGACCGGGGGCGTCGCGGCGATGAGCCTCGTTCTCTGGCCCGCCCTCCGTCGAATGGGATTCCGGTGGCGATGGTCACTCGATTGGAGAGACCCGGCGTTGCGAAAGATCGCCCGGCTCTCCGTTTGGTCTCTTCTCTACGTGGTGGTGAACCAGCTCGGGCTGCTGGTCGTCATCATTCTGGCGCAGAGCGTCCAGGGTGGGGTCACCGCCTACCAGGCGGCGTTCATCTTCTTCCAGCTGCCGTATGCGATCTTCGCGGTGTCGATCATGACGGCGCTGGTCCCCTCGCTCTCCGAAAACTGGACGGAGCAAGACGTCGCCCCGTTCAGGTACCAGCTCCTTCGAGGGATCCGAGCGACCGCGTTCATCATCCTCCCTGCCGCTCTGGGCTACATCGCACTGGCACGGCCGATCGTGCGGCTGCTCCTACAGCACGGAGTGACGCAGGAGGCCAGCACGAACCTGATCGCGAGCGTCCTCACGATGTTCTCGATCGGGCTCTTCTCGTTCTGCAGCTTTCAGCTGCTCCTCCGGGCCTTTTACTCCATGCAGGACACCCGAACGCCGGCGCTGATCAACGTGGCGGCGGTTGCGGTCAACACTGCACTCAACCTCGTTTTGTTCCGATACCTGAACGTGGAGGGTTTGGCGTTGGGACATGCAGCCGCATACACCACCGGAACGGCGATCTTCGCGTTCGTGATCGGCCGCCGCCTGCGCGGACTCGAGCTGCGCAGCCTTCTTCGTCCCGTGAGTCAGATCCTGATTGCCGCCGTCGTTTCGGCGGTGGCCGCGTTCGTCGTCGCCCGATGGGTCGGGAGCGTGTATCCGGTCACCGTTGTCACGACGGGAGGCGAGGTCACAAACCCGTTGCTTCCGCAATTCGTGCAGGTCGCGTCGGCGGTCGCGGCGGGCATCGCCTCGTACGTGGCACTCGCTGCGGCGTTCCGCATGCCCGAGCTCGCCCTCATGAAGGACGTACTCCTCCGAACACGCTCTCGCCGCTGATGCTTCGACTCATCATTCGCGTCGTCGTCGCCCTGGCTCTAGTCGGGACGGTGATTCACGAGGGCGGTCAGGTTCTGTTCGCCCAGACGAAGGCGGACGACGTCGCGCAGGACGCCGCACAGACCGGAGCGGATGTCTTTTCCGAAACGAAGAGCCAGTCCCAGGCGCGTGCGGCAGCTGCCGCCGAAGTGCGCGAGAGCGGCGCGCGGCTCAGATCCTTCACGGTGCTCCCCGACGGAAAGGCGAGGGTCCGCGTGGTCGTGACCGCCTCCACGCTCATCGTCCGCCGCGTCTCGTTCCTCCGCGGTTGGGGCGTGCGCCGGGCCACCGTGACGGCGGGTCCGCCCGTCCTGTAGCAAAGATCGGCGCCTCGGCTGCCGCAAGGACTTCGAAGAACGGCCGTTAGACTGACGAACCATGGAGGCCGTCAGGCCCGATCGGCGCCTGGCCGGTCGGTATGTCCTTGAAGAACGAATCGCCCCGGGTGGCATGGCCACCGTGTGGCGCGGCCACGACGACGTCCTGGCCCGCACCGTCGCCATCAAGTGCCTTCGGGACGAGTTGGCGCGGGATCCCGAATTCGCCGAGCGATTCCAGCGAGAAGCCATCAACGCCGCCCGTCTCAATCACCCCAACATCATCAGCATCTTCGACACGGGGGTCGACGACGGCGTCTATTTCATCGTGATGGAGTACTTCCCCGGCCGAGACTTCCGGCAGCTGCTGTCGGAAGCAGGCCCGCTCGAGCCCCAGCGTGCGGCGGCGCTGATCCTCCCGGTGATTTCGGCGCTCGGGTTCGCCCACCACAACGGCGTTATTCACCGGGACGTCAAGCCGGCGAACATCCTGGTGGCCGACGACGGCCGCGTGAAGGTCGCGGATTTCGGCATCGCCAAGGCCGCATTCACGCAGGGCGACCTGACCACCACGGGAAACGTGCTCGGAACGGTCCAGTACCTCTCGCCCGAGCAGGTTGAAGGCACAGACGTGGACGGCCGGTCGGACCTCTACTCGGTTGGAGTGGTCCTCTACGAATTGGTAACTGGCCGCGTCCCGTTCGTCGCGGACAACCACGTGGCGACGGCCATGATGCGGCTGACGCAGGAGCCCGTACCGCCCTCGGCGCTTCGCGCGGGGATCCCTCGCGAGCTCGACGCGGTCATCACGCGGGCGATCGCGAGGCGGCCCGAAGATCGCTTCTCAAGTGCTGAATCGATGGGCGCGGCACTCGAGCGGGTCGCCGGAGCGGGCGATCTGGCGGCCACTCGCCCGGTTCCGGTCACGGCGATCCAAGAGGCGGCGGCAGCTCCTCCCCCAGCTCGTTCGTCGACCCGCTCGTGGATGCTCGTTCCGTTGATCCTGGTGCTTCTGGCGGCCGCCGTCATTGCGGGTGCCTTCGCCGTGGGGCGGTTGAACCTCGGCCGTCCATCCGGGGAGGACTCACCAGGTCCGCGGAACACATCCCAGGAGCTCCCGATCAGTCGAGCCGAGGACTTCGACCCAGAAGGCGACGGCAGCGAGCATCCCGACGAAGTCGACTTCGTGAGAGATGGTCGAGCTGACACGGCCTGGTCGACCGACCGGTACAACACCGCTCAGTTCGGACTGCTGAAGGACGGCCTGGGCGTCTGGCTCGAGTTCGGGGCGACGGTGAGGATCGACCGAGTCACCATTGATAGTTCCGTTCCGGGCTGGTCCTTCGAGCTGAAAACCGAGAGAGACCCGGACGGTGAACCGCTCGAGGCCCGGAACGGGGACACGTCCTTCGAAGCGTTGGGAGGTGGTCCCACGACCGTCGACCTTGGAGGCGTGGAAGCCCAGGGATTCCTTATTTGGATCACGGAGTTGGGGCCGTCCGACGGACGGTTCGCCGCCGGCATCTCAGAGGTCACCGTCACCGGGACACAGGGTTAATGAGGGCTGGGTGAGCGGCCATGACGAACGAGACCGGTCCGACGACGACTTGGTTCGCCGCTTTCAGGAGGGACAGGACGAGGCGTTCGCCGAGCTGATGCGGCGGCACGAGCGCCGCGTCTACAACCTCGCATACCGAATGTTGGGAAACGCGGAGGAGGCGCTGGATGCGGCCCAGGAAACGTTCCTGTCCTGCTTTCGAAACGTCGTCAAGTTCCGCGGCGACTCGGCGTTTTCCACTTGGCTGCACCGGATCGCAGTGAACGTCTGTTACGACTCGCTCAGAAAGCGGTCCGCCCGCCCGGTGGAAGCCATTCGTTTCCACGAGCCGGTCCCGGCTGCCGACCACGGCGACCAGACCGCCATCGCGGTCGACGTGCAGAGAGCGCTCCTGGCCGTTTCACCCGAGTTCCGGGCGGTGCTGATCCTTCACGAGATCCAGGATGTGCCGGTGGAGGAGATCGCCGCCGCGCTGGACCTCCCCGTGGGCACCGTGAAGTCGAGGCTTCACCGCGGGCGAGTGGCACTCGGTCGTGCGCTCGCGGGGGAACCCGAATCCACCCGGCCGCCGTCCAAGGCTGGAGAGAGATGAACGAAGGCGACGAAACCCGCAACCACGCGAACCATCCAGAGGAGCTGCTCGCGGCGTACGTGAGCGGCGAAGCCTCGGAGGGGGATCGCACCAACATCCAGGCGCTTCTTTCGGTCTGCAGCGAATGTCGCAGGGAGGTCGACGTGGCGGTTCAGGCGAGAGCGGCCCTTCAATCGCTTCCCGGACTGGAGGCGCCTGGGCTACGACTGGACGGCGTCGTCCGACCCGCCGATTCGGCGAGCCGGCAGCGCGAGCCGGGATCACGACCGGGATTCCTCGACAGGGTTCGGGGGTGGGGGTGGGAACGGATCGCTTGGGGCGCTGGACTGGTCGCGGCCGGGTCACTGGTTGCACTGTTCTTCCTCGTCCAGTTGAGCGGAGATCTCGGGCAGCAACCGGCGGCGCCGGCCCCCCAAAGGGGTGCGGAGTCCGACGGGACGTTCAACAAAACGGCCGGCGGCTCGAACTACACGCCCGCCTCGCTGGACGCCCTTGCGAAGCGGCTGGCCGGCTCGGAACGAACCGCCCTGGCTACGCCCCAAACGACCCCCGCTCCGGCCTCCGCTCCAAAGGCGACCCTCGAGCCCCTGTCGGGGGGGAGCGACCGCGCTCGGGAGTGCCTGCGCCGCGGAGGGGGCCTCCAGCCGAGGACCCGTCCCGTCTACCTCGAGGAAGCGACGTTTCGGGGGATCGCCGCATATGTCGGCGCGTTCGAGAGCGCCGCGCGTGGCGGCCGGCGGTACCTGCTGGTGCTCGCCGTCAACCGCAGCACGTGCGACGCCCTCTACGTCATCAACCGCTCGCTGTAGCGGGAACAGATCCGGGGCGCCCGGCGTTCCTATGCGAGAATGACCGCCGCAGTGGAGGAACGGAACGTCGTGATCGTGGGCTCCGGCCCCGCCGGGCTCACCGCTGCGCTGTACGCCGCCCGGGCCAACCTCCGTCCCCTGGTCCTCAAGGGAATCGACGCGGGTGGGCAGCTCATGCTCACCACCGACGTCGAGAACTACCCGGGTTTCCCCGACGCCGTCCTGGGACCCGAGCTCATGGAGCGCATGGAAAAGCAGGCGGCGCGGTTCGACGCGGAGCTGCTTCACCAGGAAGCGACTCGCGTCGACCTGTCGTCGCGACCCTTCGGCATCTGGTCGGGAGACCAGGAGTGGCGAGCGCAGACGCTCATCATCGCCACCGGCGCCAAGGCGAAGATGCTCGGTTTGGATTCGGAGCGGAAACTTTTGGGCCATGGAGTCTCCACCTGTGCGACGTGTGATGGCTTCTTCTTCCGGGGACAGGAGCTCCTCGTCGTGGGAGGTGGCGACTCGGCTGTGGAAGAGGCGCTGTTCCTCACTCGGTTCGCAACCAAGGTGTCGATCGTGCACCGTCGCGACCAGCTTCGCGCGTCGAAGATCCTGCAGGACCGCGCGTTCGCCAACGAAAAGATCGACTTCGTATGGAACTCCGTCGTGGACGAAGTACTCGGCAACGGACAGGTCAGCGGGGCTCGAGTCCGCAACGTTCAAACCGGACACGTCCGAGACATGCCGGCGTCGGGAGTCTTCATCGCGATCGGACACACGCCGAACACCGCCCTGTTCCAGGGGCAGGTCGAAATGAATCCGGGAGGCTACATCGTGGTCCAGGAGCCCACGACGAAGACGAGCGTCGAAGGGGTCTTTGCCGCGGGTGACGTGGTCGACTTCATCTATCGTCAGGCCATCACGGCGGCCGGAATGGGCTGCCAGGCAGCCATCGACGCCGAACGCTTCCTGGAGGCTCGGGGGCACTGATCAACCGCCCTCAGCGGACGCCGTGGGCGCTGGTCGCGATGGCGGTTTGCGCAATGGCGCTCGGAATCAGGCCTGTCTCTGCGGACCTGCGGCCGGCACGCGCCGCGTTCCCCTCGACACTGCCTGCGGGGTACTACCGTCCGGCCCTCGTCGATGGAATCGCTTTCCCCGTTGCCCGCTCGACGTTCTTCTCCCTAATGGAGTTCACCAACGACTGGCACGATCCGAGGCTCCGCTTCATTGGGGGGCGATGGCGCCTGGTTGGGTTCCACGAAGGGATCGACATCACCGCGGAGCAGGGGACTCCGGTGATCTCCATGACGAACGGCGTCGTGGAACAAGTGGGTTGGACGTTCTACTCGGGTCTTCGGGTCGGCGTTCGGGGGACCGACGGGCGGTATTACTTCTACGCCCACCTCTCGAGTACCGCACCCGACGTTCGCGTGGGCGTCCCGGTTTCGGCAGGCTCCGTTCTGGGGGCGGTCGGAAACACCGGTTACGGCCCCCCCGGGCGGAGAGACATGTTTTCGGCCCACCTGCACTTCGGAATAGAAGGCCCAGACGGATGGGTGAACCCCTACCCGGTGATCTCTTCGCTGTACAAGAGGACCGTGTCGCTTCACCGCCGGGGCGAACGGGCGCTTCAGAGGTTCGCCGAGGTGGGGGACCGGGACAGCTGGCGTCGAGCGGCGCGGGAGATGCTCATGAATCCCGGCCTGGTCCAGGGGGAATAGAAGAAGGGACGCCGGCGTTTCGGCCCTTGGGCGCGGCGGCGTGCGAGGATCCGCCGAGCGGACGAAGGGGCCGCCTCGCCATACAGGGAGGAGCAACGAATGTCTGACAACGTCACACAGGTTGGAGACCAGGACTTCCAGGAGAAAGTCCTTTCTTCGGACCGCCCCGTTCTCGTCGACTTCTGGGCTGAATGGTGCGTTCCATGTCACATGGTTTCGCCGATCGTCGAGGAGATCGGAAGGGACTACGCCGAAAAGATGCGCACCGCCAAGCTGAACGTCGACGACAATCCCGAAACGACACGGAAGTACGGCGTGATGAGCATTCCCACGCTCATCGTGTTCAAGGACGGCCAGGAGAAGGCGCGGGTCGTCGGAGCTCGCGGCAAGGACTCGATCCTCAGGGAGATAGAACCTCACATCGCCGCGTAACAACCGGCCAATGCCATACCTCACACTCGGCGCCCGAGGGGACGCGGTTCTCGACGTTCAGAGGAGATTGACGTCGCTCGGGTACCACATCGATCCATCCGAGCATGGGGAGTTCGGGCCGACCACCAGGCGGGCCGTTCAGGAATTCCAACAACGCCGGCATCTCCTGGTCGATGGCGTGATCGGAGAGGACACATGGGCCGAATTGGTCGAGGCTGGATACTCCCTCGGCGACCGGCTCCTGTATCTGCGATACCCCTATGACCGGGGCGACGACGTTCGCGCGTTGCAGGCGGCTCTAAACGTTCTCGGCTTCGATGTAGGCAGGGAAGACGGCATCTTCGGGCAGCGGACGGACCGGGCTGTTCGAGAGTTCCAGCGAAACGTCGGACTACCTCCGGACGGGATCGTCGGAAGCACCACCATCGAGGCCGTCGCGCGCTTGAGGCCGGTTGGGCCGGGTCCTGGACTCTCGACAGTTCGGGAGGCCGAGGCGCTGAGGCGAATGTCTGCTTCCCTTCAGGGATCTCGGATTGCCGTGGATCCTGGACACGGGCCGGCCGATCCCGGAGCGGAAGGCCCGTCCGGGCTTCGCGAAGCCGACGCGACCTTGCTCATGGCCGAGGATCTAATAGCCGAGTTGCAACGAAGGGGCGCCGCGCCGTTCCTGTTGCGGGACCGCGAGTCGGATCCGTCGAGCAACGATAGAGCCAGCGCCGCTAACGACCGGGGTGCGGAGCTCCTGGTGTCTCTGCACCTCAACTCACATCCTGAAGCAGCGGCCGAGGGGGCTTCGACCTACTACTACGGGCGCGAGGGGTGGTCTTCGCAAGCCGGCCAGCGTCTGGCCGAGATCATTCAGGAGCTGCTCGTTTCCCGGCTGGGCCGCAAGGACGGTCGAACTCACCCGAAGTCGCTTCCACTCCTCCGTGAAACACACATGCCCGCCGTGCAGGTCGAGCCCTGCTTCATCTCGAACCCAAATGAAGAGTCGCTTTTGAAGGACCAACGCTTCCGGCGTGACCTCGCTCAAGCGTTGACCGAGGCAATCGAACGCTTCTTCGGGAGGCCGTCGGGCGAGGCGGCCACGTCAGCCAACGACGACCGAACTGCTATTTCGCTCGGCGGGCGAACCGAATAAGGAACACGCCCAACAACACGCCCAGGCTCGCGGCCCGAACGATTCGGCCCAGCTCCGCCGCTGGCTCCGATCTGGCCACCGCGCCGCAGCGGTCTGGCTACTCGGGAGCGAGCCCGGGCCCGGACCCGATGATCTCGGACACAATCCGGTCCAGGTCTTCCTTCGAACCGAACTCAACCACGATCTTTCCCTTGCGCTTTCCCACCATCACCTGGACGCGCGTGGCGAGCTGCTCCGACAGGATCTCCTCCACCTCGGTGACCATCGGATCGGAGCCCTGAATGGTTCGCGTTCGGGCCGCCGTAGTGTGCTGCGGTTGATAGTTCCGGACGATGTCCTCGACCTGACGAACCGAGAGCCCCTCGGCAGCCACACGAAGGGCCACCGCTGATTTCGCCTCGTCGTCGGGCAACGCCAGCAACGCTCTGGCGTGCCCCGCCTGGATTTTTCCGTCCACCAGGAGACGCTGCACGTCGCCGGGCAACGACAGCAATCGAATGGTGTTGGCCACGTGAGCTCGCGAGTAACCGAGGCGCTCGGCGACCTCCTCCTGGGTGACGTCGAGCTCGTCGAGGAGCTCCTGAAACGCCGCGGCCATCTCGAGGGGCGAGAGATCTTCTCGATGAATGTTTTCGATCAGGGCCGTTCGAAGCGACTCGGTGTCGTCCCCCTCGCGGATGATGGCGGGAATGGTGGCCAGGCCGGCCAAGCGTGCCGCCCGGACTCGGCGCTCGCCGGCAACCAATTCGTAGGAACCGTCTCTCCTCCGAACCACGATCGGCTGGAGCACCCCCACCTCTCTGATCGACCGGGCCAGAGCGGCAAGGGTCTCTTCGGGAAATTCGCTTCGGGGCTGGCGGGGGTTCGAGGTGATTGCGCTTACCGGCACCTCCAGGAGGCCACCTTCGTCCGTGGCTCCTGGAATCAGCGACGAAAGGCCTCGACCCAGGCCGCCGCGCCTCATCGTCCTCCCCCATTGAATTCGCCGTCCGGTCCCGGGATCACGGTCCCCGGCGGCTCCTCGGGCTGTGGGGCGAGAGCCGACACATCGATGTGCGACGGGATGTCGTCGATGCGGCTGATGACCAGACCGTCCTCGGCGCTCTTCTTCAGTACTTCGTCGGCGAGGGCACGATAGGCGGACGCCCCCCGAGACCCCGGGTCGTATTGGGTAATCGGTTTGCCAAAGCCGGGAGCTTCGGCCAACCGCACCGACCTAGGTATGATGACGTCATACACTCGAGGCCCAAAGTACGAGCGGACCTCGGCCACCACCTGGTCGGCAAGCTTGGTCCGGGAATCGAACATCGTCATGACGATTCCGGTCAGGCGAAGCGACGGGTTCACGTTCTGCTGGACCAAACGAACGTTCTTGAGCAGCTGGCCCAGGCCTTCCAGGGCGTAATACTCGCACTGGATCGGAACGATGAGCTCGTCGGCAGCGGTGAGGGCATTCACCGTCAGAAGCCCAAGTGACGGCGGGCAGTCCAGGAAGATGAAGTCGAACTGCTTCCGCATCGGTTCCAGCGCCTTGGCCAGACGTGACTCCCGAGAGAACTGACTCACCAACTCGATCTCAGCGCCGGCGAGGTCGATTGTCGAAGGGATCGCCATCATGCCGTCCACTTCGGTGCGGACGACGGCCTGCTGTATGTCCATTCCCGCGGTCAGGACCTGGTAGATCGATGGTCCTCGGCTCTCGTGCGGAACACCGGCGCCGGTCGACGCGTTCCCCTGTGGGTCGAGGTCGACCAGCAGGACGCGGTTCCCTTTCTCCGCCAGAGCCGCTCCGAGATTGACAGCTGTCGTGCTCTTGCCGACACCTCCCTTCTGGTTCGCGATGGCGATGACGCGGGCGGCCACCGCGGCTGTCGGCTCGGGTGCAGGGGCCTCGGCACTTGCCTCGGTGGCTCCGGCGTCGGCCGAGGGGGTCTCGGGAGCCGCGACCGATCTGGGTGGTCGGAGGGCCGACCGGAGGTACTCGGCGGCCAAGAGCGAGGGGTCCGCCTCGGACCCGCGGGACCTCGGTTCAGGCGGAGGAACAAACGCCGTCGTCCGCTGCGGGATGAAGTCTTCGGTTGGGGAATCGCCTTCGGACTTCGTGGGTCGCTCCTGGGCTACTGGGAGGTGCGCGCCATCATAACGATTGGCCCCTGCCATGCAAATTGAGCCAGGTCACACACCGTGACCTGCACTCCCCGGGCTTCCAGCTCGGCCTCCGGGTCTCGCCCCCACGACCGGCCGGCGAAGTACACCAGCCGACCACTCCGGCTCAAAAGGCCCTCGATGAGCTCCCATGCTCGAACCGGAGGCGCCAGAGCTCGAGCGAAGCAGACGTCCCCTTTCAACCCCACGTCCTCGGCCCGGGCGATCCGGATCTCGACGTTCGCCAGCTGGAGCGATTCGACGGCGAGCTCCAGGAATGCGGCGCGCTTTGCCCCAGGCTCCAGGAGCACGACATGCCGTTCTGGTTCAACGATGGCAACCGGGATCCCTGGCAGGCCGGCCCCCGCCCCCACATCGATGAGCGTCCGATCGGTCAGGCGGAGGCAATGGACGGCGCGCAGCGAGTCGAGGACGTGCCGCTCGTGGATTCGCCCGGCGTCGGACGAAGAGATGAGTCCGAGCGGGACGGCCCGCGTTCGGAGCAACTCCTCGAACCGTGCGAGGAGGTCCGGGTTAGGGGGAGATGTCGTCAGCGGCGGTGCGCCCTCGCGTTTCACGTGAAACGGGGCGCGATTGCCGTGCTTCGGGACCTGCACGGCGGATGACCACGCGGCGTCGCGGTTCCTCGCCCTCACTTTGAGTCTCGAGGCCGCCAAGCTCTGCCACAGCGTCGTGAACGATTTTTCGCTCGTACGGCGTCATCGGTTCCAAGGCTTCCGGTCGACCCGATTTCTTGACCTTGCGGGCAGCTTGCCTGGCGCGCTGCGAAACCATGTCAGCGCGCCGCTTTCGGTAATCCTCGACATCGACGTGGACGAAGCACCTACTCATGGTCTGTCGCTGTATGTGGGCACGGACAATCTCCTGGAGAGCCTCCAGTCCTCGCCCATGTCGGCCAATGAGCAGTCCCATGTCTTCATCGGAATCGACGACGCCCCATACTTCTACGTAGGTGGACCCGTCGGTCTCGTTCACCTCGACGTCGGCGTCCAGACCCATTCGTTCCAGGAGCCCGACCAGGAGCTCCCGGGCCATTTCGCTCTGCTCCTCGATGTCGGCCGCGCTCCCACCTCTGTCGGCGACCTTGCGAACTCTCACAATGGCCGGCGTCCCCCGCCCAAGGAAACCACCCCTCGGCTCCTGGACGATCTCGATGTCTGCTTCTTGCTCGCTTATCCCGAGTTCGTCGAGAGCCGCCTCGATGGCCTCCTCAACGCTTCCGGCGCTTCTTTCGACTTCTTCCATTGCGACCTCCCGAACCGGCACGCTTCCCCTGATTCGGCTTCTGGGCTCCCCTGTTCACCTGGCTTCGCGCGTCGTCCCCGCCGCGCTGAGGCGACTCGCGCCTCTTGGACTCGGTCTTCGTAGCTTCAGTCTCGCCGCTGCTGGAGGTCCTTCCGCTCAGCGCCCGAAGAACGCCGGTCGCCCGCTCGAGCGGACGGCGGGACCCGTCCTGGCTGGTCTTGGCGGGCGCGGGCCCCAGCATCAAGCGCTGTTGCCCGATCTGGACCAGGTTGGTCGTCGTCCAGTAGATCACCAGGCCGGCAGGAAATATGAACCCCCAGAACCCGAACAACAGGGGCATGTATTTGAGCAATGGCTGTTGCGCGCTCGCCGGCGACACCCGCTGCATCTGGCGCTGCTGGTAGTAGGTGCTGGCGATCATCCCGATCGCAAAGATGTAGTACGGAATCCGGCTGGGCAATCCGCTCCCGCAATCGAGCCCCTTGGGAGCGTCTGCGACGCGTTGCGCTTGCACTCGCACGTCGGGGTCACCGGCCTGCAACGCGTTACAGAGGAGATTCGCCCCGAGGAAATTCGTCTTCTTTTCTGTGGTCTTGTCGCGGCACAACTCGCTCGCGTTCGGTCCTGAGCATACGAGGTCCACGTAGAGCCTGCTATCCGGCGGCGCCGAAATCGCGCGGGCGGATTCGCTGTGCGGGATATGGGTGAGGCCCAGGGGGAACTGAAGAACGGCGAAAAGCGCAATCAACACCGGAACCTGCGCGAGAAGCGGGAGACAGCCCATAAACGGATTGACCCGGTTCTCCCGGTAGAGCTTCATCACTTCTTCGTTCAGCTTCTGGCGGTTGCCCTTGTACTTCTGCTGAAGCGCCTTCATTTGCGGCTGGATGGCCTGCATCGACTGCATCGACCGAACCTGCTTGATTCCAAGCGGGAGCAGCAGCAGTCGGATCCCCAGCGTGAACAGGATGATTGCCAACCCGTAATTCGGAACCAAGCTGTAGATGAACGCGAGCACGCTCCCAAGCCCATCCAGAAGGCCCTGCCACCAGGTCACGGCCAGACCCGCTACGGCGGTCATGACCGCCCCTCCACACAAGCCAAGGCCCCGCATCTCAAACCCTCGACTGCGTCAGGTGCGGTGACATCTCGGGACTCACGTGGCCCATGTATGACGTTATCGCCCACGGAATTGTTGACGCCGTCATACGTCTGCGCGGATCGCGCCGCTCCACTCGGCGGGTAGTCCACGCCCCCGGCGCTGAACGGATTGCACCGAGCGACGCGCCAGACGGACAGAGCCGAGCCGCGGATCCACCCGAGCCTGCGGATGGCGCCTTCGGCATAGGACGAGCAGCTGGGGTAAAAACGGCATTGACCTCCCAACAGCTGGCCGACGGTGACTCGGTATAGCCGGATCAGGCCGATCAGTACGGCCCGGATCGGCGCTCCGGCCCACCAGGCGGCGCGAAGCAGAGCTCCTCTCAACCCTCTGTGACGCCCACTTTTCG
>DATABA010000077.1:0-16636 GCA_036259835.1 Actinomycetota bacterium
CGCTGCCGCCTCGACATCCACTGTCAGGGACACCGTCGCGCTCGCTCCCGCGGCGAGGTTCGCCGCATGGGTGCATGTGACGTCCTGGCCCACCGCCGAACAGCTCCAGCCCGCGCCGGCGAACGAGTCGTAGGTGAGGCCGGCGGGAAGGGTGTCCGAAACCGTGATGGGGCCTTCCGCTTCGGTTGGTCCGTCGTTCGAAACCTCCAGGTCGTACGTCTCCTCCGTCCCCACCAGGAACGACCCGGCATGCGTTTTCGCAATGGAGAGGTCGGCGAGGCGGTCGATGCCCGTCTCGTCTTGATCCGTGTTGTCGCCCCGGTCGGCGTCGGGCGAGTCGGAGGAGACCGTCGCCAAGTTCGTCACCGAGGCCGGGGCGTCGCTCGCGACTTCCACCGTGAGCGCGAAGGACGAATTGGCGCCGGCCGCGAGATTCCCCGCGTGCGTGCAGGTCACGTCCTGATCGACCGCCGCGCAGGTCCACCCGGAGCCCGAGCCCGACACGAATGAGAGGCCAGCGGGAAGAGTGTCGGTCACGACGACCGGTCCGGTGGCGGCGCCGGTTCCGGCGTTCGAAACGGTGAACTCGTAGACGCCCTGCTCACCGGCTACGAAGTCCGCGTCGTGGCTCTTCGATATGGAGAGGTTCGCGGCGCCTGCGGCTCCTACGAAGTCGCTGTCGGCGTCATTCGAGGAATTCGGGTCCAGGGTCGTCGCGACGACGGTCGCCGAATTCGTCACCGACGGAAACGCGGCGGCGTCGACGTCGACGATCAACGCGAGTGAGGAGGTCGCGCCCGCCACAAGGTCACCGGCGTGGGTGCAGGTGACGTCCTGGCTCACCGCGGCACAGTTCCAGCCGGACCCGGAGAACGAAAGATAGGTCAGTCCTGCGGGCAGCGTGTCGGTCACGGTGATCGGTCCGGATGATGTGGATGGACCGGCATTCGAAACCTGGATGTCGAAGGTGAACGGCAGACCGACGACCATCTCGCCGGTGTGGGTCTTGGCGATGGAGAGGTCTGCGGAGGGAACGACGTTCGTGACGTCGCTCACAGTGTTGTCCGCGGGCGTCGGGTCGTCTCCATTGAAGGAGGCCGTCGCCGAGTTCGTGACCTGTGGGACGGCCGAGGGGCCCACATCCACGGTCAGGGACACCGAGGAAGTCGCGCTGGCAGCGAGGCCGGCCGCGTGCGTGCACGTCACGGCCTGTCCAACCGCGGAGCAGGACCATCCCGTTCCGGTGCCCGAGACAAATGACAGACCTGCGGGCAACGTGTCGGTGATCGTGATCGGCCCTGGTGCGGAGACGTCTCCCTTATTGGTAACCGAGAGTTGGTAGGTCCCTTGCTGTCCCACCGTGAAGTCGCCGGTGTGGGATTTCGCCAGCGACAGATCCGCGGGACGAACCGCCTGGACCAGCAGGGCGTTGAGGGGGAACACTCCGAAGTCGCTGTTGTAGTGGTAGCTACTACCTGAGAAGTCGTAGATGAGCGCAGAGATCACGGTCGTACCCGGCGAGAGGATCCGGACCACGTAGGTGGTCTCGATCGTTCCGCCCGCCTTGCCACCCGGATAGTTCTCGGGTCCGACACAGCTGCGGTAGTCGGGGTCTGCCGGGTCGTTCTCCCAACCACAGGCGTCCGCGTAGAGCTTATCGTTCGTGGCGCCGGGTGGTGCGGTGTACGTGCTGGAGACCGAAAGCACTTGGAATACGACGTTGGAGAAGTTGATGAAGCTCTCGAGCTGTTCGTACCCGCCGGTGGCGGTTTTGCTGAACAACTTGTATGTGTAGGTCTCGCCCACGAAAACCGTGGTTGCGGGCGGGTCACCAATCCCTCCTGGGCCGGTGATGGCTTGAACTGAGTTTCGGTTCTGAGAGACCAGTCGCTCGACGTAGATTTCCCGGCCCATCGGGGTGGAGATCGAACCAAGACCATCGGCGGTCACCGCAATGTGGTAGTCGCGGCTCGTGTCGTACGCCGCGGTAGTTCGAGTGATCGCGATTTCGAAATAGAAGTCGGAGCAGGCCCCCGGAGCAAGCGTTTCGACAGTGAGCGTCGATGCCCCGACGAGGTTGATCAAGGAGTTGCTGGAGTCCCAGGTGAACGTGGCAACGACGTTCGTCGCGGGATCGATACCGGTATTGCACACTCGGGCGCCCACCATGAAGCGGTTCGGCCCCTCGGACACGTCGTTGCTGTCAAGGCCAACGACGTTCCACGTGATCGGCTCGATGGTCAGAACCGGCGCGGCACTGGCCGGCGGACTGCCGACGCCGATCACTCCAACCATCAACAGTATGACCAGTGGGATTCGGGCAACAGCGGCTAGCCGGGTGGCCTTGTTCGCCGGCGGTTTGCGCTTACCGGTGATGCGAACTCGGAAATTCGATGTAGTGCCGGATACGGACATCGCCATAACATCGGCAATTGCGCCGATTTGCTTCATGAATCCAGGGGCTTTGCGACCTCGACGTGCTGAAGAACTCCGCAGGTCAGGACACCGGCGTACGCAAAAGGACCTATAAAAGATCCGCCATGCCGCCGGTGGAGCGAAATGTCCAAAGACCGAACGCTGGGACGCGGTCGCCCGCAGTCGTGGGGTTCATCGGGCTCGGAGCCATGGGGAGCCGAATGGCCCGACGTCTGCTAGACCGCCGCCATGAGCTGGTCGTGTGGAATCGAACCCGGGAGAAGCTTTCAGAGCTCCGCGCACTCGGAGCCCACGCCGGCGAGAGCCCAGCCGACGTGGCGCGTCGAGCGGACGTGGTCCTGACGATGGTCACCGATCCGTCTGCGCTTCGAGACGTCACCGAGGGAACCGAGGGAGTGGCCTCTGGGGCGAGTGGGTCGACAGCAGTCATCGAGATGTCTACGGTGGGCCCCGCCGCCGTCGGGCGCCTGGCATCCGTCCTTCCGAAGGACACCCCGCTCCTCGACGCTCCCGTGTTGGGAAGCCTTTCCGAGGCGGAGTCTGGTTCGCTGAAGATCTTCGTGGGCGGCCCGGTCGAGGTCTACGAGCGGTGGGCCCCGCTGCTGGCGGAAATGGGTTCGGTTCTCCACGCAGGTCCATTGGGAGCCGGAGCTGCGTCAAAGCTGGTGGCGAACACGACGCTCTTCGGCATACTCGGCACCCTTGGGGAGGCGCTCGCTGTCGCTCGGGCGCTCGGCCTTTCGCGCGAGAAGGCCTTCGAGGTGTTGGCGGAAACGCCTTTGGCTGCCCAGGCCGAGCGCCGCCGCCCTTCAATCGAGTCCGGAGAGTATCCGTCCCGATTTGCGCTTCCCCTCGCCCGGAAGGACATCGGTCTGATCCTCGACGCCGCGGCGGCGGGTGGAGCCGATCTCCGAATCGTCGAGGCCATGCGGAAATGGTTCGAACAGGCGGAGGCCGCGGGATGGGGTGACCGGGACTATTCGTCGGTGCTCCACTTCATGGTCAATCGGACGCGGCAGTGAGCGGAAACGTGGAGGCCAGTGGAGGCGCGGTCTTCGAGGAGCTGGACTTCGTGTACACGCCGAGTCGCGACGTCTCGGCGGAGATGTCCTACGTCGAGGAGGTTCTCGGGGCCGAGGTCCTGTTCGCCATCGAGGGGATGGGCGCCAGGGTGGCCGCGCTTCGCCTGACCGAGCGCCCACCGCTGCTGTTGCTCGCCGATCACGTCGAAGGCGAACGCCCCATCCTGGTGTATCGCGCCCGCGACCTCGCTGAGGCAACGCGGACGCTGGAGGCCCGAGGCTGGAAGCGCGGAACAGCGTTGGAGATTCCGCACGGACCCTGTTCGTCGTTCGAAACACCAGGCGGGCACCGCTTCGCGCTGTACCAGCTGACGCGTCCCGAAGCCGCCGCGCATTTCCAGGGACGCCGCGACTTTTAAGCGAAGTACACTCCCGCTCTAGTGGAAGCTGCGTTCTTCGACCTGGACAAGACGCTCCTCCCTGGATCCAGCCTGTTTCCGCTGGCGCGAGAGATGTACCGCCAGCACTACTTCAAGCTCTCGGACATCGCCCGGTTGACGGCCGACCAACTTCTGTTCCGGGCGATCGGCTCGGAGGAGCAGGCGCCGATGGATCGAGCCCGCAAGGCGTCACTTGAGGTGATCCGGGGACGCAGGCGTGAGGACGTTCTCGCCTTTGGCCGTTCCGTGGCGAACAAGGAACTGGTCCCGCGCCTGTATCCGCAGGCCGTCGAGCTGATGACGCGGCACAAGCGGTTGGGCCGCCAGGTCTTCATCGCCTCGTCGTCGCCGGAGGACTACCTGGCGATCCTTGCCGAAGAGCTCGGCGTCGACGGTGTCATCGGCACCCGCGCGGAAGTGGTGGACGGCCGCTACACCGGGGAGCTGGAGGGTCCGCTGGTCCACGGCCCGGAGAAGGCCGCTCGCGTGGCCGCCCTCGCCGCGGAGCGCGGGATCGATCTGTCTCGCTCATACGCATATTCGGACAGCGTCAACGATCTTCCGCTCCTGGAGCTCGTCGGTAACCCGGTTGCCATGAACCCGGACCGGCACCTCATGCAGATCGCCCGCCGTCACGGATGGCAGATCATCGACCTGCGGATCGCCCGGCGCCGGACGCTTATCGGATCCGCGGTGGGTGGGGTTGCGGCTGCAGTGGGCGCAGCCGCGTACGCCGCGGGTTACGCGATGGGACGAAGGTCGATGGCACGAAGGTCAATTCGTCAGATGGTGGTGTCTTAGCGCCGCCTGGTTCGGGGCGCGTCTGAAGTCAGCTTGCCGCCCTCGGGGCGCGCGCGGGGTGGACCATTTCAGTACGGAGCACTTGCTCCATCGTGGCCGCAGCGACTTCGCGTTCCATCGCCCTGCCCAACGCCACTGCGACCGCGGCGGACGCCATCGGCCGCAACCGGCGCAGGGTGGTGGTTACCTCGGGGAGACGTTCCGGCGGCATCCCATCTGCCACGAACGGCTCCCAGACGTGCCGTTCGAAGAGCTCGACGAAATCACGCGCGACCCGGCCCGCGTCGACCTCGAGCTTCGCGGCGACGTCCAGCGCGGACGAAAGTGGGATGCCCATTCGAAAGAGCTCCGCCCCCATCCGGAGTAGCGAGGGCGTTGGGACGCGGAAGGCATCCCTGTCAGGAATCAGCAGTTCGAGCTCGACGGCTCTCTCCAGGAGGCGATCGGCATGATCCAGGGACGGGAACAGGGCGTCCAGCTCCTCGCGGGTCATTCTCTCCTCGCGCTCGTTGGTCCACGGCGCCGTCAAGACTTCCTCGAAGCCCAGGACGTCTCCGATATCTCGCCGCTCCTCCCACGCCTTCAGGAGCTCGTCGATGGCGGCAAGCGAGAACCCACGCTCTTGAAGACGGCCGATCAGTCGCAATCGGGCGAGGTGACCGTCGTCGTAGTAACCCACGCGGCCACGGAGCGCAGGAGGGGGGAGGAGCCCCCTCGTCTGGTAGGCGCGAATGTTCCGAGTCGTCGTGCCCGCCTCACGAGCCAGCTCGTCGATCGTCATCAGGCCTTCCACGAGAAGATGCTAACACCGAGGGTGCATTTGACAGCGTTACATGAATCGATGTAGCATGCGGCGATGCTAGGGATGGAGAGTGAGGCTTGAGGCGATGACCGGGCTTCTGGCGCACGCGGGCCGCACCGCGTGGGACGAGTGGCTTTACGTGATCGCGCCACTCGCGGTGTTCGCTTTTGCCGTCGGTGGGCTGGCGATGCTGGGCCGGGCGGCCGGGAGCGGCTCGGGTCTTCGACGCCTGATCGGCCGAATCGCATCGGCACTGGAACGGATCACGGGCGTTCCCGGATGGGTGGTCGCCACCGTAGGAACCGGTGTGTTCGCGTTGCTCGTCGCGGTGGTCGGCTTTTACTGGGACGTTGCGTGGCACATCGACTTCGGAAGGGACAAGGAGCTCTTCACACCGGCGCACACGATGATTGTCGTCGGCCTTCTGATGATCGTCGCGACCGCAATCGTCGAAGTGCTGTTCGCAACGATCCAGGGAGTCGATACTCGCGTTCAGTGGAAGTCCGTTCGGATTCCGTATTCGGCCCTCCCGCTCGCTGCGTTGGGCTTCGGCGCGCTGAGCGGGTTCCCCCTTGATGAGGTGTGGCACCACTTCTACGGAGTCGACGTCACGATGTGGGGACCGACACACCTCATCATGATTGCCGGGGCCTCGTTCACCCCGATCGCTCTGTGGCTCGTCCTGGCCGAGGCGCGGATCGGACCGAACAATGGGAACGTCGCCCGCCTGATCCACACGATTCTGGCCATCGCGACGTTGACAGGTCTTTCCACGTTCCAGGGCGAGTTTGATTTCGGTGTTCCTCAGTTCCAGCTGATGTATCAACCGGTGCTGATCGCGGCGGCGGCGGGAGCAGGGCTCATCGCGGCGCGGCTCGTGCTCGGGACGGGTGGAGCGGTGGTCGCCGCGGCGGGGTTCATCGCTCTTCGGGGAGCGCTGGCCGCCCTGATCGGTCCGGCGCTTGGCCTCACGACCCCGACGTTTCCCCTGTATGTGGGCGGGGCGATCGGCATCGAGCTCGTCGCCGCCGTTTCGCGGTGGAGGTGGTCGTTGGGGTTTGCCGCCGCCGCGGGATTGGCCGCAGGAACGCTCGGGATCGCTGGCGAGTGGGCCGTCGTAGCCGTATGGGCCCGGCACGGCTGGACCGCATCGCTTGTGCCGCCGGTCGTTCTGCTGAGCATTCTTGCTGCGGTTGCTGGAGCGGTCATCGGTACCGTGCTGGCTGCGTCCGCCCTGAGGAAGCCACTTCGTTTTCGGACCCCCGCTCTGCTCGCAGCCGGCGTCGGGCTGGTAGTTGCATTGATCCTCCCGTTCCCTCGAACGGCGACGCCGGTGCACGCCCGGATGGATGTCGAGGCCGCTGCGGGCGGCCACGCGACTGTTCGTCTGGAGCTGGATCCGCCCGACGCCGCGTCGGGTGCACGCTGGTTCGAGGCGATCGCCTGGCAGGGCGGCGGTCTCCATCTGGTGCCCATGGTGTCCCACGGCGACGGCCGATACGCCACCAAGTCGCCGGTCCCGGCGAGCGGAGATTGGAAGACGCTAATCCGGCTACATCGGGGGAGCGAGCTCATGGCCGTCCCGGTGTACATGCCCGCGGATTCCGAGATCGGCGCGCGGCAGATACCGCTCGGTGATCGAACCGTCCCGTTCGCCAGGGACACCGCGCTCTTGATGCGGGAGGCTAAGGGTGGTCCTCCCATCGTCGCTCGACTGATCTACGCGATGCTTCTCCTGATCGCGGCGGCGTGGATAGCCCTGTTGGCCCTCTCCTCTGTAAAGGTCGGAGCCAGCGGAGCTCAACCGTCGAGGCTGTGGGCTAATCGCGGATCCTTGGATCGCCTGGTTCGTGGATCAACGATTCCATCCGCCTGACCTGCGCGAGACTTCCCAGAACGATCAGCGAGTCGCCGGCGACGACTTCGTCCTGCTCCGACGGACTGACGTTGAACGAGTCGTCCCGGTGCTTGATGGCGAGGATCCTCGCTCCGCTCTCCTCCTCGATATCTCTTAGGTCCCCGATGCGTCTGCTATCGGACCCAGATCGCATGTCGATTTGGAGCTCTTCGAGGCCGAAATTCACGACCTGGTTCACGATGCGTGAGCATGTCCAGATACTCCACGACGGAGGGATTCACCGCTAGCCGAGCAAGCCGCCTGCCCCCGAGGGCGTAGGGCGAAAGCGTTCGGCGCCCGCAACCTTCAGCTTGTTCGAGCTTTCGAGGGAGTCCGTCCGAGCCACGGTGTGAAGGTTCGGATTCGCTCGACGCGCCGACAGGACCACGAAGACGAATCGACCGCGGCAATCACTCCTTTCGCGTGTGCCACGCCCGCCGTCGCCCGGATGTCGTCGTCGGACGCGTCGCCGATCGCCGCTTCCTGAACCGATTGACCGCGTCGCATCAAAACGTCGAGAGCACGTAAGAGAGGAAGAAGCCCGCGACGGTCGCGAAGGCTACCAGTGGGCCGCCGCTCTCGAAGGCCTCTGGCATCAGCGTGTCGGCCAACGACGCGATGACCGCTCCTCCCGCGAACGCGAGGGGAATGGAAACGCTTTGCTCATTTGGAGGAAACAGCGCTTGTCCGGCCACGACCGCAGCCAGCAGAACTACTCCGGCCACCAACCAGATCCCGACGGCGAATCGGGCGCTATGACCCGAGGATTCCATCGCTGCCGCCCCGACGACGGCCTCCGGAAAATTCGACGCGAAAATGGCCAGCAGGAGCGCCACGCTCCCCGCTTCCTCGCCCAGGCTAATGCCCAGCGCGAGATTCTCGGGAACACCGTCCAGGGTCACCGCCGCCAGGAGGGCAAAGCCCGCCGACGACGAAATCCCTGACGTTGACTTTGTCGTTGCGGCTCCCTTTACCTTTCGCCGCCTCGACCGCGGCGTTCCGCTCTCAGCCCACCGATCGATCCAGTAGCTCGCCACGACGAAGACCGCCGCACCCGCAATGAACCACAGCCCCGACACCCAAGCTCCGGATTTGCGGTACGCGTCTTCGAAGAGCTCGAAGGTGAGCGCCGTGATCAGCGATCCGGACGCAAAGGCGAGGAGGAACGCCAGGATGCGCTCGGGGATCTCGAACTTCGTTCCGACAAGGCTTCCAAGAAGCAGGCCACTGGACGCGATGGCCCCGAACAGCAGGGCTTCTGCCACGGCCAGATGATACGGAGGGAAGCGAGCGGGAGAGAAAAGAGCGAGGAACTCCGCGAGCCTTCCCCATACCCGCAGAGTTCCTCGCCGAGGCGGGATGGTAGGGGGCGGTACGCAGCGCATCAATACGGAACGGCTGATTCGACCGCCAAGACCCACGACCTTGTCAGTCGAATCGGAGTAGCATTCCGGGCGCCAACTTTTCTTCGCGCCGGCGCCCTTCGGCTGCCGGATTCGGACAAAAACCAAACGATCAAGGAGGAGAGGCACGTGCTGACGCTGAGCATCATCAAGGCCGACACCGGCGGCTACGTCGGGCATTCAGCCGTCCACCCGCGAATGCTCGAGGAGGCCCGTCGTCGGATCGAAGGGGTGCGCGGGGACCTGCTCATCGACGGCCAGGTTTCCTACTGCGGGGACGATTTGTCGTTGGTCATGACCCATACCCACGGGCTGGAGGCCGAGTCCGTCCATGCCTTCGCCTGGGACGTGTTCCTGGCCACGACGGACATCGCCAAGGAGCTCGGGCTGTACGGCGCCGGACAGGACCTTCTCTCGGATGCTTTCTCCGGCAACCTCCGTGGAATGGGCCCCGGGTTCGCCGAGATCGAAATCGAGGAGCGGCCCTCCGAACCTGTCCTCTGCTTTCTGGGCGACAAGACTGAGCCGGGCGCGTGGAACATGCCGCTCTACAAGATGTTCGCCGACCCTTTCAACACGGCGGGCCTGGTGATCGACCCGAAGATGCACGACGGGTTCCTCTTCGAGGTTCACGACTTGGTGGAGGACAAGCGGCTGCTGCTCGACTGTCCCGCGGAGATCTACGACCTGCTCCTGCTTATCGGCTCGCCCGCCCGCTACGTGATCAAGCGAGTGATTTCCAAGTCGCTGGGCGAGGTTGCCGCTGTAACCAGCACTCAGCGCCTATCTCTGATGGCCGGACGCTATGTCGGCAAGGACGACCCGGTGATGATCGTTCGGGCCCAGTCGGGGCTCCCCGCTGTCGGTGAGGTGCTGGAGCCGTTCTCCTTCCCGCACACCGTGGCTGGGGCGATGCGTGGCTCCCATCATGCGCCGATCATGCCGGTCGCACTGGAACAGGCTCATCCGGCCCGATTCGACGGCCCCCCGCGGGTGGTGTGCCTGGGATACCAGCTGAAGGACGGGCGGCTGAATGGACCGAGGGACATGTTCGACGATCCTTCGTTCGACAACGCTCGGCAGCAGTGCAACGACATCATGGATTACCTCCGCCGGCACGGGCCCTTCGAGCCACACCGGCTCCCGCTCGACGAGATGGAGTACACCACCATGCCGTCGGTCGCCGAACGCCTTGCCGAGCGGTGGGAGCCGACCGACGTGACGGTTCCAGCCGTAACCAAGCAGCCGGCGACCACAGGGGGCGCCACGGCAGAGGACGTCGAATAACGCTTCCCGTCGCGAGGGGGGGCGTCGACAGGAGGTGCGGTTCCTGGATCGCCAGCGCGGGCGAACCGCCGGGGAAGAGCGGGTGGTGATCGCAACCGACGATGGGCGGCGTGCCGCCCACGGTCTGTGGTTTGCGGGGCGCCCCGCGGCGGGCCTTCGGCGGTGGGCTGACCTCGTTGTCACCAACCTCGACGTCGTTCCCGAGATCGCCAAGGAGCTCGGCCCCGGCGCGTCGCTAATGGTCGCCTACGAGGGAGACGACACCGAACGCGCACTGCGAAGGCGCGTTCCTCCTGCCGCCACGCCGCTCGGGCTGGCGATGCTCGCGGCAGGTTGCCGGTGGTTCAAGGACTGGTACTACCCGGAAGGAGGACGTGAGGGCGGAACCAAGCTGCAAGGCACGCTTCCCCTGGACCAACGACGCCGGGAAGAAGCTGACGCCAAACTGATCGCGGAGCTCGAGAAGTTCCTCGATCGCCCCGGCGTCGATGAAGGTGATCGGAAAAGGGCCCGTGAAGCGCTTCACCTCTTGAGATCGGGGGCGTGATGGTGAGCTTGAGATCGCTCGTGCTGCGGCGGTTGCTCGGAGCTCTTCGGACGGATGAGGACGTTGTTACCCGGCTGTCCAGATTCCAGCGAGTGGGAGAAGACCTCGACGGCCGGGGACCTGCCCATTCCTTGCCGGTTGATACCCGCGCCGTCCTCCAGGGTGTCCGGACCCAGGCCGCGACGCAAATTCGACCCGACTGGGTCTGGCCGTACTGGATCGAGCGTCAGCTGGACCCCCGGACTCCTTCCTTCGTCCCGCAGGGACACCTTCCGTTCACCACGAATGTGACCCACCGCAACTGGACGACCGTGGGGAACGCCGATTCGTCCAGGGAAGCAATCGTCGATCCTTCGGGGCTCGTGACTCCGTGGCTGGACGGATGGTCGCTCGACTGGTGGGTCGACCCGGGGAGCGGGTGGCAGTTCCCCAGCCGGCATCCCGGCATCACGCAGCGGTTGGTCGACAACGCCCCTGTGGTCGAAACCACCATGCCTGTCTCGAGCGCGCAGTGCGTGCAACGGGTGTACGCGGTCTCCGACGAAGACGAGCTCGTCGTGGCGGAGGTCCAGAATCGCACGCGCGACCGAATCGAAGTCGCCTTCGCCCTCCGTCCGTACAACCCCGAGGGCCTGGCCGTGGTCGAGCAGGTCCAGCTCCAGGGCCACACGCTGGTGGTGGACGGGAGCCCCGCGGTGTTCCTTCCCGAAGCGCCGACGCGTTTCGTTGTTTCGTCGTTCCTCCAGGGGGACACTGCAGGCCTGGTCGACAAGGGGCGCATGGAGCTCGAAGCCGGGAGGGGACGGGACCGGGCTGGTCTTTCCCAGGTGGCACTGGTGTACGAGGTAGGCGCTGGACAGACCATCCGGGTCGCCATGCCGTTCGAGCCCAAACGAGGTCCCAAGTTCCGCATCCGCCGGCATCGCGCGTCCCAGGCCACCACGCCCGACGTTGTGGGGCTGCAGTCCGCGCGAACTGTCGCGGAGCAGTGGACGGACCGGCTGCAGAAAGAAGGAATGCGGGTCGAAGTTCCGGATCCGAAACTCCAAGCCGCGGTCGACGCCAACCGGGCATACCTCCTGTTGTTCCATGATGGCCACGACATCAAGGCCGGTCCGTTCACATCCCCGCGGTTTCGGTTTCGCGATGCCGCCTACCAGGTGTCGGCGCTCGATCGGTGGGGCTTCCACCGTGAAGCGGAGGAAGTGCTGAGGTCATATCCGGGGCGGCAGCGGCGAGACGGATTCTTCGACGGGCAGCCCAACGAATGGGACTCCGTCGGCGCGGCCATCTGGACGATCGCGGAGCACTACCGCTTGACCGGAGACCGCGAGTTCGCCGAGGCGCTCGTCCCTACCGTCCGGCGCGGCTCCCAGTGGCTGGGGAAGGCCCTGCATCGACGTCGGCGAGCCGGCCCCGGGCTCGATGGGCTTCTACCGGCCGGAGCGTCGGCGGAGCACCTCGGACCCTTCGACTACTACTACTGGGACAACTTCTGGGCGGTTCGGGGACTGCAGGATGCGGACCACCTCCTTCGGCTCGTTCGGGACGAAGGGGGCGCCGCCGAATGCGAGCGAGTGAGGGCGGACCTTCGAACCGCGCTCTTCGAGTCGGTCGAACGTGCCGCGCTCCGCATTGGACGCCGCGTCATCGCCGCTGGACCGGGGCGGGGCATGGACGCGGGAATGATAGGGAGCTTGGTCGCGGTGTGGCCGCTCCACCTCCTGGCCCCGTCGAACCCCTGGGTTTTGGTCACCCTGAACGCGATCCGCGAGGAGTTTCTCATCGGCGACGCGATCTACCAGGGCGTCGCCCACACGGGTCTCGGGACCTATCTCACGCTCCAGCTCGCGTTCGCGGAGCTCGAGGGCGGGGATCCCCGAGCGTGGGATCGGTTCAGGTGGCTGCTCGACGCGGCCACTCCGACGTTCACGTGGCCGGAAGCCATCCATCCCTCGCTCGGGACGGGGTGCATGGGGGACGGCCATCAGGGCTGGGCGTCGGCCGACTTCCTCTCCTTCCTGCGCAACGTGCTGGTCCGCGATACCCGCGAAGGTGGAGTCGCGCTCCTGACGGTCCTTCCCGACGAGTGGGAGGGATACGACGTTCGAGTCGAGGACGCTCCGACCCACCACGGGCGTGTGTCCTTCGAGCTCGCCTGGCGGGACGAGAATCCACTCCTTTCCTGGGAGTGCGAGCGCGAAGGCGTCCGGCTCACAGCCCCGGGTCTGGATCCGAGGTGGTCGACGACCGAGCGGGCTGGAGAGGTGAAGTTGGCTCCGGGGGGACTGGTGCACGCCGGTCCGGCAGCCGCCTTCGGGGGCGTCCGCCGAAAGCGGAGGCGGACGCTCTGGCTCGCCCCCTAGTCCGGGGTCTACGTCTAGACGCGGCCCGGTTCCTCCAGCATGCGCCATCGCTGGAGCCACCGGGCGACGTCCCACGGCGTGATCATGCCGACCACGTCGCCGTCCCGCACGACCAGGACCCGGCCTGGACCGTCTTCCATCTTCGTCACCACCAGGTCCATCCGCGTGTCCGGAGCGACCGTGAGCTGGTCCGCGAGCGAGGCCATCGACTCCCTGACGGTTCGACGGTTCCACTCCTGCGAGGGGACTCTCTTCACCGCTCGGAGCGTGAGGAGGCCGACGTCCCTTCCACTCTCCTCAACGGGGAATGCGCTGTGGTCGTGGCGCATGAAGAAGTCGTCGACAGCCTGCCGAAGCGTCAAGCCCGAAGGGATTCGGACCAGGTTCTCCGCCATGACGTCGTCGGCCTCGGCCCGCTCCAGTAAGAGCCGGATCTGGAGCTCCTGGTAGGACGCGCGAGCGGCCTGCACCAGGAACCAACCGATGAACGCCAGCCAGATTCCGCTGCTGAGGATGCCGCGAACCAACGAGAGGACGCCCCCTCCAACCAACGCCCACCCAACGATCTGGCCGCCGATGCTGGCGATTCGCGTGGCGCGGCGAAGGCTCCCCGTCGCCTTCCAGAGGGCGGACCGCAGCAGCCGTCCGCCGTCCAGCGGAAACCCCGGCACGAGATTGAACACCGCAAGGATGAAGTTGACCCACGCCAGGTAACCGAAGAGCCCGGGGATGGGACGATCCGGAGCGGCGTCGCCCAGGAGAGCGATGACCCAGAACACCGCGGCCAGACCGAGGCTCGTCAGAGGTCCGACGGCGGCGATCAAGAATTCGTCGGCAGGGCCCTTCGACTCGACCTTCGCTCGCGTGGCCCCGCCGAACAGATGCAGCGTGATGTCCTGGACTCTGATGTTTCGAGCGCGCGCCATGAGCGCATGCGCGAGCTCGTGGATGAGGACCGATCCGAAGAACAGGACGGCGCCCAGGATGGCCAAGGAGACGTGGGACCCTCCGGATAGACCTCGGTAGATGAACTGAAACCGCAGGTAGAAGCTGTACGTGATGAGCAGGGCGATCAGCGCCCACGAGGTGTCGATCCGGATCTCGATCCCGGCGATCCGCCCCACCCGCCAAGAGTTGCCGAACACGGCTTAGGGATACCACACGAGCGCGAATGCGGTCGTCTGTCGGCGGGAAACCACGCTTTGCTCCGCGAATTCGACTGGGGTAAGTTTCTGTCGCAAGAAGGAGAAGGCGTTCGATGAGGTCGGTCCGCGTCGAGGTCATCACCTACACGCCGACCTTCTTCTACCACTGTCAGCACTGCGAGCTGACCTTCCGGGAGATGGGGGTCGGGCAGGCGGTCCACCGTGAGCAGGCCCGGGAGGCGTTGCCGGAGGACCTGACTCGGGAGTTCGCCGCGGTCTCGAGCTGGCTCCATGAGCTGCTCGAGCGGTACGGAAGTCGAATTCGGATCAAGCTCGTCGACGCCGCTTCCCTCGAAGGCTTCTGGAAGTCCCTTCGTCACGGCATCAAGAGCTATCCGGCCATCCTCATCGACGGCGCGGAGAAGCACGTCGGCATCGACCTTCTGTCGCTCGATTCGACCATCGAGGACCGGGTCCGTCGTGCTTCCGAGCGCCGGGAGATCGAGGAGCCGGAGAAAGGAGGAATGGGATGAAGTTCCTGTTAGCCGCGTTGTTCGGCGACTTCAACTCGTTCTGGGTCGTCGTGATCGGTGCGGTCGTGATCCTGCTGGGCTACAACCTGTATGCCAAGCGGATCGACCGCACGGTGATCCAGGCGGACGAGCGACGGACCACGCCGGCCCGCATGTATATGGACGGCGCGGACTTCATGCCGACCAGCCGCTTCGTGCTGTACGGGTATCACTTCAAGTCGATCGCGGCGGCGGGTCCAATCGTCGGCGTCATCGTGGCGGCCGGCCTGTGGGGGTGGATACCGGCGATCATCTGGCTGATGGTCGGGGTCACCTTCATCGGGTGGGCCAGCGACTACAGCGCCATCATGGTCGCCGTCCGGAACGACGGGAACTCGCTGTCGGCCACCGCACACCGGCTAATCGCCCCGAGAACCCGCACGATTCTGTTTGTGTTCATCTTCTTCTACCTGCTGCTCATCGGCGGGGCCTTCGTCGGCATCATGGCCGGTGTCCTGGACGCCCGTAAGGACGTTCCGTTCGGCATCCTCGTGTTGGCCCTGATGGGCCTGCTGGCCGGCTGGATGATCTACCGGCGGAAGGCCGGTCTGGTCGGGACGACCGTCCTGGTCGTCGGCGCCACGGTGCTGGCGATGGCCCTCGGTCCGCTTGGGGTCACCTTTGCCCAGGGGAAGCCGCCGACGTGGGAAACCGGACCGATCAGCGGCGTGGTGAACTCGATCAACGACGCCTTCAATGGGGATGAGCCGATCTACCGGATCCAGGACCCCACGGGCCAAGATCCCCGCATCACCAGAAATCCCGAGACGGGCGAGGAGGTAGCGAGCGCTACGTACGACCCACAGACCGGCAACATCGGCGTGTTCCCCAGCTACATCTTCTGGGCGATCCTGCTGCTGGTCTTCAGCTACCTCGGGGCGAATTTGCCGATCTGGCGGTTCGCCCAGCCCGTGAACTACATCGGGTTCTGGATCACCGCGCTGACCATCGGCGTGAGTGCCATCGGGGCTGTGCTGGCTCCGTTCACGGACCCTGACGTAGCGACGTTCCAGATTCCGGGATTCACCGCGTTCGCACCGGACCAGACGACGGCGGCCATCCAGCCGCTCTGGCCGATGCTGTTCGTCACGATTGCCTGCGGAGCGATCTCCGGGTGGCACGCGCTGTTCGGGTCGGTCGGGACGGCGCGGCAGCTGGAGTACGAAACGGACGCCCTGCCGGTTGGAGGCGGTGGCATGTTCTCCGAGAACACCCTGGGGCTCCTTTCGCTCGTGGCGGTGGCGATCACGGGCCTGAGGGGAGCCGGAGCGTTCGCCGCGGGGGTGGGGAACCTCCTGAACGTCGCCACGTTCGGCGCGCTGTCGACCACGTTCGGAACCGCGCTCGGCTTCGGCGCGTTCGTCGTGATCGTGCTCACCGTGGTCCAGCTGGTTTTCCGGGTCATGCGAGTGACGCTGGGCGAGTGGCTCGGTGAACGCTGGATCGGCTTCAAGAACCAGCACATTGCCACCATCGTTGGGTCGGTCGCAGTGCTGTTCCTGGTGCTATCCGGGACGTGGGTGTACCTGTGGCAGCTGTTCGGCGCGTCCAACCAGCTGCTCGCGGCGCTCAGCCTCCTGATCGTGACCGTTTGGCTAGCGTCGGAACGGCGGAGCGTGGCCTACGCCGGCGTCCCGATGGTGTTCATGTACGTGACCACGATCGCCGCGTCGCTCGTGACGGCATGGAACCTCAGGACCATTGCCACCGGCCCGGACGTGGCGCTGGTCTCGGTGATCGGCGCCTGGGCGATGATTCTCGTCGCGCTGTTGCTGGTCGTAGCGGCAGGCGTGATCGCCTGGGACGGCTACCAGGCGTGGGTGCGGTACCGTGGAGCACCTGCGCGGCCCGAGGCGGCGCCAGCACCGACCGCGCCAACGACCAGCATGTGATCTGCGTTCGGGATAGGGAGGGGCCC
>DATABA010000078.1:0-32784 GCA_036259835.1 Actinomycetota bacterium
CGGCCTCCTCCAGGCGGCGCAGGGCCTGCGCCAATGCCAGATATCCCGCGGTAATCGACGCGGTTCGCGTCCCGCCGTCGGCCTGTATGACGTCGCAATCGACCCAGATGGTGCATTCGCCCATCTCTTCCAGGGCGGTCACGGCCCGCAGCGACCTTCCGACCAACCGCTGAATCTCCTGTGTCCGGCCCGAGGGCCTCCCCGACTGCACCTCCCGCGGCGTCCGCACGGACGTCGCCCGCGGGAGCATGGCGTATTCGGCGGTGACCCACCCACTCCCGGTTCCCTGCAGCCATCTGGGGACCTTCGGTTCATAGGACGCGGAGACCAGGACTCGGGTCTTGCCCATCTCGAGTAGGGCGGAGCCCTCGGCCCACTCCAGGTATCCCATCTCCACCTTGAGCGGACGAAGGTCGGCCGGTCCCCTCCCGTCGGTTCTAATCGAAGAGTCACTCATGTCGTCCAGGCCTTCACAGCTCGACGCGAAGACCGCGCTTCGCCAGCACGGTTGGCCCGGTGAACTTCTCGCGAGCCTGGTCGAAGATCAACGAGCGGTCGTAGGTCGGCCAGACGTGTGTGACGACGAGCTTTCCCACCGCCGCGTCCGCTGCGTGTTGCCCGGCCTCATGCCCGGAGAGGTGGAGAGGCGGAGTCCCCTCCGGCAACGCGTACCACGTCGCTTCGGAGATAAGAACATCGGCGCCGCTGGCAAGCTTGGTGAGGTCAGGAGTTGGACCGGTGTCCGCGCTGTACGCGAGCGCCGTGCCGTCGGCTTCGATCCGCATCCCGAGCGTCAGGACCGGGTGGGCCATTCGTGCCGTTTCAACTCTGAACGGCCCCGTTTCGAAGCCCTCACCCGGTGTGACCTCCTGGAAGTCGAAGATTCCACTCAGGTCCGGCTGGATCGCCACCGCCTTGTTGACCAATCCGGGCGGGAGGAAGACCGGGAGGCGGGCCGAGGGACGATTTGGGTGGAAGTAGCGCCCGACGTAATGCATGAAGAGGTCCAGAAAGTGATCCGGGTGCTCGTGAGAGATCGCGACCGCTCCAACGTCCAGAACGTCGACCCGTTCGAGCAAGCTGGCCATGGTTCCAACGCCGCAGTCGACCCACAGATTGAAGCCGTCGTGCTGCACCAGATACCCGCTGGTTGCCCCGCCGGCGCTGGGCCAACCACCGTCACAACCGAGCACGATCAGGTCCACGCGCTGTCTCTCGCCGCGCCTACCAGCGATACCCGAACGGCGTCCCGGAACTCCGGACCGAGAAACCTACGTCCCAGGACGCTGAAGACTTCGGGTTCGCCCGAGGACTCGAACCGATGAATGGGAACGTTCGCCGCCGGCGCCCGGAGCTCCCGTTCGGCCATCACGTCATACACGTCGTTGGCCGTTTCCTCCGCGGACGAGATGATCAACACGTCCGGCCCCATCACGCGATGAATGGCGCCTCGGAGCAACGGGTAATGGGTGCACCCGAGGATCAACGTGTCAACCCCGGCGTCCTGCAGCGGATGAAGGTACTCACGGGCCACGTCGAGGAGCTCGCTGCTTGTGGTGTCGCCTCGTTCCACGAACTCCACGAAACGAGGGCACGCCTGCGAGGTCAGCGTGATCGTCCTCGTGGGGTCGAGTCGTCCCAGCGCCTGCTCGTACGACCCGCTTCGAACCGTCGCTTCGGTCCCAATGAGACCGACGTGGCGGTTGCGGGTCGCGTGCAGAGCCGCTCGGACCGCCGGCTCCACCACTCCGATCACCGGCACGGGGACCGCTTCAGCGACATCGGGGAGCGCCGCGGACGTGGCGGCGTTGCAGGCGATCACGATCATCTTCACGTCCTGGTCCATCAAGTGGCCGGCGATCTGGAGGGCGAACTCGCGGATCTCTTCGAGCGGCCGGGGGCCGTAGGGAAAGCGGGCCTGATCGCCGAAGTAGAGGATCGACTCCTGCGGAAGCTCGTCCATGATCGCTCGGACCACCGTCAGACCGCCGAGCCCCGAATCGAAGACCCCGATCGGCCGAGAGTCGCTCACGTCGTCACCACCACAACGTTTCCTGCACCCGCTTCTCCGCAATCTCCAGAGCGGGAGCCCACGCGTCCGTGGACAGGTATTTCCACCCACCGTCGGGAAGCAGGGCGACCACATCTCCGTCTTCGAGCTCCGAGGCGACCCGCCGCGCAACGTGGAGGACCGCTCCGGACGAGATGCCGGCGAAGATCCCCTCCTCTTTCGTCAGTTCGCGGGTCGCTTTGAGTGCATCTGCCGACCCCACCAGGATCTTCCGGTCCAAAACCGACTCGTCGAGGATCGGGGGGATGAATCCCGCATCGAGCGACCGGAGGCCATAGACGAGCTCCCCGAGCTCGGGTTCTGCGGCGATCACCTGTACCTTGGGGTTGTGCTCCTTCAGCCGGCGGCCGGCTCCGGTCAACGTTCCTCCGGTCCCCAGTCCGGACACAAAATGTGTGACGGTTGGTAGCTCTCGGATGATCTCGGCCGCAGTGCCCTCGTAATGCGCTCGGGGGTTCGCCTCGTTGCCGTACTGGAAGGGCATGAAGTATTTCTCGTCCCGAGCCATCGCTCGCGCCACCTCTACCGCGCCGTTCGTCCCCTTTTCCGCCGGCGTGAACACGATCTCTGCACCGAACAGCTCCAGAAGCCGAATGCGCTCTTCGCTCGCGTTTTCTGGCATCACCACGGTCAGGCGGTAGCCCTTGCGGGTCGCGACCATGGCGAGGGAAATACCGGTGTTGCCTGAAGTCGGTTCGAGGATCTCACCGCCGGGGCGAAGTTTCCCCGTCCGTTCGGCGTCTTCGATCATGGAGAGCGCGATTCGATCTTTCAGCGATCCCGTGGGGTTCTGGCCTTCGAGCTTGGCCCACAACCGAACGCCGGGCTTGGGTGAAACGCGCTGAATGCCAACAAGCGGCGTGTTGCCGATCGCACCCAGGATGTCGTCGGTTCTCACTCCGCGATTATCGCAGCGGGGTATGACGGCTCAGGCGGCCGAAGTATCGGCTAGTGGCGAACGCGTCCCCGCCGCTTTCGATCCTTGAGGATCTCGCGGGCCGCGTTCTGCCCGGGGCCGCCCGTGACACCCCCGCCCGGATGTGCGCCGGCGCCACACAGATAGAGGCCCTCGACGGCCAGCCGGTACCTCGCGTGGCCGAGAAGCGGGCGCCACGCGAAGAACTGATCAAGCGACGGCTCGCCGTGAAGCGGGTGTCCTTCGGTCATCCCGTAGATCCGTTCGAGGTCCACGGGAGTGATGACCTGCGCGGCAGTCACGAGGTTACTGACGCCGGGCGCATGAGGCTCAAGGGTTCGAAGCACCAGGTCGGAGAGCGATTCTGCTCGGTCGTTCCACTGCGCGTTCCGAAGGTGGTACGGCGCGTACTGAACCACCACGCTCATGACGTGGGTCCCTTCAGGAGCAAGCGTGGGGTCGAGCAGCGTGGGGATGGTGGCCTCGAGATACGGGGACTCGGAGACGCCCCCGTATTTGGACGCGTCAAAAGCGCGCTCCAGGTAGTCGAGCCCAGGCGCGATCACGATCCGTCCCTGGAGGCGGGCATCACCGTCGCCCTCGTTCCCAAGGAAACGCGGAATTCCGGACAGCGCGAGATTGACTTTCGCCACCACGCCGGGAAGGCGGAGGTTCTGCGCTTTCCACACCAATGTCGGTCCGAGGACGCCCGGGTCGAGGAGGCGAAGAAGCACCTGCTTCGGATCCATCCCCGCCACCACGATGGGCGCTTCCATCACCTCGCCGCCGTCGAGGACGACGCCCGTTACACGTCCCTCAGCCGTGACGACACGCTTCACCTCCGACCCCTCCCTCACCGTCGCACCGAAGGACCGCGCCGCCCCCGCGAGGGCTTCGGCCAGCGCGCCGGGCCCTCCTCGGGCGATCGTCAGCGCACCGGCGGCTCCGCCACCCGAGGACGAGTCGGCCAGGAGCACCGCGGCGGTCCCGGGTGACCGCGGCCCCATGGCCGTGAACTGCACTCCCCTCGCCGCCACGGCCGCGCGAACGGCATCCGTTTCGAACGCTTCAGTTACGAAGTCCGCAACCGCCATCGGGAGAACCCGAAGGACCTCCCGTGAGCTCTTCTTCCCCAAGCGTCGGTACGCCCGGAGCAGCTTGAGCCCCGCAAGCGCGTCGCCGAAGGCTGGAGACCTCAGGTCGGGGGGCGTCGTTTCGTCGAGGTGAGCCAGGAAGCTCCCGAGGACCTGCACCTTACGGTCGAACTCGATGTAGCCGTTCGCGTCGTTCGGCGACCATTCGCGAAGTTCATGTCCCGTTCGCCTCGGGTCCGCCCACAGCGTCACGGCCCTGCCGTCGGGCTGTGGGGCAAACATCCGAACGTCGGGTCGAAGGAGCGCGAGCCCGTGCTCCTGCAACTTGAGGTCGCGAATCACCGAAGGCCGCAAGCGGCCGATGGAGTGGGCCACCGTCGGAGCGCGAACGCCCGGCGACAGTTCGGACGTCGCCACCGCTCCCCCGGCAGCTTCCCGGCGCTCGAGGATGATGGTGTTCAATCCTGCCTTGGCCAGGTAGGCGCCGCACACGAGTCCGTTGTGACCCGCACCGACGACGATAGCGTCGTAGGAACCGTTCGGCTGGCTCATCCTTGCCGTGACGACGTGGAAAGGGCCGGCGGCGAGACCAGTGTTCGCAGGAACTCGAACGCAGCCGTCCTTCCCGGCGCGCCCATGATTCCCCCACCGGGGTGGGTTGCCGATCCGCACAGCCAGAGGTCCTTCACCGGCGTGCGGTATCGAGCCCATCCGGCAACCGGTCGGTTGAAGAAGAGCTGCTCCAAGGACAGCTCCCCCTGAAAGATGTTGCCCTCAGAGAGACCGAACTCCCGCTCCAGATCGAGCGGCGTGAGGACTTGCCGGTGAAGGATGAGGTCCCGGATGTTCGGCGCTCGCTCCGCGATGGTATCGACGACGGCGTCTCCGAAGGCCTCCCGCTGCTCGTCCCAGGTCCCCTCGGAGAGGTCGTACGGCGCGTACTGGACGAAGCAGCTCATGACATGCTTCCCCGGCGGGGCCATCGACGGGTCGACCAGCGTTGGGATGATCATGTCGATGTACGGCCGGCGGCTGAAGCAGCCGTACTTGGCGTCGTCGTAGGCCCGTTCCATGTAGTCAACGCTCGGCGAGAAGCTGATCGCCCCACGAAGGTGCTCCCCTGGCCCGGGCAGCGACGTGAAGTTGGGGAGGCCGTCCAGTGCCAGGTTTACCTTTCCGGACGAGCCGCGGTACCTGTACCGCTGAACTTCGGCTTCGAATTCCGAATCGAGCGTTCCGGGTTCGAGCAGCCGAAGGAACGTCTGTCGTGAGTCGAGACTCGAGAAGACGGCGCGGGCGGCGATCTCTTCCCCGGATTCCAGAACAACCCCGGTCGTTCGGTTCGACCGCGTCACGATCCGCTCGACCGATGCTTCGGTTCGAATCTCGGCCCCGGCGGCTCGCGCGGCAGACGCGATCGCGCCACTGATGCTGCCGGTTCCGCCTTTCGGGATGCCCCAGGCCCGAAAGGCGCCGTCGATCTCGCCCATGTAATGGTGCAGGAGGACGTACGCGGTTCCCGGCGAACGAATCCCCAGGAACGTGCCGATGATTCCCGACGCGGCCATGGTCGCTTTCAGCGGGTCCGTCTCGAACCACTGGTTCAGGAAATCGGCGGCACTCATCGTCATCAGCTGAATGAATGTCGACTGCTGCCGCTCGGGGAGTCGGAGAAAGCTGCGGCCCAGCCGCGTCACCGGAAGCCATTGCCTCGGCGACAGACGGCCCGGATCGGGAGGGACCATGGAGAGCACCGGCTTGACGAATCGCGCCATCTCCACCATCAAAAGGCCGTACTCCTCGTACGCCTCGGCGTCCGTTCGGGACCACCGCCGGATCTCACGCATGGTCTGGGCGTGGTCGTTCGTTCGCCACAGGTAACCGTCGTCGAGCGGCGTGAACGTTCCGTCGAGCGGGAGAATCTCCAGCCCGTGCCTGGGGAGGTCGAGCTCCCGGATGATCTCGGGACGGAGAAGGCTCACCACGTACGACGCCACGCTGAACCGAAAGCCCGGAAAGACTTCCTCCGTAACGGCGGCGCCCCCCAGGACGTGGCGGCGCTCCAGGACAAGCACTCGCCGACCGGCCTTGGCGAGATAGGCAGCGCAGGTCAGGCCGTTGTGGCCACCACCGATGACGACGGCGTCGTAAGGCTCAGGCACGCCGGCTAGCATGCCGCCGCGCGAGGGAAACGACCAGCCAGTCTGGGAGAATTCGCGCCGTGACCGTCGGAACCGCGTTTCATCAGCGCACGGCGCCACTCAATCGGAAGATGCAATGGCGAGAGTGGGCCGGCTATTTCGCCGCGAGCGTCTACGCCGACCATCACGACATCGAGTACAACGCCATTCGCGAAGCCGCCGCGCTGATCGACGTCTCTCCTCTCTACAAGTACGTGATCACCGGTCCGGACACCATGGCCTTCGTCGACCGAGTGAACGTACGGGACGCCAAGAAGCTACAGGTCGACCAGGTCTGGTACACGTGCTGGTGCGACGAGCACGGCAAGGTCATCGACGACGGCACGATCACGCGGCTCGACGAACAGACCGTTCGGTGGACCGCCGCGGACCCGTCGCTCAGGTGGTTTCGTCAGAACGCCGCCGGGCTGCGCGTTCAGGTGGAAGACGTCACGGAATCGCTTTCGGCTCTCGCCGTCCAGGGCCCCAAGTCGAGGGCAGTCATCGAGGCGGCGACCGGAACGTCTTTGGCCGATCTCCGCTACTTCAGGCTTCGCTCCGCGCGGATCGGAAACGTGCCGATCGACATCACCAGAACCGGGTACACGGGCGACCTTGGTTACGAGGTTTGGGTGGCGGCCGACCAGGCGGTTCGTGTGTGGGACGCGCTCATCGAAGCGGGTCAGGCGTACGCGATTCGTCCGGCCGGTCTCTTGGCGCTGGACGTCGTTCGTGTCGAGGCGGGATTGATCTTGCTCGAGGTCGACTACACCAGCTCGCGGCAGGCGCTCATCCCGGAGCAGTCCTATTCGCCATTCGAGCTGGGGATCCTCGGCCAGTTGGTCGCCCTGGACAAGGAGAGCTTCATCGGGAAGGAGGCGCTCGTTGCCGAACGACGGGCCGGAGGACCGGAGCGGCGGCTCGTCGGCCTGGCGATCGGATGGGAGGGAATCGAACGGGTCTACGCCGCGCAAGACCTCCCGCCAACCTTTTCGCCAATGACATCTCGTGAACACGTTCCCGTTTTCGGGCGGTACCGCCAGATTGGGCGGGCCACCAGCACCGCCTGGAGCCCCACGCTCAAACACGCCATCGCGCTGGCATCAGTTCGGAACGAACACGCCGAACCGGGGACTCGCGTCGCCATGGAGTGGACGGTTGAGGGCCGCCGCGGCCGCGTCTCCGCTACGGTTGTCCCCCTTCCCTTCTTCGATCCGCCCCGGAAGCGGGCCACGCCGCCCCCCGACTGAAGGGGCGGCGGTACTCCGGCCAGAGGAGCGGGCAAAAGGGAAGGGACCGGAGGGTGGTGACCAGGCGTCCCGATTCTCGTTCCTCCTCTAGGGAGGATCTCGGTCTCCCGCGACCGACCGGGCGTGGGTACCGCCTTCCGATCCCTACTGCTCTGGAGCCTAGCCCAACCGCGGCGAGTTGCAAATCGGCCGGTCGGCCGACTGTTTACCGAAAGCCCCGGGCTACTTCGGCTTCGGCCACGCGTTCCACGCCGATCAGGTACGCCGCTTCACGAAGAGAGAGGGCGGATGACTCGGCACGGCTCAAGACCTGGTCGGTAGCGGCGCCCATGAGCTCCGCCAGCCGGTCGTTGACCCGGTCCTCCAGCCACTGTTCGCGCTGAAGGTCCTGGACCCATTCCAGATAGGAAACCGCGACGCCTCCGCCCGAAGCCAGGATGTCGGGGACGACCTGCACTCCCCGATCGGCCAGGATCGGATCGGCGTCCGGCGTGACGGGATAGTTTGCCGTCTCCACGACGACCTGCGCCTTGATTCGGTCGGCGTTCGCTGCGGTGATGCTCTCCTCGAGGGCGGCGAGCGCAAGCACGACGCAGTCCATGCTGAAGATGTCGCTGCATTCGACCGTCTCCCCGTCGGGAAAGCCGACCACGCTCCCGGTCTCCAGCTTGTGCTTCAAGACGGCACGTGGACGCAGGCCATACCGAGAGATGAGCGTTCCACCGCTATCGGACACCGCCACGACCGGATACCCGAGCTCGTCGAGGATGATCGCCAGCCACGAGCCCGCGTTGCCATACCCCTGAACCGCCACGGGGGTGTCCTCCCGCCGCCAGCCCCGGCCCTTGACCAGGCGTTCCAGGCAGATGGCGGAGCCGCGGCCGGTGGCAGCATCGCGCCCAAGCGACCCGCCCAGCACCACGGGTTTCCCCGTGATGACTGCGGGATTGGGACCGTACCGGCGCGAATACTCGTCCGCCATCCATCCCATGATTCGGGGGTTGGTGTTGACGTCGGGCGCCGGGACGTCGACCTGAGGACCGATCACGTCCGCGATGGTCCGCATGTACGCCCGCGAAAGGCGTTCCAGTTCCGCTTCCGAAAGGAGCTTGGGGTCGACCTGCACGCCGCCCTTCGCTCCTCCGAACGGGATGTTCATGAGCGCGGTCTTCCAGGTCATGAGCATGGCGAAGCACCGGATTTCGTCGAGCGAAACGGTGGCGTGGAACCGAAGGCCACCCTTGAACGGACCACGCGCGTTGTTGTGCTGGACGCGAAAGCCGCGAAAGACCTTGAAGCCGCCGCCGTCCATGGGAACTCGGACCTGCGTGGAAACTTCTCTCGCCGGCGTGGCGAGCGCCTCGCGCAGCGAGAGCTCGAGCCCGAGCTGTTCGGCCGCCCGCTCGTAGAAACCGCGGACAGCCTCATAAGCCGAGGTCACGGCCCCTCCTTCCCGGCCGCAGGGGCCAGGATTTGTCAGCTTACTCCGACAATGTTCGGCTTGTGAAGTCGCCGGTGGTTGGCGAGCGTGACCGAGTGCTCGGAGCGAGCGTTACGCCGATCCGCCGGCAACCGCCGGCAGGATCGAGACGGTGTCACCTTCGTTGACCGAGGCGTCGAGAGAACCGATGAAGCGAACGTCCTCGTCGTTGACGTACAGGTTCACGAAGCGATGAAGCGCGCCCTCCTCCGTGAGGATGGTCCCCTTGATCCCCGGAAAGCGCTGATCCAGATCGTCGAGCAGCGCACGGACAGTTCCTCCATCACCTTCGACCACCGCCTGGCCGCCGACGAAGCTTCGAAAGATGGTCGGGATCTTCACACGAACCGGCATGCGGCTCACGCCTCCAAGCTGGCGGCCGTAACGCCGTGCTCGGCTTCTGGAGGCGCCTCTCCGGGCGCGAGGCCGCAGAACCGCTCGTAGTCGATCAGCTCGGTTACGGTCGGGTTCTCGCCACAGACGGGGCAGTTCGGATCCCACCGAAGCTTCACCACGGTGAAGTCCATGGCCAGCGCGTCGAACAAGAGAAGACGGCGCACCAACGGGTCACCGACGCCGGTGATCAGCTTGATGGCCTCCACTGCCTGGATGGATCCGATGATTCCGGGCAGTACGCCGAACACCCCAGCCTCGGCGCACGAGGGGACGGCGCCGGGCGGAGGAGGCTGCGGGAAGAGGCACCGGTAGCAGGGGCTGTCGCGTCCGGGCAGGAACACACTGGCCTGACCGTCGAACTGGTAAATCGAGCCATAGACCAGTGGCTTGCCGAGGATCTGCGTGGCGTCGTTGACCAGATACCGAACGGGGAAGTTGTCGGAGCCGTCCACCACGATGTCGTACTGCCCCAGAATGTCGAACGCGTTGTCCGAGTTCAGCAGGACGTTGTGCGGACGGACCTCAACGTCGGGATTGATCTCACCGATTCGCTCGGCAGCGGACTCGACCTTCGGTCGACCGACGTCGGCCGTGTCGTGGAGGATCTGGCGCTGAAGGTTCGTGAGATCCACGCGATCGAAATCCACGATCCCGAGCGTGCCGACCCCTGCAGCGGCGAGGTAGGTCGCGACAGGGGACCCAAGACCCCCCGCGCCGACGCAGAGGACCTTCGCGTCGAGGAGCTTCCGCTGTCCCGCGGCTCCGATCTTCGGAAGGATGATGTGGCGGGAGTATCGAAGGACCTGCTCCTCGGTGAAAGGAGCGCCGCTCATACGATTCTCACTTCCTGCTCGTCCACCTTGCCGTCATCGATGAAATAGGCGCGCAAGTCCGGCGCGTCGCGATTCGCCAACGAGACCAACACGTAATGCGCTTCCGGATAGAACGCTTGCCTTCGATCGGTCTCCGACGGGTAGGCCTGCGTGTGCGTGTGGGAGTGAAAGATCCCGAGCAGGTCCCACCCCTTCTCTTCGAGCTCGTTGAAGACCCCGAGCTGCTCCGTTGGATCCAACCGGTACGTCTTCGAACTGTTGTCCGCGTTGCGCATCGGATAGAAGTGCTCGACCCGGCCGTCGAGACCGGCCAGAAGGCCACACGCTTCGTTCGGAAGCTCTTGTTTCGCGTGCGAAACCATGGCCTCGCGGATGTCTGCGGGTATCTCGATCACCGCCCCTCCGAATGGATAATTCCGACTAACCGACTTGAATTTACCATCGCCTCAGGCACGGAATGCCGTCAATCGGATCGGTAGGCGTCTCGTAACAGAAGCGCTGTCCCGAGACAGCAGCAACCTCGTTGGTCGCTAACTCCCGCGCAAACGGCCCAGAACGGTGATGCGTCCCGTGTCGCCGGTCTCGACCGTTCCGATTTCTGCGGCGAGAACACCTCGGGAAGTCAGGGCGCGCGACAATGCGTCAGCGCGGTCCGCGGGACTGGCGATGAGGAGCCCTCCCGACGTCTGAGCGTCGGCGAGGACGAGCTGCTCTGACTTCGGCAGCTCGCCCCAGTCGACATTCGGTCCCACGAACAGATGGTTCGAGCGCGTCCCCGACGGAACGACGCCCTCACTCGCCAGCTGGAGAGTCCCTTCGATGAGAGGCACACGGGAAGCGTCGATCGCGGCCGAAACGCCGGCATTCGCCAGCGCAATGTGGAGGTGACCGAGAAGCCCGAAACCCGTGACGTCCGTCGCGGCCGAAGCGCCTGCTTCCAGCATCGCCTCAGCGGCGGCGGCGTTGAGCGTTGTCATGGTCTCGATCGCCCCTCTCAGCTGGGCTTCCGACGCGACGCCGCGTTTCACTGCTGTGGTGATGATTCCGATGCCGAGCGGCTTGGTCAGGAGCAGTCGGTCGCCGGCGGACATCGTCGAGTTTCGAACGATTCGGTCGGGGTCGGCAAACCCGATAACGGCCATCCCGTACTTCGGCTCGGGGTCGTGGATGGAATGGCCGCCCACCACGGCCACACCGGCTTCACGCGCCACTGTCGCTCCACCTTCCAGTACCCGTGCCAGGAGGTCCAGCGAGAGTTCCTTCACCGGCCAGGCCACCAGGTTGAGCGCCGTGACCGGCGTTCCGCCCATGGCGTACACGTCGGAGAACGCATTCGCTGCGGCGATCCGTCCCCAGTCGAAGGGGTCGTCCACGATCGGAGTGAAGAAGTCGACGGTCTGGATCAGCGCAGGGCCAGACGGCAAGACGTACACCGCGGCGTCGTCACCGGTCGCCGGCGACACAACCACTTCCTCGGGATATTCGGTTGGAGTCAGTTGACCCAGAACCTGGGTCAGGTCGCTCGGAGCGAGCTTGCACGCTCAACCGGCGCCGTGGCTATACCGGGTGAGCCGCACCTCCTCCCGCAGAGTTTCGGTCATGCCCCGAGAATAGGCGGCACCTCGGCAAGTTCCGACCATAATGAGTGTCTTCGTTCGGATCGGAGATCAGTGAAAACGACCCCGCTAGACATTCGCCCGGTTTCGTCCGACGAGTTCGAAACGTTCCTCCGGGCAGGCGAGACCGCGTTCGGCGTTCACGCCCAGACCGACGACATCGAGTCGTGGCGGCTGGTGTTCGAACCGGCTCGCAGCCTGGCGGCGTTCGACGGCGGACGGATCGTGGGCACCGCGGCCGCCTTCTCGCTGAGCCTGGCGATACCCGGCGGGCAACTTCCGATGCCCGGCGTCACCGCAGTCGGGGTTCACCCCACGCACCGCCGTCAGGGCATCCTGACGTCACTGATGCGGAGACAGCTGGACGACTTCCGCGAGCAGGGCGAGATCATCGCCGGACTCTGGGCTTCGGAGGGAGCGATCTACGGCCGCTTCGGGTATGGTGCGGCAACGAACGCCACGCAGCTCAAGATCGAGCGCCAGTACACGTCGTTCGTCCAACCCTTCGAACGCAAGGGCCGGACTTCCCTTATCGACAAGGAGGCGGCGCTGAAGCTGTTCCCCTCCATCTACGAACGAGTGGCGGCCACCTGGCCGGGAATGGTGTCGCGCCCCGGCGACTGGTGGCGGTATGTGACAAGAGAGAACGAACAATGGCGCGGTGGTTTCAGCCCGCTGTTCTATGCCATTTATGAGTCCGCCGACGGCGAGGCCGAAGGGTACGTCATGTACCGCGTGAAGCACGACTGGCCGAACGATCCGGGCGAGGCGACACTCAAGGTGGCGGAGCTCATCGCGGTGAGCCCGGACGGATACGCCGCGCTGTGGCGCCTCTGCTTCGACCACGATCTCATCGACCGAATCGAGGCATGGCCCCGGCAAGCCGACGAGCCACTTCTTCATCTGCTCGCCCATCCCCGGGAGCTGAACTTGCGCTCCACGGACGGGCTGTGGCTTCGACTGGTGGATGTCCCACGAGCGCTCGCCGCGCGGAGGTATTCGGGGGCAGGAGAAGTCGTCTTCGAGGTGAAGGATTCGTTCTGTCCCTGGAACCAGGGTCGCTTCACACTACGCGCAAGCAACGACGGCGCTGCCGAATGCCAAACGACGGATCGATCTCCCGACATCACGCTCGACCAGCGCGACCTTGCCGCGACCTACCTCGGCGGCGTCCGCTTCCAGACGCTCGGTCGTGCCGGCCGGGTGATCGAGTCCTCGAGTGGCGCGCTCGCCACTGCGGACAGGCTGTTCTTCTGGGACCCGCCGCCGTGGTGCGCTCACGTCTTCTAGGGGTTTCGGTGGCCATCGTTCAGCCTCGGCGCGGAACCCATGAAGTTCTGAACCAGGTCCCTCCCCTCCAGGACTACAACTTGTTCGAGCAGGACCGCGTGCTTAGCGAAGCCGTGGAACGCGAAGCTGGCGGCTGGGGCCTCGAGCAGCTAACCGAATTCGGCCGAGTAACGGGAGAGCGACCACTGCAGCTTGGTGCGCTTGTCGATCGGAATCCGCCGCTCCTGCGAACTCACGATCGAAATGGCCGCCGCATCGACCAGGTGGAGTTCCATCCAGCGTGGACGGAGCTTCTGCACCTTGGGATTCGAGCCGGCATCCCGTCCCTCCCCTGGAGGGATCCGCGCCGCGGTTCACACGTGGTCCGAGGTGCCCTCTTGATGCTCCTCTCGCAAGCCGAGGCGGGAGTCGGCTGCCCCCTCTCAATGACGTACGCGAGCATTCCGAGCCTTCGTCACTCGCCCGGGCTCGCCGGCGAATGGGAGCCTCGCATCCTGGATTCGAATCCAGAGACGAGCGCGCTGATCGGCATGGCCATGACCGAAAAACAGGGCGGGTCGGATGTTCGAGCCAATACCACCCGGGCCGAACCGCTCGGCCGAGGCACATACGAGATCACCGGCCACAAATGGTTCTGCTCACACCCCGTGTCCGATGCATTCCTCGTGCTGGCGCAGGCCCCGGGCGGACTCTCGTGCTTCCTGTTGCCGCGGGCACTACCGGACGGGTCCAGGAACGGCTTCCACATTCAACGGCTCAAGGACAAGCTGGGCACCAGAGCGCTCGCTTCGGCCGAGGTCGAATTCGACGCCGCCACGGCGTGGCTGGTCGGCGAAGAGGGACGCGGCGTTCCGACGATCATCGACATGGTCAACCACACCCGCCTTGACTGTGTCCTGGGATCGGCGGCGGGGATGCGGAAGGGTGTCGCGGAGGCAACGCACCACGCCGCCCATCGCGCCACGTTCGGCAACCTCCTGATCGAACAACCGCTGATGCAGAACGTGCTGGCGGATCTGTGCATTGAATCGGAGGCCGCAACCCAACTCGCCATTCGACTGGCCCGCGCCTACGACCCCGGCGAAGACGTCGCCTTTCGACGGCTGGCCACGGCGGTGGCGAAGTACTGGATCTGCAAGCGGGCCACCCCCCACGCCGTGGAGGCGCTGGAATGCCTCGGAGGAAACGGCTACGTCGAGGAGTACCCGCTGGCCCGCCTCCTCCGCGACAGCCCGCTGAACTCCATTTGGGAGGGCTCGGGGAACGTCATCGCCCTGGATGTGCTGAGAGGTTTGGCCAGAAACCCAGGCGCCTTCGACGCGGTGATGGCGGAAGTCAACCTCGCCCGCGGCAGCGACCAGCGTCTGGATGCCGCTTCGGACGAAGTCCGCCAGCAGATCTTCGAACTTGCAACGAACCCGGATACCGCACAGTACGAGGCGCGCCGCGTGGTGGAGCGACTGGCGATCGTCCTGCAGGGTTCGCTTGTGGTGCGGTACTCACCTCCGCCAGCCGCCGAGGCGTTCCTCGCGACCAGAGTCGCCGGCGATGCCGGGCGGGCTTTCGGGACGCTCCCGACCGGGATCGATTGTCAGGCGATCATCGACCGCCACCGCCCGAAGGTTTCGGCGTCGAGTTAGAGGCTCACAGCGCGACGTCCACCGTTCGCTCTTCGGCGCCCCGCAAGACCCTCAACTGAAGCGTTCCGCCTGTCTTAACCGTGTCGATGGCGTCCTGGAGGACGTCCAGCTCGGCCACATCACGCCCGGCCACTTGCACGATCAAGTCGCCTTCCTTCAGCCCTGCCTTCGCTGCCGCACTCTCCTCTTCCACCACTCGAACCAGGACCCCCGATGCCTCAGGAAGGCCAACTGCGCGACGGAGACGACGCGCGAGCCAGGGGGGAGCGATCCCGATGCCGAGACGCGGTCGCGATTCGACTTCGCCCCGGCCGAGGGTCGTCACGGCCTGCTGAAGCGATTCGTCCGCCGGAATGGCGAGGTAGAACCCTTCTCCGAGCCGGTTCGTGTTGACCCCGAGGAGGCGTCCAGATTCGGTGACCAGAGGACCGCCCGACGAACCGGGAAGGAGCGGCGCCGTGTGTTCGATGCTTCCGGAGATTCGGCGCCCCCGCGGCCCGCGGAAGGTTCGCTCCGTTCCCGAAACGAGCCCGAAGCTCACGCGAAGCCCGCGGCCCCCAGGGTTCGACAGCGCGAACACGGGCCTTCCGATCTTCAACTCACCGTTGGGCGAACCGACCTCGACGGGGCGGATGTCCTTCGTGTCCACGGCGAGAACCGCCAGGTCGCGATCGAAGTCGGCAGCCTGGCGCGTGCCGGTCTCGAATCGCCCATCGCCGAAGGTGACCGTGACCTCTTCGCCGCGAACGTTGTGGGCGTTGGTGAGGACCTGACCGTTACCGACCACGATGCCGGACCCAAGTCCCCACCGCTGCCCGATTCCGACCACGGATGGGCCCACGGTTTCGGCGAGGTTCGAAACGATCGTCTGGAGCTCCTCAGCGAAAGCCGTCTCTACTCCTTCCCACGGTGACTTGTAGATTGCAAGCTACTATGGACCGACGAAATGGGCAACTCGACAGGCCCGCCACCTAGCATGGTCGCCGTGCCGGAGCGTACGGACTCCCCACTCGAACATGCCCTTCAGAGGGTGGGCGACCGCTGGACCATGCTGGTGATCGACGCACTCCAATCCGGGCCTCGGCGGTTCAACGAGCTCATCGAGGCCGTTCGAGGCATCGCCCCCAACATCCTGTCTCAGCGCCTGAAGCGCCTCGAGCGGGAGGGCATCTTGCTGGGGAGGCCCTATTCGACCCGACCGGTGCGGCTTTCGTACGAGCTCACGGCGGCGGGCCGGGAACTGGCCGGCACGCTTCGTCTCCTCGCCCAGTGGGGAGCGACCGGACCGGATCAGCCGGAAACCGTTGCACACCAAGCATGCGGGACCCCGATGGAGGCGCGGTGGTACTGCCCGACCTGTGCGACCGCGGTTCTGGATGACGAAGAGAACGAGGAGCTTCGCTTCCTCTGAGTGCGGTCACGCGAGCAGAGTGAACCAGTCCTCCGCGGCAAGCGGCCGGTCCTCGGTGAGCTCCGCGGCGATGGTCTGGCCGTCGACTGTCACCTGAATCATCCCGACCTGACGATCCGGCCCACTCCAGAACCCTTCTCCCCTCGGACGATCCAAGGAGACCGACACGGAGACTGGATCATCCGGCACGTGGATTCGAACGGCCCGCAGCGCCGTCGTCGCGAGTGCCCGAGCCCGGCGTTCGGTCACGAGCAGGGAGCAAGGGGATCGCGACCAGACGACCTCGGCGGCAGGGATCTCGACCGATTTCTCATCTCCATTGACCCGGCTGACCACTTCCAGCCCTCCATTTCCGGGGATGACCACCACCTCCGGTCCGGCGGCATGGCGTTCGCGGTACCGAACCAGCCGCCATTCCGTGTCGACCACGAAGTCGACCGTGGAGAGCTCGAGCTCCCCGTCTGGGGCAAGTACCCTTCCGAAATACCTCCACCCCGCGGGTCCCGGAGCGGCGACGAAGGACTCGAAGAGCGGTTCTTCGGCCGTGTGAAGCCGGTAAGTTCCCTCCATCCCTGCCTTCCTCAGAACGTGATATCCGTAAAGAGCATGGAATATCGACAGCTCGGACGGCTCGGGGTGAAGGTCAGTCCCATCTGCCTCGGCACCATGAACTGGGGGTGGCAGACCGACGAGAAGACGAGCTGGGCAATCATGGATCGCGCACTCGAGCTCGGCATCAATTTCTTCGACACGGCGAACGGCTACGGTCGTCCTCGAGGGAAAGGCGTCACCGAACAGATCATCGGCCGGTGGTTTGCTCAGGGCGCCGGTCGCCGCGAGAAGGTCGTTCTCGCGACGAAGGTCTACGGCAAGATGGGTGACTGGCCCAATTTCTCCCGGCTATCGGCCGTCCATATCCGCCAGGCCTGCGAAGACAGTCTTCGCCGCCTTCAGACCGACCACATCGACCTCTACCAGATGCACCACATCGATTGGGATACCTCATGGGAGGAGATCTGGGAGGCGATGGAGAACCTGATCCGCGCAGGCAAGGTCCTCTACGTCGGAACCAGCAACTTCCCCGGGTGGGCCATCGCTCGGGGGAACGAGATCGCGCGTGGCCGACACTTGCTCGGACTCGCTTCGGAGCAGTGCCTCTACAACCTCAACGCCCGGATGTCGGAGCTCGAGGTACTGCCGGCATGTGAGGCGTATGGAATGGGCGTCATCCCGTGGAGTCCCCTCGGCGCCGGGCTCCTGGGCGGCGCACTGGAAGAGGTGGAGGACGGACGGCGATCCACCGACGAGTTCAGAGAAAAGCTGGAGAAGAACCGTTCGAAGATCGAAGCGTACGAGAAGCTCTGCGCCGACCTCGGAGAGCAACCCGCAGGCGTGGCACTCGCGTGGCTCCTCAAGAATCCGGTGGTCACCGCTCCGATCATCGGTCCCCGAACCATCGAGCAGCTGGATGCGTCGCTTCAATCGCTGGAAGTGGAGCTGGACGAGCGGACGATGCGGGCCCTCGATCGTATCTTCCCGGGTCCCGGCGGCAAGGCTCCGGACGCGTACGCCTGGTAGAGAGCCACCGAGCAGCGACTCTACGGATCCTTGAACTCGATCCTCCAGTGTGTGCCGTCGCAGAACGGCTTGTTCTTCGACTGACCACACCGGCAAAGCGTCTGGCGATTCCGCACTTCGTACTGGAATCCGTCCGCCGACTAGACCGGAATCCCGCCACGAACCCAGTAAGGACCGTCGTTGACCACGGCGATCTCCTTCGGGAGTTCGGCCTCATAGGGCTCCGCGCCTGCGGGAATCTGGAGCTGGAGGCGTCCGGAGGGGCAGGTCCGGCCGATGTACATGAGCTCTTCCTGGTCCTCTGGGGCTTGATCCCCACGAGCGATGCTCCACGCGTTTCCGGGAAAGCGCTCGCAAAACGCCTGATGAGCGCAGAGCTTGCGGTCATCAGTGAGCGCGATCGGCGCTTCCGAGAAGAATTTCCGTCTCTCGGCGCTGGCCCGCCGATCGGCTACCTCCGCCCCGTCGAAGTCGGAATCCTTTTCTGACCCGTCGCAGAACGGTTTGGTCTTCGACAAGCCACAACGGCATAGCTCATAGCTCTCGCTGTGCTCGATTTCGGCGCCGCGTTCCCATCGAATGCCGTCGCCGTGCTCGTTGTAGACCGGCCGCATTCGGACCAGCGGGGCAGCCGTCACCTCGAGCGGACCGTTCTCGGTGACCTTGATCTTCGGCTCGATCGCAGCCTGATCCGGAGCGGCCGACTCCGGCGCAATTGTCTCTTCGACGGCCATCTGAACCTCCCTGCCCCCCGAGGAGGTTACGCCATATTCGACCGCGCGCATAGTGGCGATACAGTGGAAAGTCGAATGCAAACGGCGCTGAACTTCCCCTGGCAGCCCTCGCTGTTCGCCCTGGATGAAGAGCCAGACATCGATCACTCGTTCTCCTCGGCCCGGCGGGTTCAGCTGGACGCCGACTCGTGGGTCGACCACGTGCCCGGGTGGGTGAAAGGCGCCGAGCGATTGTTCGAGGAGCTGCTCGCCGGAATGACGTGGCAACAGCGATCGCGACACATGTACGACAAGAGAGTCCTCGAACCTCGTCTGACGGCTCACTGGAACACCGAGTCCGGCTCACCGCTGGAGCCGCCGGTCCTGGAGGACATGCGAAAGGCGCTTTCCGCGCGGTACGAGCGAGAGTTCGATTCGGCCGGCTTCAACCTCTACCGCGACGGGCGCGACAGCGTCGCCTGGCACGCCGACCGAATCGCGAAAGAGATCGAAGATCCAATCGTCGCCCTTATCTCTTTGGGCGAACCGCGGAAGTTTCTCCTTCGTCCGAAGGGCGGCGGAGCGTCAAAGTCGTTCCTCCCGGCCGCCGGTGACTTGCTCGTGACCGGCGGGAAGACGCAGCGAACCTGGGAGCACAGCGTCCCCAAAGTTGCGAAAGCCGGCCCGCGAATCAGCATCGCGTTCCGGCACGGAATGGATCCTTCGGTCTACGCCCGCAAGCGGATCGAGGCACCGTCTCCAGACGCGTGACTCAGCGTTCGTGATCTCGTTTACGTCGAACGCAGCGCTTCGCTCGGTGACAGACGAGCCGCCCGAATCGCGGGGTAGAGTCCGGCGATCGCCCCCACGACAAGCGCGGTCGCGACCCCGCCGACGAGAACCCACGGCGGGATCGACAGCGCCCAGTCACGGTTCAGCGCGTAGATGGCCGTGACGCCGGCGCCGACGGCGACACCAACCGCTCCGCCCCCAGCGGACAACAAGAGAGCCTCGACCGAGAACTGACCCCAGATATGCCCCGCCGTTGCGCCGAGCGCACGGCGAAGTCCGATCTCCTGACGGCGTTCCAAGACAGAAACGATCATGGTGTTGGCGATGCCGATTCCCCCCACGAGGAGCGCCACCGCACCGAGGCCCAGCAACAGTGAGGTGAACGCGACCCGCGCCGCGGCTCGTGCGGCCAGCGCATCGGATGGACGCTCGACCGCTACCTCTTCGGGGTTCGACGGATTCGCGGTCGCTCCAAGGACGCCCCGAACGGCGTCCAGGTGGTCGGGACTGGCTCGAACGTAGATGGTGCTCGGCGACCGAGACTCTTCACCGAGGAACCGGGCCGCCGCTCCGTACCCGATGATGGCCGAACGGTCGAGCTCCGGCGCCAGAGTGAGGGGAGCCAGGATCCCGACCACCGTGAACCACCGTCCATTGATGAGCACCCGAACGTCCCCGGCGAGATCACGAATTCCCAACCGCTCCGCCGCCTCGGACCCCAGGACGACGGCTGGATAACGCGACGTCGCTTCGTTCAGGAACGATCCGTCCGCCACTCGCCCCCCCAGCGTCCGAATCAGCGACACGTCAGCGGCGACGACCGAAATACCGCCGGTCTCTGCTTCGTCGATGAGGTGAGTGCGCCGAACCGTCGCGTCCAGAAGCCGGACCGACGCGACGGCCTGGACGGGAGCGATCCGCCCGATCATTGCCGAAGCCGTCTTTGGTAGTTCCGCCTCCTCGCCAAGAAATGATTGGCCGGGTGACACACGAAGCAAGTTGGTGCCCAGGCGATCGAGCGTTGCGAGGAGCCGGGCGCGGCTCGACTCAGATATCCCAACGACGGCAACCATCGCCGCGATCCCCACCGCAATTCCGACCGCAGAGAGCACCGACCGAACCCGCCGCATCACGATGCCGGTGGTGCTCGCGCTGAGGATGCCGCGAAGCGGGTGACGCCTCGCCCTCATGCCCTGACCTCCCCGACGATCCGTCCGTCCCGGATCTCGACAGTGCGGTCCATGGCCGCAGCAATTTCTCGTTCGTGCGTGATGACGCAGATGGTCCGGCCATCTGCGTTGAGCTCCCGCAAGAGCGCGAGGATCTCGTGGCTGGTCGCCGAATCGAGATTGCCGGTCGGCTCGTCGGCCAGCACGACGGCGGGTCGGCCAACGATGGCTCGAGCGATCGCTACCCTCTGGCGTTCGCCGCCGGAGAGAGCGGACGGCCGGTGCGAAACGCGGGGCGCCAACCCAACCCGCTCGAGTGCTTCCAGGGCATGCAGTCGTCGGTCAGCGGCGGAAACGCCTGCGTACAGAAGGCCGAGCGCCACGTTGTCGAGCGCGGACAACCCGTCGAGCAGGAAAAACTGCTGGAAGACGAAGCCGATCCGACGAGCTCGGAGCGCCGCGACGCCTCGGTCGGACAAACGGGCAACGTCATCGCCGGCTACCCGAACCGTCCCCAACGTGGGGCGCTCGAGCGTGCCCATCACATGGAGGAGAGTCGACTTCCCTGATCCGGACGGACCGACGATCGCTAGAAGATCTCGTTCCTCGACCGTCAAGTCGACGCCGCGCAGCGCCTGGACACCGCCCGGGTACACCTTCCGAACGCCTTGCAGCTCCAAGACCGCCTTGGTCATGAGGCGACCACCACCTTCGTTCCCTCGGTCAGCCCTGCGCCCTGGACTTCGACCCATCCGTCGGCGAAGAGGCCGGTCTTGACGCGGACAAGTGTCCCGTCCTCTCGTTCGACCGCGAACCCTCCCTCGGCGAGAGCGAGGAGCGCGGTGACCGGGACGGCCAGCACATCCTTCGCCCGCTCCACGGCGATACCGACGTCCACGGGAGCCTGATCGAAACCCGCTCCAGCCTTGTCGTCGCGGAGAGAGATCGTCACGGTCACGTACGGCTCGGCGCCTTCGTCGTCCGGGGGCGTCTGAGCGACACGTCCGACTTCGGTGATGCGTCCGGAGACCGTGTCGCCGTCGGGGAGCTCCACTCGCACCTCGTCACCCTCTTTGACCAGCGTCTGTCTGGAGGCATCGAGCTCCACGGTCACCTGTCGGCGGGTGGACGTGGCCGTCAACACCTCCGCGCCCGGACCAACGGCGTCACCGAGGGCGACCTTGACATCACCGACCCGGGAGTCCGGCGAGAGGAAAACCACTTCGCCGAGTTCCACGATGCCGTCTTCGGTCGCTCCGCGATCGGACTCCCATGCCTTGACGGCAGCGGTGGTGTTGGAATCCCACTCACCATCGACGTCTCCAGGCTCGTAGCCCATCGCAGCCAGGTTCCGCTCGAGCTGCAGGACGTCACGGCCGTCGTCGACGCTGGAGTCGAGGGTCCGCCACGCTGGTGTGTCTCCCCACATGGCGTAGACGGGTCGGCCGTCCACCTCGTAAAGGCGCGAGCCGCGTCGGAGGCGCGCTCCTTCCTCGGTGACCCACGTGATCGTCCCCTGGGACCCCGAGCGGACCGCGCGGGCGTCGGCGTACCCTAGCGTTCCCTCGAACGTCTCGCGCTCGACCAGATCCCGGCGCTGCACCGTGGCGGTTTCGCGCTGCTGCGAACCGCCACCCCGGGAGGCCCGGCCCTCAGGCCGGGCCCGGGATGACGTCCTGGCGACCGAGGCAAAGGCCGTCGCAGCAAGGGCAGCGACCACGATCGCCGCGACGAACGCTCGCCGGCTCATGACCGTGGCCCCGGAAGGTCGCGTTCCCCACCGAACAGACCGGGCGCTTCCTTACGGCACCGCTCCTCCGCCGCTCGGAAGTCTGGGTCGGTGATGTCCTCGCTCTCATCCGGGCCGAACATCAGCAGCCCGTTTCCGTCCTCGCGAGGATCGGGGAAGTTGATGCCCTGCTCCCGCATGCAGCGCGCGAACTGAAGCATGGTCTCGAGCTGCCTTGCTCGTTCCTCCGGCGACATCCGCGGGGCGCCCTCCGGAGGGGTGACGCCCTCCATGTGGTGCCGGCATTCCTTCTCGGCCGCTTGCGCCTTCTGGGGGTTGGTCTCCCCCAGATTGATGGCGACGCCGCCGCTTCCATCGGGGCCCGTCTCCACCTCGACCCCCCGCTCCCGCATGCACTTCGCGAAGGCGAGCGCCGCGGTCTCGAAGTCCTTCCCGCCCTTCCGGCCGCTGGGGGACTCCTTCGAGCCCCCCAGCGACGCAACGCCATCTCCGCTCTGCCCGCCCCCGCAGGCGGTGCCTGCGAGGGCGATCACCACGAGCAGGCCACCCATGGCCTGCCACAAACGCTTCATCCTCCTGCCTCCTCTCTCGCGGGACCGTCCCGCGTCGGAGGCCATGGAAGCGAGCGAACGTGAGGCGCCGGTGAAGAATCGCTAAGAGATGGATGAAAAACGAAGACGGAACCGAGCGCCGCCATCCGGAGCGTTCTCCGCGCGTACCGTTGCCCCGTGCGCTTCGGCGACGCGTTTCACGATCGCCAAGCCGAGGCCGGAGCCCGGAAGCCCCCGGGCATCCTTCGTCCGGTAGAACCGATCGAACACTCTCGACAGGTCCTCCTCCGGGATCCCCGGCCCTCGATCGCAGATCACGAGCTCCGCACCCCGAAGCGACACCTCGATCGGCTCGTCACTCCGGTGCCACTTGGCCGCATTGTCCAGGAGATTCATCACCGCGCGATCCAGCTGCTCCCGGACGCCCACAACCGTCGTCGGCTCCACTCCCAGATCGAAGCGGACCCTCGCATGCCGGCGCTTGGTGCGCTCGACGCAGTTTCGGACGATCTCGTCCAGACGGACATCGTGAGGCTCCTCCGCCACTTCTCCATCTCGTGCCAGTTCGACCAGATCGGCGATCATCGACGTGAGCTCCTCCACCTGGACCACCACATCGGAGAGCAACCGTTCCCGGTCGGGCCGCGACATTCGCTTGCCGGACGCCAGCAGCTCGATGTTCGTCCGCACGCTGGTCAGCGGGGTTCGCAACTCGTGCGATGCATCGGCTACGAGTTCACGCTGCGCCCGCAGCGACGCCTCCAGGGCGCCGAGCATGGAATTGAAGCGAGCGGCAAGCCGTCCGAGCTCGTCTTCTCCCTCGACTTCGATCCGGCGCGACAAGTCTCCGGTCTCCGTGACGTGATCTGCGGCCTCCGAAAGCCGCCGGACCGGCCGAAGCGCCGAACGTGCGACCAGAATGCCGGCGAGCGCGGCGATCACCACACCGGCGAGCGACACGAAACCGAGGACGAAACCAAGCTGCCTCAGCGACTGATCTACCTCTTCCATTGACCTGGCCACCTGGATCGCGACACCCGGACTGACCGGCGCGGTCAGCATGCGCAGGTGGATGCCGCCGATGCGGATGTCCCGGAATTCGGGACCGGCCCGGCCGGCCGCAATGCCACGGTCCAGCTCGGTGATCGGCAGGACCCGCGGCGCGCCGGGTGGGAAAAGCTCGTTCGAGTCCGCGGTGACCACCTCAGCAAAGCCGGGGACCCTCCCGAGCCGTGGCGCCGGAAGCGAAACGGCTACCCTGCCGCCGGGCGCAATCTCGACGTGTGCATCCGCCGCCAACTCCTCCAACGCCACGTCGACCTGTTCCCGCAGTTGCCCACGTACCACGAGGAACACGACCACGGAGACGATCAGGACGGCCCCTGCCACGGCGCCCGCAGCGAGAACCGCGAATCGCGTCCTGAGCGTCATGGCTCTTTGAGCACGTACCCCACGCCTCGAACGGTTTGAATCAGCCGCGGTTCGCCACTCGCCTCGGTCTTCCTCCGCAGATAGCCGACGTAGACCTCGAGCGAGTTGGAATTCGGACCGAAGTCGTATCCCCACACGCGGTCGAAGATCACGGAGCGGGTGAGCACCTGCTTGGGGTGGCGAAGAAACAGCTCGAGAAGAAAGAACTCGGTCCTGGTGAGGTCGAGAGGGCGCTCTCCTCGAAACGCCTCGTGGGCGGTGGGGTCGAGTCGAAGATCAGCGAAGCGAAGCGGACCATCCCCCTCTCCGATGGTTCGTCGCAGCAACGCGCGGATTCTCGCCCGAAGCTCTTCGAGAGCGAACGGTTTCACCAAATAGTCGTCCGCGCCGGCGTCGAGGCCCGCAACTCGGTCGGCGACACCGTCTCTTGCGGTCAACATGAGGATCGGCAGATCGTTCCCGGCGCTTCGAAGCACGCGACAAACCTGCAACCCGTCCGGCCCCGGCATCAACACATCGAGCACCACCAGGTCCGGAGGAAAGTCGGCGATTGCTTTCAACGCTGCGTCGCCGTCCTCGGCCATGGAGACGTCATAGCCGTCGAGGCGAAGGGCCCTGTCGAGCGCATGGCGAACCGCCGGCTCATCGTCGACCACGAGAACCCTCGCGCGAGTCATGTGGGGAGTATGAAAACCGAACCTGAGAGAACGCTGAACGTTTCGCTAGCCTCGTTCGCGGTACAAGCGGAGCCCCACTGCGAAGAACCAGATCGTTCCGAGCACGTTCGCCAGGACGAAAAGAAGGATCAAAGGGGGCAAGGCGGCGCCGACGGCGAACATCACGCCACCAATCACACCCAACCAACCCAGCCAGCTCGGCCACGCTCCCCGCACCATCGCCAACCCGAACAGCGCCGTTCCACCGCCGATCAGGATTCCCATCGCTCCGAATCCCACCAGGAGGGCCATTCGAACCGCCTCGGCCGCGGGAAGGACGACAGCGCGGCCGGTACCTGCCCCAACGAATCGGTCCGAGAGCGGGACCAGCGCGATGGCCAGAGCGACCGGAAGGACAGTCGCCGGAATCGCCCCGACCCACGCGACGAAACCCAGCCGAGCGGCCGCCGGATGCGCCGCCCGATGAGCCACGTACAACGCCGGGACGACGGGCGCGAGGAAGAGCGAAATGGCCAGAAACGCTATGTGAGCCAGCAACCAAAACCCGCGCCCGCGCTGGATGTCGCTGAGGGCCTCGGTGGTTTCCTCGGTGGCACTCGCTTGCGATAGAGCGAACAACACTGAAGCGACCACGATGGCCGCCGCTACAAGAAACGAGCCGAGGGCCCCCAGACGAAGCACGCCGTCTTGACGCTGCATGTTCGGAGGGTATCGCGCCGTGGCTCGTCGGCCCTTGCGTCTCGACCCCGAGATCAGGTTCGGGGGACGAACGCGAGCGCGCGGCAGGGGCTTCCCGAACCGCGAACGATCTTCAGCGGTGCGACGACGATCACGGCGCCGGTGGGGGGCAACTGCGCGACATTCGCCAGCTGGGTGAGGCCGTACTTCCCGGCACCGAGCAGGAATTGATGGCAAGGGAAGGCCGGCTCGAATGAGTGCGCCGCGCCGGCATCGGTCCCGACCGTCTCAACGCCCACACCCACGATCGGCGCTTCCTCGGCCAGCCAGCGAGCGCACTCGACGTCGATTCCGGGCGTGTGAGGACCGGTCTCGTTCGCGTTCAGAAAGGCGTTCTGGTCGTGCGCGCGCGCGTCCCATCCCGTCCGGTACAACAGCCATCCGCCTTCGGGCAGAGCGCCGTGCTCTTTCTCGAACTCCCGAACGTGGTCGACGGTGAGAAGGAAGTCAGGGTCGGAGGCGGATTCGGCCGACTTGTCGATGACGACAGCCGGCCCGACCAGGTTTCGAACGGGTACCTGCGATACGTCCTCACGGTCCTGACCGGTGATCCAATGGATCGGCGCGTCGACGTGCGTGCCCATGTGCTCGCTTCCCTCGAACGCGTTCCAGTACCACGCCGGTCCGCGTTCGTCGTAGCGACTGAGCTCACGGAGCTTCAAACCGGGAGTGTTCGCGTACGGCTCGGGGAGCCGGATCAGCGGCGTCTCTTCCGAAAGCGGTTGCGTCAGATCGATGACCTCGATCGAGCCATCCGAGAGACCCTGGACGAATGATTCGAGCGTCTCCATTTATCCCTCCTCCGTTTTCAGTGGGCGCGGAACGCTTCCTCGAGCCACTCCGCGACGACGTCCGGAGCGACCTTCGCATCGAGCACGAGCGGTCCGTCTCGCCGGTCGAGCCACTTCTCCAGCACGCCCAGGTCGTCCAGAGATTGGATCGTGGCGGCCTGAGCTCCCACGCCGCGCGCCAGACCTGCGAGGTCTGGGTCCGGGTAACGAACCAGGTTCACGGGATGACCCTGAGGACGAAAGTGATGGACCTCCGCTCCGTACGCGGCGTCGTTGTAGATGACCACCAAGATCGGGAAGCCGAGACGGACCAGCGTCTCGAACTCGCCCGCCGCCATCAGCGCGCCGCCGTCTCCGAGGCACGCAACGGTGAGCCGGTCGGGGCGAGCCACCGCGGCACCGATCGCCGAGGAGAGCCCGAGCCCGATGGATTGGAAAGACTGCGTGAAGACGAACCCGGAGGCGTCCGGTACAGAGAGATACATCGGCGGCCATCCCATGAAATGGCCGGAATCGACCGCGATGGTCCGCTCCGGCGGCAGAAGGTCCTCGAGGGCTTTTGAAAACGTCCGGGGATCGAGGCGGCCGTCACCTGACGCATCTTCATGTTCGACATGACGCCACCGCCCCATGGAGATAGCGTCGGCGATCTCGTCGCGACGACGGCCGAGCGCCGAATGGCCCCGTCGATCAAGGTCTGCGAGCAGCACCTCGGCGGCCACTCGAGCATCGGCCACGATCCCAATGTCGACACTACGGTGGGCGCCGATGACGTCCGCCTCTACATCTACCTGGACCACGCGGGCACCGGCAGGAATCAGTTCTCCGTGGCGAGTGGTCCACATGTTCAACGACGCTCCGAACGCCAGGAAAACGTCTGACTCACCGAGCAGGCCAGCCGCCGTAGGCGACGCGAACCCACCGGAGATCCCGAGACTCCACGGGTTCCCGGCGAAGAGACCATGGCCGTTGGCCGAAGTTGCGAGCAGCGCGCCGACGCGGTCTCCCAGGGAGTCCAACGCCGGGCCGGCGCCCGCCAGTACCGCACCGCGCCCGGCGATGATCATCGGCGCTCGAGCGTCGACCAGCATGTCGCCAACCTGTCGAACGATGTCGGGGTCGGGTGTCACCGGGGTGGGCGACGTCGGTTCATGGAGGTCGATCGGCGCCGCCTCCGCGGCCTGCACGTCCAGTGGGAGGCTGAACAGGACCGCCCGCCGTTCCACCGCCGACTTGGTCCATGCCCGGGCCAGGTCGTCGGCAACCGAATCTGGCGACTGCGCCCGTTCGGAAACGGCTCCAACCGATCTGGCAAGCGCCGCTTGATCGATTCGAAAGTTCGATCGAAGCGCCCCCGTGGAGGTGTCAGCCGCCAACAGGAGAAGTGGCGTTCGCGCTTTCGCGGCCTCCGTGAGCGCGGTCGTGGCGTTCGTCACGCCAGGACCCTGATGGAGCGTTGCAATTCCAACCCGCCTCGTCACCCGAGCGTAGGCGTCAGCCATGCTGACAGCTGCGGACTCGTGGCGCGCGCTCACGAAGCGGACGCCGCGTTCCACCATCGCGTTCGTGACGACAAAGTTGCCGCTTCCGATCAGCCCGAAGGCGTCACGGACGCCGAGATCCGCGAGGGCCGCTCCGATCGCTTCGGCAACGTTCATGGTCGTCAGTCCCTGAAGTGCTGATCGTAACCGCGCAGATTCTGAAGGTGACGGGCGTCGGGGCTCCCGGGAAACGGCCGTACCCTCCCGAGTACAGCGTACGAAGTTGGACCACGAAGGAGACAAAGATATGCGGATGACCCTCGTCGGACTCGGTGACGCCCGAACCCCCACTCTTCTGCCCTGCTGGCTCGCGACGTGGTCCCGGGAGTGTTCCAAATCGGCGGTCCCGGGATCGGTGCGTTTCTCGTCGCGGCCCAAGAGCTCGTGCTCATCGACACGCACCTTCCGAAACGGCTCCCCAAGCTTCGGGCTGCCCGTTCGGCAGGCAGGCCGTCGCCCGGAGGACGTTCGACACATTGCAATCACCCACTACCACCTCGACGACGTCGGCGGGCTCGCAGCGGCTGCCGAAGCAACGGGGGGCGACGTGTATGTGCATCCGGCCGACGCAGAGGTCATCCGGAGCGGGGTTGAGGCACCGATTCATCCGATCGAATTGGAAAGGTGGTGCTGCCGCCTTTCTACGCGGTCCGTTCGAAGCGGTTCCGGCCGGCCCCGATCGACCGCGACATTGCCGACGGCGATGAGATCGCGTCAACGGGCCTGCGAGCGATCCACACTCCTGGGACACACCTCCGGCCATGTGTCCTATCTCTGGCCCGAACACGACAGCGTCCTGTTCGTCGGTGATGCCGCAGCAAACAATTTCAGTCGGCTGAACTTCGGCTACTCGTGCGAAGACATGGACGCGGCGAACCGGAGTTTCCGCAAGCTGGCCGAACTGATTTCGAGGTGGCTGCGTTCGGTCACGGTCTGACCATCCACGCGAAACGCGGCGGAACGATTCCGTCGAAAGCTCGAACGGCTCGGCGCTCAATAAGCGGTCGAGAAGCGGCGCGAATGCCCCCATGCCGGCTGGCGCCCTCGCGTTGACGGGTTTGACGCCGCCTACCATGCTGCGCCTGTGACCAGTCTGATCCGAAAAAGCCTCCGAGAAGCCGGAGAGACCTTCACCTTCCCGAGCGCCACGCAAACGATGGTGGAGCTTGGCGATCTCACGGTCGGCCGGTTCGTCGCCCAGCCTGGGTGGAGATGGTCGACGCACGTGCGACCGGAGGTCGGCGGCGAGTGGTGCCGCGCCAGGCACGTGGGGGTGGTCATCTCCGGACGGATCCGCTTCATCACCGAGGATGGCACCGAGATGGAGATAGGCCCCGATGACGCCTACGACATCCCTCCCGGGCATGACGCATGGGTCGTCGGGGACGAGCCGGTGGTTCAGATTGAGTGGCAGGGGCTACGAACCTTCGTGGGCTCCCGAGGGGGTCTCCGGGGACGGCGCCTGGCGACGTTGCTCTTCACGGATCTCGTCGAGTCAACGTCGACCGCTGCGGGGCTCGGCGACAGCGCGTGGCGAGAGCTGCTTTCTCGCCACTATCAGTCCGCCCGCAATGCGCTCGACCGGTTCGGAGGGCGAGAGGTCAAGACGACGGGCGACGGCATGCTCGCTGTGTTCGACGCGCCTGCTCCGGCCCTCCGTTGCGCCGCCGCGATCCGTTCGGCGGCCGCTTTCCACAACCTGCAAATCCGAGCGGGGGTGCACGTGGGAGAGATCGGTCTTGTCGGGACCGACGTCGAAGGCATCGCCGTTCACGAGGCGGCGAGGGTCATGGCCGCGGCGGGCCCGCAGGAGATCCTGGCCTCCGAGATCACTCGATCGCTTCTGACCTCGTCCGGAATCGCCTTGGAGGACCGCGGGCTCCACTCGCTTAAGGGACTGCCGGGAGAGCATCGGCTCTTCGCCTACGCGCACGATTAAGCCCGGGATCCCTCCAGGCGAAGCATTTGTCCGCCTCGCCTCCCGTTAGGAGCGGTGACCGACGGCTGGTCGCGATGCACGTATCTATGCTGACGGAGTCGTGAGCGGGTACTCGAGGCAGGAGGTCGGGCATCGGGCCGGCGTCGATTCCGGCTACATCGACCAGTTGGTCCAGCTCGGGATCCTTTCACCTGGCACCGGAGAAGAGTTCTCGCCGGGTGACGTGCTCAGAGCGCGTTGGGTGAAGGGCTTGGAGCGGGCCGGCGTGCCGCTCGATGGTATGGCCGTCGCGGTTCGTGAGGGAGCCCTGTCCTTCTCCTTCATGGATGTGGCGGCGTTCGATCGGTTCGCCGGGCTCAGCGACATGACTTTCCGCCAGCTGAGCGACAGGACGGGCATCCCCATGGACCTGCTGAAGGTGGTCCGCGAAGCGATCGGCTTCGCGGAACCAGGGCCGGAGGACAAGGTCCGCGAGTACGAGCTGTCGATCGTGCCGGCGATCGAGCTTCAGCTCTCGAAGGGGTTCCGACCGACTGTCATCGAGCGATGGCTCCGCGTCTGCGCCGACAGCCTGCGCCGCGTAGCTGAGACGGAGACGAACTGGTGGCACACCGAGGTCGAGCAGCCTCTCCTCGAGTCCGGAATGACGGAGAAGGAGATGCTCGAGGCCCAAGCCGACCTCGGGTCCAAGATGGCCCCGCTTTCCGAGCGAGCGCTCCTCGCCATCTACCACGGGCAACAGGAACACTCCTGGAGCGAGGGGTTCGTCGAGCATGTGGAAAGCGCTTTGGAACGGGCGGGCCTCTACAGTCGGGTGGACCGTCCGCCGGCGATCTGCTTCCTCGACATCACCGGCTACACCCGACTGACGGAGGAGCGGGGCGACGACGCCGCCGCGGACCTTGCAGCGAGGCTCGCCACCCTGGTCCGACGGTCGGCACGGGAACACGGAGGGAAGCCCATCAAGTGGCTCGGCGACGGGGTGATGTTCTATTTCCCCCAACCCGGTGATGCGGCACTCGCCGCCCTCGAGATGGTCGAGGGCGTCGCCAGTCACGGTCTTCCCCCTGCCCATGTCGGACTCCACGCCGGGCCAGTGGTCTTTCAAGAAGGCGACTACTTCGGCCGGACGGTTAACCTCGCGGCAAGAATCGCCGACTACGCCAGGCCGGGTGAGGTGTTGGTGAGCCAGGAGGTCGTGGACGCGGTGGAGGGAGCCCCGGTTTCCTTCACCGAGATCGGGCCTGTCGAACTGAAGGGCGTAACCGAGAAGCTTCGGCTCTACACGGCCCGTCGCAACGCCTGAACGTGCACGAATCAGGCGTTTGGATGAAATCCTCGACAGACTGAAGGGGTTTCGCCACCTCCAACAGAGCTCTCGTTAGAAACCCCTCTTGGAGGTGGCGGGATTCGAACCCGCGTCCCTGAGCGACCACCTGGGTCTTCTACGGGCGTAGCCGGCCGATTCGTCTTACCGCGAGGCTCCGGCCGGCGGAGGACCTCGTGGCCAGCCCGACTTCGGTGTCCGACGATGGCCGCCAGGCGGAACCATCGTCGTGAGCCTGCTCGCGACGCCCGACCCGCGGACGCAGGCGTCCCGCGGCGGACGGCTACCTAGTTCTTAGGCAGCGAACGCCAGTTCTGACTTGTTGGCGTTTGTTGGTTTCCGGCTTTTAACGAGGCATCCGGAACCTCGGCCCGCTTCTCCCAAGAGGTTCTTCACCCAGGTCGAAGCCAGTTCACCCCCATATGCAGTTGTCCGTTCAAGTATACGAGGCGCCCCGATCAGCCCCTGATGCTGAGGCTGGGGGCGGCCCACGCCGCGAGGAGCGCCAGCACCATCAGCCCCGTGCCGCCTACCCAGCCGAGGAACCCCCACGCTGGCTGCTTCAGGCGGAAGGCTCCGAACGCGGCAAGTGCTGACAGAGAAGCTCCGAGTGACCCTGCCAGCGGGAGCGCGGACGCCGATAGAGGGTTGGCGTCATTCGCCCGGAGCGAGAGCGGTCGGATGACCGAGGTCGTTCGTCGATCCCGCGTCGGCTCGACGCGCCCCACTGGAACCGCCGATACCACCAGCCTGTCGGGCGCCGGTCCAATTAACGTCGGCGGCCAACACGTGACAAGACGAAGAACCGGATCACTCCGCGGCTTCGTCACCCACGCATCGGCCGGGTCGGCGATCGCTCTCCCACTCACGCGGTAGCGAACCGTGCGGCCCGGCAGGTCGAGAACCACTCGGTCGCCCGCCCGGAGGTCTTTGAGGTTGCGGAAGTGCATGTCCCGATGCGCCGCCAGAACTGATGCCCCTTCCGACCCGGGAAGCGCCGTCCACGGTAAGTGACCCGGGCCGGTCAGAAACGTCTCCTCCTCAACACCCTCGAAGAAGAGGGCCTCCAGGCCGATCCGAGGGATTCGAATCACACCTAGCGGCTGGCCATCATCGGGCCGAAACGCCACGACGTTTGCCACGCTCACCACGGCCCGCGGCGCGATGAGTCCTCGCAGCGTCTGCGCCTCCGCGGCCAGACGAGACTGCCTCAGAGACGACGTTGCGTACGCGAGCGCCGGATACGTGAGCGTTCCCGCCCCGACCGTTATGAGGACGGCGGCGAGAACGCCCACGAGCGAAGCCCTACGAGCAGCCATTTAGCCGGCAAATCAGGCGCGGCGACGGAACCCCAGCCACAGGCCGGAACCGAGCAGCACTGCGCCCGCGACCCCGATGAGCGGCAAGGGTGAGGCCGTCTGAGGTAGCACCTGACCCGTGCCGGTGTTGGATGCTGCCTCACCGGCCGCGCCACCGGTTCCGCCCCCCGTTCCACCAGCGTTGCCACCGGCGGTTCCTCCACCCGTTGCTCCGCCGGTCCCACCACCGGCGCCGGTCACGACAACGACCCCGGCCATCCCGGAACCGCCCGGATCACCGTGAAACCGACA
>DATABA010000079.1:0-2270 GCA_036259835.1 Actinomycetota bacterium
CGACGATCCGGACCCCGAGCCCGATGAATCGGATCCCGAGCCCGATGAATCGGATCCCGAGCCGGAGCTCGATGAGCCGCTGTTCGTGGAGCCCGAGCCTGAATTGGAGGAGTTCGATCCTGGCGGGGGCTCTGTCGACCGCTGGTTGCCGTCCGCGGGGGACGGTGTGTTCTCCGGGCGCGGTGAGGAGACGACCTCCCGGGGCGCGAGAGGCGCTCCCGCGGGAACCAGGTCGGTGGGCGTGGAGAGGTCCCTCCCCGCCACGACATACGCGCTAAATGTCAGCGTCATGGCAACGGCAATGCCACCCAGCGCCCAGGCCAGTCCCTTCATCGCGTTTCGCATGGCATCGATGGTAGGAGCGAGCGTTCCAAGACGGCACCCGAGAGGGGTTAAGGCACGGTAAAGACTCCCGTGGCGGCTGCACCCTCGTCGCTAGTATCGAAGCGTGTCGAGGCGGCGAATCCTTGTCGTCGAGGACGAATCAGCGATCGCCGAACCGCTCGCCGACGCGCTCACGCAAGAAGGGTTTCTTCCCACCGTGGTCGGCACGGGTGGCGGTGCGCTTGACGCACACCGCCGCGAGCGGTTCGACGTCGTGCTCCTCGACCTGATGCTTCCGGACCTCGACGGTCGCGACGTGGCCCGCGACATCAGGTCATCCTCCGATGTCCCAATCATCATCGTTTCGGCTCGGGGGGAAGAGGTCGATCGCGTGGTGGGCCTCGAGCTTGGAGCGGACGACTACGTCGTCAAGCCCTTCTCGGCCAAGGAGCTCGCCGCGCGAATCCGTGCCGTGCTCCGCCGAGGACGCTCCGTTCGGGAGCGAACCGAGCCGATCCAGGTCGGCGACATTTCGCTGGATCCGGGGCGACGGGTCGCCACCAAGGCGGGTAAGCCTCTGGAGCTGGCGGCGCGCGAGTTCGACCTACTGCACCTTCTGATTCGTCACGCCGGCGAGGTGGTCAAACGGCAGGACATCATGGACGAGGTGTGGGACCCGCACTGGTTCGGCTCGACCAAGACCCTCGACGTCCACGTTTCATGGCTCCGGAGGAAGCTCGAAGACGATCCGTCGGTCCCGCGGTACATCACCACGGTCCGGGGTGTGGGCTTCCGGTTCACGCCTCCTGACGAGCTCGACGGAGACTGAGCCGTGAAGCTTCGGACGCGGCTGTTGATCGCGTTCGCGTACATCCTGCTCGCCGTGATTGTGGCGCTGGAGGTGCCGCTGGCGCTGAACCTGAACCGGCGGGCGCTGGCCGAACTTCAGGCGCAGGCGCTTGCACAGGCGCAGGCCGTCGGTCAGAGCCTGGAGACGACCATCGGGCCGAGTGGGTTTCGGCGAAACATCCAGCCGATCGTGCAGGGCCTCACCCGGGAGCTCGCCTCGGACCGCGAGATCCGCGTCATCGTCACGGATGGGGCCGGCCGCCTGCTCGCCGACAGCGCGGGGGCCGGACGATTGGGTGAGTCGTACGAGAGCCGTCCGGAGATCGAGCAGGTTCTCCGGCGGCGAACGCCGGTGCAGACGGTGCGGTTCAGCGACGAGCTCGGTCAGCGGATCCTGGCAACCGCCGTGCCCATCCTTCAACAAGCCCGAGTCGTGGGAACGCTTCGCATCACGCAGGGCCTGGACAGCGTCCGGGCAGAAGTCAGACGAACCATGATCGGGCTGATCGCCGTCGGGCTGGCCGGCCTCATCGCGGGTCTGGTGATCGCGTGGGCGATGGCAGGATCGATCTCCCGGCCGCTTTCGCGGCTGGCCCGTGCTGCCCACCGCCTGGGCGAGGGCGATCTTGCCGCGCGGTCCAATGTTCGCGGCCGCGGGGAGATCGGCGAGGTGGCCGAGACGTTCGACGCGATGGCCGACCGCCTGGAGGCGAACGTTCGCGCGCAGCGAGAGTTCGTCGCCAACGCCTCGCATCAGCTGCGAACTCCGCTCACCGGGTTGAAGCTTCGGCTCGAGGCGGCACGGGGTCGTGCGGGTGAGGGTGACCTTGCTCGAACGCTGGAAGCCGCGGAACGGGAGGCGGATCGGCTGGCGGGGATCGTCGATCGCCTCTTGGTCCTGGCGCGACGGGCCGAGAAAGGTGAGGCGGGGGTGAGCTCGAACCTCGACGACGCCGCGCGCGCGATGGTCGAGCGATGGGAGGAACGGGCCCGGACCGCGGGAGCTTCCATCTCGGTGGTCGGGGACGGAGGCTGGGTCGGGACTCGCCGCGAAGACGTGGATGAGATTGTCGAAGATCTGATCCACGTCTTCGCGG
>DATABA010000080.1:0-8953 GCA_036259835.1 Actinomycetota bacterium
TGGGTTGCTTGTCCACGAGACCGATCCTAGGGGAAAAGGGTGAGGCCCCGGGCGCGGGCCTGCCCGGGGCCTCTTCGCGGGCAGATCGGGGGGCGATCAGACCCGCATGGGACGCTCCCGCTGGTGCGGCACCGGGTCGAGACCCGGAGTCCCATGTATTGACCGCATTACGGCGGCCAACGGTGAAGGCATGTTACCTAGTGCCCAATGACTAGTCAATCTCCGGAGGAGATCGCTCCCTCAACAGCGAGTCTGCGAGGGGGCTTGGGCGCTCTCTACCGTCCCTTGAACGCCGGAGTCCGCTTCTCCAAGAAGGCGAGGACGCCCTCCAGGTGGTCGTCTGTGGCGGCCGCCTGGTCCTGAACGTCGGCTTCGCGGTCCATGGCCTCGGGCAGCGTCAGTCGGGACGCCTCGTTGAGCAACCGCTTGGTCAGGCCTATGGCGGTCGTCGGAAGCTCGGCCAGCTTCTTCGCTATTTCGACGGCCTCCGAAAGCACGGCGTCTGCGGGCACGACGCGGTTCACCAACCCGATGCCGAGCGCGGTCGCAGCGTCGATGCGGTCGCTCAACAGCGCGAGCTCCAAGGCCTTGGCCATCCCAACGGTTCGCGGCAGCAAGTACGTCGATCCGGCGTCCGGAACCAATCCGATCTTCACGAAGGCCATCGTGAAGGAGGCCGCGTCGCTGGCGATCCTGAAGTCGCACGCGAGGGCGACCGAATTTCCGGCACCGGCCACCACACCGTTGATCGCGGCCACCACAGGCTTCGGTGTTTCCGCGAGAAGCGGAATGAGCCGGTTGTATCCCTCTTTCAAGAACAGCGAAAGCTTCGGCCGCTCGCCCTTCATGTAGGGCTCCTGCAGCGCGCTGAGATCCGCTCCCGCTGAAAAGCCCCGGCCCTCGCCGGTGAGAACGATCGCTCTGGCGCTCGAGTCGTCTCGGAGCTCCTCGAGCGCGGTCAAGAGCTCGAGCGTCAACGTCGGAGACAGCGCGTTCAATCTGGCGGCGTTGTTCATCCTGAGGGTCACCACGGACCCATCCCGGTCGACGATGAGCTGTTCGTATGCCATGTCAATCCCCCTTTAGTCTGCCGGGCGTCGCTGGTCGGTCCGAGCGCGGTCGGTGACCCATCCACGCGGCACGTAGCGTTGCACGAACGTTCCCCTCCCGACCACGCCGAACGGGGCGCTCACCGTGATCTCGGTCGTGCACTGACGCTCATCGACCGCCACCACGGTGGCAGTGACCACGAGCGGTGTGCCAATCGGGGCGGGTCGCTCGTGGGTCAGCGAGATCGAATAGCCCGTCGCGTCTTCTTCGGGCGACAGATAACGCTCCACCAGCAATCTCCCAGCTTCCTCGGCGTGTCGAACCATCCACGCGGTCGCGTACAGCGGATGCACCTCGCGATCGAACAGCCGCGCCGTCATGTCGCGGGTCACCTCGGTCCGATGTTCGACAGATTCTCCGAGGGTTGGTCGCTCCGCCACGTCAATACCATGCCTCACGGGCCCGACTTTGCTGCAGAGCGGAGCTCGCCGTGCTCACGGCGGCGAAGCGAGCGCCTAATATTCCGCGCCCTGTTCCTCCCCCTCCACGATGTAGATGGTTCCGGTCATCCCCTGGGACCGGTGGTACTTGCAGAAGAGGTTGTACGTTCCGGGCCCGGCGGCTCCGCCGATGGCTTCGAGCGCGGTCGTCTCACCTGCCTGCGTGTCGACGTCGGCCGGCGTCCCCTCGATCGAGAAGTTGTGGACCGTCTGGCCCTCGTTCACGATCGTAATGTTCTGGTCCGTCCGCATGGCGAACACCGATGGGACGAACTCGAAGTCGGTTTCGGTCAGCTCGACCACCCGCCCGCTCACCGGCGTTGGGGTGGGTGACGCGGTCGGCGATTCGGTGGGGGCGGTCGCTGGCGGTGCGGGCTGCGGCCCAACCGTCGGCTCGTCTTCGCCACAGGACGCGAGAAGCACGGCGACCAAGAACAGGATAGGGGCGACGCGTCGCATCGGCAGAGCATAGCCGCCGGCGCGGCCAGCGTTTCAGCGCTATTCGCTGATCAGGCGCCGGACTGGAGGAGGCGCCGCGACGACGAAGAGCACGACCGGATCGATCGAAGCGTTTCTTACTGTTACGTCCGCTCCCGCCGGAACCAGGACCGTACCCCACTGGTCCAGGCGGCTTCGCCGTCCGTTCACCTGGAACACCGCCTGGCCCGCGAGGATGGTGAACAGGGCATCCGAGTCGAGGTCCTTCACCGGCCCGATTCCCTGGTTCCGGTCGAGGCATACCACTTCGCTCCACACGCGTTCCGTCTCGAAGACGGTCGTTCTGGTCACGCGATCCGGTGAGAAGTGAACGAAGTCGCGGAGGTTCTCCGACTTCACGGTTTGCGGCCAACCGCCAGGTTGACGTCGCGAAAGTCGCTGAACCGAGGCGGGAAGCGATCGGTGAAAACCTGCCGCGACCGTGCCTGGAAGGTTGCCCAGAGCCGTTTGCCGAGCATCTGCTGAAGGAAACGGCCCACGGCTCCCGTCTCGCGCGCTTCCAGGTACTCCTCGGTTGTCTCCTGAAAGCGATATTCGCGCCGCTCGACCTGGACGTCGCGGAGGCCCGCGTCGTAGAGCACAGACTTCAGGCGGTTCGGATCTTCGAAGTGGTCCACCCACGGCATGGCGCGCTTCCGAGCGTCGCGCAGCAGCTCCCGACCAGCGTACTGCTCGGCGAGCTCCTGCCAGGCCCGTGAGAACTCATCCTCGCCAGGACCCCACGCCGCCACACCCATTCGCCCGTCAGGTTGGAGCACCCGAACCATGTCGAACAGCGCCGTCTCGTAGCGCGCGAAGTGGCTCAGCACGAACGATGCCAGGACGTGGGTGAAGGTTTCGTCGGGAAAGGGAAGGTCGATGGCCGTGGCCGCGACGTAGAGCGGACCGCCGCCCACGACCGCCTGCTGCAACATCTCGGTCGATGCGTCCACTCCGACCACGACGCCGTCTCCGGCGGCACGCTCAGCCGCCTCTCGAGCGACGACGCCCGTACCGGTTCCCACGTCGAGAACGCGCGCACCGCTCTCCACCCTCGCCAGCTCCACCAGGTCGCGAGCCGGAAGCGCCGTGCGGGGCGCGTGTACGCGTCGATACGCCTCCGCAACGTCGTCGTAGCTACGCCAGTCCGGCTCGTTACTCGCCCCAGCAAGGGGGCCGCCGCGACGAAGTGGCGGCGATTGCGCCCGACCGGGTTGAGTCGTCCGTTTTCTGAAGATGCGCATCGAACGGATAGGGTAGAGGACGCGGTGACCGACAAACTCCGACATGGTGGTCGCCTCGTGGCCGAGATGCTGAAGCGCGAAGGCGTTCAGCACCTATTCACCTTGTCCGGCGGCCACATTGCCGCGATCTATGACGGCTGCGTCGACGAGGGCATTCGAATCGTGGACTTCCGTCACGAGCAGGCGGCGGCTCACGCCGCCGACGGATGGGCTCGGGTCACGTTGAAGCCAGGTGCCGCCGCCGTGACCGCGGGCCCTGGCGTAACCGACGCCGTCACGGGCATTGCCAATGCGCAGTACGCGAACTCGCCGATGGTCGTTCTGTCCGGGAAGAACCCAATGGCAGAATTCGAGATGGGATCCCTTCAGGAGATGGACCAGGTCGAGCTGCTCGCTCCCATCACCAAGTGGGCGAAGACCTGCTACGACGTCAAAAAGATCCCCGAGCTCCTGTCGGCGGCGTTCCGGCACGCGATGTCCGGCCGAATGGGGCCGGTGTTTCTCGACTTTCCGCTGGACGTCCAGTTCGCTGCGGCGCCGGATGGTCCACTCCCGGAGCGGTACCGCACCGATGCGAAACCTCAGGGAGATCCGGAGCAGGTCAAGGAGGCCGTTCGGCTGCTTCGGGAAGGAGAGCGCCCGATCGTCTTCGCCGGCGCGGGCGTCCGGTGGTCGGGCGCGCATGAGGCGCTCGCCGAGCTGGCCCACGCCCTCAAGGTGCCCGTCCTGCTGAACTCCCTCGGACGTGGCTGCCTACCTCCCGACGATCCGTATTTCTTCTCCGCAGCGCGCAAGTTCGCGCTCGGCAAGGCCGACGTGATCCTCGCGCTTGGTGTCGATTGGGACTTCCGGTTGGGGTTTGGCCGGCGCGGGTTTGCGTCCGACGCGAAGGTCATCCAGGTGGACGTCGACGGTGTGCACATCGGGCGAAACCGCGCCGTGGACGTGGGGATCGTCGGTGACCCCGGGCGGGTCATCGAGCAGCTGGTCAACGCGGGTGCCGGTTCGGCGGAGGAGCCGCCGTGGACCGAAGAGGTTCGCGGTGAGGAGCAGCGAATGAACGAAGAGGCGTGGGCCGGGATGGTGTCGGACGCCTCGCCGATCCACCCGCAACGGTTCGCCAAGGAGATTCGCGATTTCCTCGACCCCGACGCGATCGTGGTGGGCGACGGGGGCGACATCGTCGGGATCGCCTCGTCGGTGATCCAGGCGCGGTACCCGGGCCACTGGCTCGATCCCGGCCCGTTGGGGTGCCTGGGCGTCGGGCCGTCGTTTGCCATCGCCGCGAAACTGGCCAAGCCGGACAAGCAGGTCCTCATCGTGTACGGGGACGGCTCGTTCGGGCTGAACGCCATGGAATACGAGAGCGCCATTCGCCAGAACATCCCGTTCGTCGGAATCATCGGGAACGATGGAGCGTGGGGTCAGACGAAGGTGGCGCAGGAGTCGATTTTCGGCGAAGGCAACACCCCCGCCGCCGACCTCAATCCTCAGGCGCCGTACCACAAGATGGTCGAGGCCCTGGGCGGCTACGGCGAGAAGGTGACCAATGCCGAGGACATCAAACCTGCGCTTCAGCGAGCGTTCGAGGCCGGCGTGCCTGCCTGCATCAACGTGATGATCGACGCGACCTTGATGAAGCGGTCTTCCTACCTGGCGTAGCCGAATCGCGCCGGCTGTGAAGGACGCGGCCGAGCGTCCCGCGGTTGCGCGCTACCCACCGGTACAGCGACTCCGTGGATCGAGGAAAGGCGGCCGCCAGTACGGCAAACGGTGTTCCACCCGGGAGGAGCTGCATCAACGGGGCGACCGCGGCTCCCGATGAGTACACCTTGCCGTCGGGAGTGACGAGATGCCAGCTTCGCATCTTCTGCCGGTGGTCCATCCCGGGCAGCAGTCGGTCGGCTTCCGCATCCTGCAGTGCGACCGGTCGAAGATGGTTATGGCGGTCCCACGCCAGGATCTTGTGGAGGGACCACAGACAGAACCCGCAGTCCGCGTCGTAGAGGATGACCGCTTGTTCCATGAGCTTCCTCTATTCCGTCAGGCCGTCGATCGGTTCGCCGGTTTCCGAACGCCGGCGTTCGGCGAACTCGAGGAACCTGTCGCGGTCGATGAGGGCGCGTTGATGGATGCCGAAGGCGACCGCACCTTGCCCGTCCGCCACGTGGAACGAGAAATGGATCCGGCGTTCCTCGACCGCATCCACGCGGACTCGGACTTCGACGGTTTCGCCCACCGGCGTGGGCGCGGCGTGTGTGAGGTTGACCGAGACACCGACGGTCGTGGTTCCGGGTGGAAGCTTTCCCTCCAGCGCTCTGACCGCCGCCCCTTCCACCAACGCCAGGACCATTGGAGTGGCCAGGACGGGAACATCGCCCGACCGAACGCTCCTGGCGGTCATGCTCTCCGTGACCGGTCCCTCGACGACCTCCTCCATGCCGACGAGGTGAATCATCGATTCTCTGGCCCTGCTCGCCACGCCGATACCCTATCCCGGTGCTCGCCTCCTCACGATCATTGGAACGATGACCGGCCCTGCCGGGATGCTGGCGCTCGTCCTTGCCGAAGGCGCGGCGGGCGGCGCCGCGATCCTCTTTCTCACACCGTTGTGGAACGAGGTGCGCCGAAGGTTCTTCCTTCTGACCGGCGGAGTGGTGTTCGTTCTGGCGCTCGCCGCTGCAGTCACGGCGCGTGCGGGGACCCTTTCCTCGTTTCTCATGGACGAAGCGATCGTGGCGCTGCAACTCTCGCTGGTCCTGACGCTCGCCACGCTGGTGTGGCTCGTGCTGATCGCGGTTCGTCTCTCAACCGCAGGACGGCTTGTCGGAATCGCCACCGTTCCGCTCGCCGTGGTGACGCTTGTGGCGTTCGCTCGAACTGGCGCCGATTCTTTTGCGGTTTCGATCTTCGAGCTCCTGGCGGGGGCAGCGTTCATGGGAGCGGTCGTCGATGGACTCTTGCTCGGGCATTGGTACCTCACGGATCGGAAGCTCACGCGTGCTCCGATCAATCGAATGGCGTGGATCCTCCTCGCGGCCGTACTGCTGGAGGCGGTGGCCGTCATCGTGGGGAGTCTGGGTGGCGACTCGGCGACGCGACCCACCGCTCTCAATCCGTTGCTGACCATCGCCGGCAGCTCGAGATGGATCGCGCTGGGAATGGTGGCGTGTACGGCGCTCATCGCGGTGATGATCCGTCTCACCCTTCGGGGATCGAGGCCGACAGCCGTGCAATCCGCAACCGGTTTCTTCTATCTCGCGGTCATCACCGCGTTTACCGCGGAGCTCGCCGCGAAAGTCGGGTTCTTGCCCTCCTGACGATCAACTCTTTGCCGATGGCAGCAGGACTGGCCGCATGCTGATCGTTGCGCTGATGGTCGCCGGCGCCGTCGCGGTCGTGGTCGGATGGTGGCTCGTCAGATCGGGAGTCGCCTCCGTCTGGGTGGCCATGGGAGTCGCTTCGGGCGCCGTGGGCGTTGCGGCGCTCGCCACCGGCCGAGTGGAGGTTTCCCCGGAAATGGGCTGGATGGCAGGGGCCGCCGCTGGACTCGCGAGCGGTGTGCTTCTGTACGCAGCGACGGTCGCGTTCGTTCTGGTCGTGAGGAGGTTGCCCGTGTTCGACCGACACGTCGCCGAAATTTACGACCAACGCAAGGGCCTGCCGCTCTTTACCGCTCTGGTCGTTGCAGCGGGCGTCACCGCCCCGGGCGAGGAGCTCTTTTGGCGGGGGTTGTTTCAGGGGCGTCTGGAAGAGAGCTTTGGGCCCGGCCTGGCGGCGCTCTTGACGTGGGCCGGGTACGTCGGAGCCAACGCGGCCAGTGCGAGCCTGCCCATCCTTGCCGGCGCCATGGTTTCCGGTGCTGTGTGGGGGGCGCTGGCGGCGTGGACCGGAGGAGTCCTGGCCAGCGCCATCTGTCACGGCGTGTGGACCGGGCTCATGCTGGCGTTTCCTCCCGGCGGCCCCTCGCGCCGGGAGGAGCGCCCGGACCGGAGTCGAGCGTGACCGACGCCATCCCGCAGGCAGCGCGGGACATTCTCCGTTCCGGCGTCCTGTGCTACATGTCGGTCCGCACCGCCAGGGGACCGCACCTCACCCCCGTGGTGTACGTCCTCGACGGCGGCCGGCTGTGGGTCACCACCTCCAGAAGCTCACTGAAGGCGCGGATTTGGCGAAAGGACCGGCACGTCGCCGGCCTGGTCGAAGATGGCGGACGGGTGGTCACGTTCAGGGGATCGGTTCGGGTCTATGACGGTCTCGACCCCTTGTCCTGGCCGTCGGCGGTGCTGGCCGGCCCTCGTCTGCTCCGTGCCGCGGCCAGGTTCACGATGAAGAACGCCCGATTCTTCGCGGGATACGCCGTGGATGCGTCTCGTGTCCCGCTGGCATGGTCGCCTCCGGGGCGGGTGTTCGCGGCGATCGATGTCGAAGGAGGTCGTGTTCTCGACGATGATGGCGGCAACGTCCTCGACGCCTGGGGCCGGTGGCCGGCGGACGTCGATTACTCGGAGTCCTTCTCGCCCCCGGGCCGGCAACCACAGATCCACCGGAGCGTTCCAGCCGGTGTTCTCGACGCGGCTAGGTCGGCGACCTTCGGTGCTCTCGCGCTCCAGGGGCCTCTCCTCACGGTGCTTCCGGTGCGCCCACGATGGAGCCGGCGTTCGCCGCGGTACGAGGCCATACTTCCGCGATCGTTCGCCGACCTCGCCTTCGTTGATTCGGAGTTCCGCGCGGCGGTTACGGTCGGCTACGCCTCCACGTGGCGAGCTGCCGAGATGAGGGGCATGCTCTTCCAAGGGAAGGGAAGGCTGTTTGCATTGGATGGTGTGAGGAAGGGCAGGGACGCGCTCCGCCGGCGCGTTCAGGGCTACGGGAAGCGGGAGACGCCGCAAGACCTCGCGCTTGCGCTTCTCCGGCCCTCGAGGGTGGTGTGGTGGGACGGATGGACCAGCGGAAGCGCGGAGCGAAACACGACGTGAGCGTGCTCAAGCAATGAGCGTCGTCGAGGTCGCCTTGGAAATCGACGCGCCGCCCGAGGATGTGTGGGACGTGGTCGCTGATCCCACGAACCTTCCCCGCTGGAACCGGCACGTCGTTTCGGTCGAGGGAGTACCCGAAAACGGACTTCGGGAGGGAAGCCGGTACACGACCCATGTTTCGTTCATGGGCGTGCGAGCGAAGTCCGAAGCGAACGTGATCCACCTTCGACCGCCGGAGTACGCGAAGGTCCGGCTCTCCGGGCTCGTCGAGGGAACGGTCGAGACGTGGCTGGAGCGGCGCGATCGACAGCGGACGCGGCTTCGCCACCGTATCGACTACCGCTTCAAGGGCGGTTCGCTCGGATCCTTCGCCGCGCGAGCCGTGTCCATGATGGGTGCCGGCAGGCTCCTGCGCCGGGGGGCGGAGTCGCAGAAGGCTCAGGCGGAGGGGCGCTGAGACGAAAGATCCGACGTCGCCCGTGCTGCCCCTACTTGCCTTCCTCGTCCCGGCGCCGCCGATGGAACCGAATCTGCTTGCCGGGACGGCCCACCAAGTATCCGAAGATTCCCCCCACCACCGCGCAACCGAAGATCACCCAGATCAGCGGCGGTTTCCGTTTCACGAAGACGAAGTTCACCGTGACGGCTTGAGAATTGGTCAGGATGAACACGATGAAGATCACCGCAAGCGCCAGCGCGAGCA
>DATABA010000081.1:0-12419 GCA_036259835.1 Actinomycetota bacterium
GCGCGAACGGCGTTCGCGCTGAGGTAAGACGAGGCTTCCCAGGCCTTGATCCGAACGGCGTCGATGGCCACGACGGGCCCGGCCGGCGGAGAGCTGTCGTACTGCGCGTATTTGTTCCGCAGGAGGGTTAGCGCCTTGCGCTTCTCTTCGCCGTCTCCAAGGACACGAGCCGTTCCCGAGACCCTGATCCACCACAGGTCGTTCCAATTGTCCGAATAATTGTCGACAACGACTTCCACGTTCGGATTGGCTCGAATGTTCTCCAACCGTTTGAGGCTTTGTGACCGCTTCGGCTTTTGGTCGACGGCCCAGTAGAGCGTCTCCCGGTCCAGGACGAAGACGAACGGTACGACGTGGGGTACGCCCGCTCTGTCGGCCGTGGCCAGCCGTCCGACCCGCGTCGCGCCGAGCCGTCGAAGCGCTTCCTCGCGGTTCACGCTCGCAGGGCGGCGCCCTTCGTTCTGGGGGGCCGGTACGGCGGAACGTCCACGCCCTCCAGACGAAGCAGCGTGATCTTTCGGTCCAGGCCGCCGGTGTACCCGCCCAGACCACCGCCGCTGTGCACGACGCGGTGGCACGGGACCACGATGGGAACCGGATTGGCGGCAAGCGCGTTGCCGGCCGCGCGGCTCGCTCGGGGACTTCCCGCTCGCGTGGCGACATCGCGATAGGTGGCGAGCATGCCGAAAGGAATCCCGGCCGTCTGTTCCAGAACGCGACGACCGAACCCTCGAAGGAACGAGAGGTCGACGGGCACGTTGAAGGACTGTCGCTTGCCCTCGAAGTACTCGTCGAGCTCACGGCGAACCGCCTGTGTGTGCCGCGACGACTCGAGAACCCGCGGCGACACTTCGACGGCGAGCCCTTCGATCTGCTCGTCGATGCCGCCGTTCGGGTACTCCACTCGAACCAGGCCTCTTCTCGTCGTCGCGACCAGCAACCGGCCGAACGGAGAGTCGACGAACCCGTAAGCCACGTCCAGGAGGTCGTTGTCCCACGCGGCGTTGGTCAATGACGCCACGGCTCGGTCGTAGTCGGCCCGGAGCTGCGCTTCAGTGTTCTTCATCCCTCCGTCACCCTCCCATCGAGGTTCGCCTCTCGAAGGCGCTTCAGCGCCTGATACACGTTTGCTCGCGCTGTTTGTACGGAGCAACCCATTTCGGCAGCGAGCTCGGGGTACGAGCGGTCCAGCAACACGCGGTTCACCAGAGCGACTCGCTGCCGGTCCGGAAGCGCCCGCACCGCTTTCCACAGAGGTTCGTCGGTGTCGAACATTTCGACGTGGCCGTTCGCCGACTCCAGCTCGAACTGCCCAACGTCCGGCACGGGCAGCGGCCGCCGGCGCTTCGACCGCGAGGTGTCGATGGCCTTCCGGCCGGCGATGGTCAGGATCCATCCCCGCAGGTTCTCGCTGCTCCTTAGGCTCGGGTAGGCGCGAAGCGCCGCCAGGAACGTCTCCTGAAAACAGTCGTCCACCTCGTTCGGCCCAACGAGGGCGCGGAGAAATCGGTACACCACAGGCCCGTGCGACTCGAGAAACGACTGAAACGGCGGAATCCCCCTTGCGCTCACCACATGAGTAAACGACGGAGGCCGGTCAGCTGTGAAACACGTCCGTCACATCAAACGGGTGGCCACGGATAGGACCGTTCGGTTCGGGGGAAGGGAAAGCGTCCGGATCGCGCCAGGCGTTCGGCCCTTGCCGCGGTCGCGTCGAGTTCTCGGGCAGCGAGGAGGCCTTCAAATGCCCGCCGGCTCTCGCCCGACTTAAGCGCTTTGGCGAGGCGAACGAGGTCTTCCCGAAGATTGGGAGGGACCGGCTCGCCGGCGAAGTCCCAGATCACCGTTCGCAGCTTCGGATCTTCCGAGAAGCACACGCCGTGGTCGACCACCCAAACTTTCCCATCCGGATCAAGAAGGCAATGCCCGGATTTGCGGTCGGCGTTGTTGGCGACCACGTCGAACGCTGCCACGGGCATGAACTCCTCGAGGCAGCGCTCGCGAAGCGTGAAGAAATGTTCGCCGGCGGCCGCGTCGACAAACAGCTGGACGGAAGCAAGTCCGTGAGGTCCCTCCCGAAGCACGGTGGGAGGCACCGAAGGCCACCCGAGCTCCTTCGAGAGCAGGTAGGCGGCGACCTCGCGGAGACAGAGCGTTCCGTCGGGGAAGTCCCACAACGGCGTCTCGCCCTCGCGCGGCTTGTACACCGCCAGGGCCGTTTGCTCGCCCGACGAGACCTCCGCGAGGAACGTGTAGTTCGAAGCCCTTGGCATCAAACCCAAAGGACGAATCTCACCATCGGAGAGCAGCCGCAACGCTTCCTCCTCGCCGAGGGTGGTACGGCTTTGGGTCACTCCGAATCCGTTCCGCGATGTCCGTTCAGCGCAGGGCAGATGTGTCCTTCCGGATCGAGGGGGTTTCCGCACAGCTGGCACCTCGGCCGGCCACGGGCACACACGGCGGCTCCGTGTCGTGCAAGGGAGAGCATCTGTTCGCGTGTCGCCCAGAACCGAACGCGGCGCCCTTCGGTCCCCGCGTAGCCCTCGACGTCTCCGGCGGCGCGCTCCAAATCTTCGATCAGGGCCGGATCGATCTCCGGCTCGACGGCACCCCCGCCCTGCGGCGATTCCTCCTCCGCCTCGTCGCCTTCGTCGACCGCTTCCTCCACCTCCAGGACGACCAGGTCTCGCTCCTCGTTGTATCCGATGGAGAGCCGTCCCGCCCGCCACTCGGGTTCGATCGGCTCCTCGAGCTGCATCGCCTCTTCGGCCGGTCCCTGGCCGGTCTCCTTCCCGATTCTCGAAAGGATCTCGACCACGGAGGCGGACAGCAGCTGCACCTGCTGCTTCTCGACGAGAAGCGTGACCAGCCGGTCGTCTTTTCGCGCCTGGATGTAGAAGGTCCGCGAGCCGGGCGGGCCAATGGCGTCCGTTGTCAGACGGTCAACCGGGTCGAGCTCGATCAGCACGCAGTCATCCTAGGGTCGCCGGCGAGCCCGTCCGGTCGAGAACCGCTTGCGGTCGTCGCCGTTGGGCGACGCGGAGGCGGCCGCACGCGCGGCGATGCGCTCGGCCGCAAGGGCGAGATCCGCCATGGACCCCGTGTCGTTGACTCGCAGGATGCGCGGTATTCGATCGCCGAGGACGAGCGCCGAGACAGAGGCGGGACTGACGGTGAGGCGCTGGAAGAGATCGATGTGAATCCCGGCGAAGTGGGCGAGGAGAAGCCTGATGACGTCCGCGTGCGTGACGACGGCGATGACCCCGCGCGGTGAGCGTGAAGCGATGCTCTCCAGGGCGGCCGCGGTCCGACCCTGGACCTCTGACAGCGTCTCGCCGCCGGGAAACCGGACGGACGAAGGGGCTTGCTGAAGGCGCTTCCACAGAGAGGTTCGGGCTAGCTGGGCGAGCGACCGGCCGCTCCACTGGCCGTATCCCACTTCGTCCAGATCGGGCAGCCGCCGAACCTGCAGGCTCCGGCCATGGGCGACCGCTTCCGCCGTCTCGACGCACCGTTCTAGAGGAGAGCTGTAGATCGCCGTCAGACGAACGGGTCTCAACCGTTCAGCGAGTCGTTCGGCCTGTTCTTGTCCCTCGGCGGAGAGGTGGAAGCCTGGGAGCGATCCGGAAAGCCGCTTTCCGGTTACGTCCGTCAGGGCATGTCGTACCAGCAGGAAGAGTGTCACGGCGGGAAGGATACCGGCGAGGTGTGCCGGTCAGGCAGACGCAGCGGGGATCCGCACCGTGAAGGTGGAGCCCCGACCCAGCTCGCTCTCCACGCTCACCGAGCCGCCGTGGTTCTCGGCCACGTGCTTCACGATGGACAGACCCAAACCGGTCCCGCCGGTTTCCCTGGACCGGGCGCGGTCAACCCGATAGAACCGCTCGAAGATTCGACTCTGGTCTCGCGACGGGATTCCCATTCCCGTGTCGCGGACGGCCAGCACCGCTTCGCCGTTGTTGCGGGCAAGCGATACGTGGACCGCTCCTCCTTCTCCCGTGTACCGAATCGCGTTGTCCAACAGGTTCCGAACGAGCAACGCCATGTCCGCGTCGTTCCCGAACACGACGACGTGGCGACCTTCACCCGAGAAGTCCAGCGAAACGCCGGCTTCCCTTGCCCGATCGGCCTGTCGGTGTACCTCCTCGGCGACGACCTTGCTGACGTCGACCTTGCCGGCCAGACCCGTCTCGCTCGTCAGCCTCGAGAGATCCAACAGATCCGAGACGATCTCCGAAAGACGAAGCGCTTCCCGTTCGAGCTGCCGCGCGAATCGGGGAGTCGCCGGAGGATCGGCGTGGACCGTTTCGCCGATGGTCTCGGCCAGTGCACGGATCGAGGCCACCGGGGTCTTGAGCTCATGTGAGGCGTTCGCCACGAACTCCCTTCGAACACGATCCGCTTGCCGCGCCTCGCTTACATCACGGAGAACGACCAAGACCTGGCTCCGCGAGGCGATCGGAACGGCCAAACCCTGAACGATCCGCGGGTGAGGAGGCACGGAAAACTCGGCGATGGCGCTGGATCCGTCCCGGCGGGCCCGCGTCACCAGGGCCCGGAACGCATGTGGCACCCGCGTGCCGTCGGCGAGGGCCGCCGTTAGCTCGGCGGCGCGGTCATTTCGGTAGAGAACCTCGTCTCCATCGCCAATCAGCGCGACACCCTCTTCCAGAGCGGAGAGGATGACGTCCCGTGTCCGCTGCTCTTCTTTGAGCGCCAGGATCCGCTGCTCGAGCTCACCGCGCATTCGGTTCACGGTCCTCGCCAGAACGACGAGCTCCTCCGTTCCGTGCTCGGGTACCGGCGGCGCGTCCTCCGTCTCACCTGCCCGGGCCACCGCGCTCGTGATTTCCTGGAGCGGCCGGAGCAGGCCCCCCGCGATGACTGCCAGAACAACGACGCCGATGATGGCGGCGAGCCCGAACCCGGCCGTCAGGATCGCGCGGACGGTGCGGATTTTCGAGTCGACCGTCGTAAGCGGCAGGGCCACGCGGACGATGCGCCCATCCGCGGCGGGAAGCGCCACATATCGGAACGCCGTACCGACCGTCGCGCTCAACCGGGACGACACCCCGACCCGGCCCTCCAACGCAGCGCGAACCTCGGGGCGATTCCGGTGGTTCGCCATGGTGGCCGGATCCTGCTGCGAATCCGCCACGACGACACCATCCGTGCGGATGACCGTGGTGCGGGCGCCAATCGCCCGTCCGAGGCGAACGACCTCGTTCTTGACGGGTCCACGTTCGGCCAAAGACGTCTGGACCCCGCGAGCCTGAGACGTCAGTGAATCGGTGAGCTGCCCGATGAAGTACTGGGCAAGAACACGTTCGAGCACGACCCCCAGAGCCAAGAGAATTCCCACGAGCGTGACCGAATGGACCAGCAGAAGTCGTCCGGTTAACGTTCGGCGTTTGTCTGGAGTGTTCGAAGCTGGCATCGAATGCCAGTCTATGTGCGCTTGAAAACACCGGATCACGACGATTCGCGGTCCCTAATCGCGATGAGGGAAAGGAGTTGGCACGAGCGTTTTTCAGGCGATCGTTCTTGGCCTCGTGCAGGGCGCCACGGAGTTTGCGCCGATCTCGAGCTCGGGGCACCTGATCCTTGTTCCGTGGCTCTTTGGTTGGACCACCTTCTCGGGCAACCCCGACATGGCCAAGACGTTCGATGTCGCGCTGCACATGGGGACGCTCGCCGGCGCACTGATCTACTTCTGGCGCGACGTCGCTCGCTACGTCGCCGCGTGGTTCCGGTCCCTCACCTCGCGTCGCACCCGGTCCGTGGACGAGCGCCTTGCGTGGTTCTTGGTGATCGGGACCATTCCAGGCGTGATCGTCGGCGCCGCCGCGGAGAGCTTCATTCAGGAGCGGCTCGGCCAACCGTGGCTCATCGCGGTGATGCTGGCGGTGTTCGGAATCGTTCTGTACGTGGTGGATCGAAGGGCGAGGCGAACCCGGGACCTTCCCGACCTCACGATGAAGGACGCCCTCCTCATCGGCGTGGCGCAGGCGGTGGCGCTGCAACCGGGCGTTTCGCGGTCTGGGGTGACCATGACCATGGCCCGCGGGGTCGGTCTGGACCGACCGGCCGCCGCTCGCTTCTCGTTCCTCCTGTCGCTGCCGATCATCGCCGGCGCCGGAGTGTTCAAGGCGATCGACCTGTTCAGCGACGGACTCCCTGCTGGTGCCGGCGCGGCGTTCTTTTGGGGGATCGTGGCTTCAGCGATCAGCGGATTCGCCGCGATCTGGGGTTTGCTCGCGTATCTCCGGCGTCGGGACTTCGCGCCCTTTGTTTGGTACCGGCTCGTGGCTGCGGCGGTGGTCTTCGGAATCATCGCGGCCGGGGTTCGTCCCGCCTCGGGCGTGTAGTCGTACGCTGAATTCGTGAACCGCGTCCTCTTCGTGTGCGTCCACAACGCCGGCCGGAGCGTGATGGCCGAGGCCTTCTTCAACCGGAGGGCCGGAGGAAGGGGGGAGGCGGTCAGTGCCGGAACAGTTCCCCAGGAGAAGCCGCACCCCGAAGTGGTCGAGACCATGGGGGAGGTCGGCATCGACGTGTCGGGTCATGCCGGCAGGCTGCTTACGGACGAGATGGTCAAGTCCGCTGATCGTGTCATCACGATGGGATGCGCCGTGGACGAACAGGCCTGCCCGGCGATCCTCTACGCGAACGTCGAAGACTGGGGGCTGCCGGATCCCAAAGGTCAATCTCCGGAGCGCGTGCGGGAGATCCGCGACGAAGTAGCCAGGCGCGTTGCGTTGCTCGTGAAGTCGCTGGCGGCTTCGGCCTAAACGTTCATCTTCCGTTCACCTTCCCGCCTCGGGCGCGTCACCTCGCCTGTCTAGCGTCCGCTTCGTGACTGACGACTATCCGGCCAGGGCGGCCGGTCGGCGCCCAGGAGGGCGCGCACGAGGAGGAATCATGAGACGACGAAGCACCCTATTGGTGGTGGCGGGTCTGGCCTTCGCCCTTCTGGGAGTTGCCTGTGGAGGCGGAGCGGAAACCGGAGGCGGGGGAAGGCTCTCCGGCCAGATCGCCGCGGACGGGTCCAGCACGGTGTTCCCCATCACGCAGGCCGTCGCGGAGGAATTCAACCGCGAAAACCCGGACGTGCGGGTCTCGGTCGGCACCTCCGGAACCGGCGGTGGATTCGAGAAGTTCTGCAACGGTGAAACCGACATCTCGGATGCCTCGCGGCCGATCGATCCCGAGGAGGAGGCGGCGTGCCGCCAGAACGGCATCGAGTACGTCGAGCTCCAGGTCGCAGTCGACGGCCTCTCCGTGATGGTCAATCCGCAGAACAACTTCGTCGAGTGCCTGACCGTCGACGAGCTCAAAAAGATCTGGGAGCCGGACAGCAACGTCAAGACATGGAACCAGATTCGGCCCGGATTCCCGAACCAACCCATCGCGCTGTACGGCCCCGGCACCGACTCCGGTACGTTCGATTACTTCACCGACGAGATCGTCGGCGAGGAGGGAGCGAGTCGCTCTAACTACACCGCGAGTGAGGACGACAACGTTCTCGTCCAGGGAATCGCCGGTGACGCGAATGCGCTGGGGTACTTCGGGTACGCGTACTTCACGCAGAACACCGACAAGCTGAAGGCCGTCGCGATCGACGACGGAAACGGCTGCGTGGCGCCGAACGAGCAGACCATCACGTCCGGACAGTACTCGCCGCTCTCCAGACCGCTGTTCATTTACGTGAAGAAGCAGTCCGCGAGTCGCCCGGAGGTTCGGGCGTTCGTCGACTTCTTCCTTCAGGTCGGGAACGAGCTGAACCGTGAGGTCGGCTACATCCCAGTTCCCCAGCAGACGCTGGCGGCCGAGAGGGCGGAGTGGCAGAGCTTCAAGGCGTAGCGGGTTCAGCTTCCCTGCCGCTACGCTCGGGTCGCCGTCGGACCGGCGAGCGACTGATCAAGGGCGTGCTGTTCCTGTGCGGCATGCTGTCCGTCGCCACCACGCTCGGGATCATCGGGTCGCTCGCCTTCGAAGCCGTCGACTTCTTTCGCGACGTCTCGGTGTGGGAGTACTTCACCGGGACGCGGTGGGCACCCACTTTCAAGCCGGCCGGCTTCGGAGTACTGCCGCTGGTCACGGCGACCCTGCTCATCACCGCGATCGCCGTGGCCGTGGCCTTCCCGGTGGGGCTCGGGGCGGCCATCTACCTGGCGGAATACGCAACGCCTCGAATCCGAAAGACAGTAAAGCCGGTGCTGGAGGTGCTGGCCGGGATTCCCACCGTCGTATTCGGTTACTTCGCTCTCACGTTCCTGACCCCGACAGTCCTTCGCCCGCTGATCCCCGGCACGAACATCTTCAACGCGCTCTCCGCCGGAATCGTGGTGGGGATCATGATCGTGCCGCTCGTCGCGTCCATCTCCGAAGACGCGATGCGGGCCGTTCCCTGGAGTCTCCGCGAAGCCGCATATGGCATGGGCGCCACGCGGCGAACCGTGGCGGCGAGGGTTGTCGTGCCGGCCGCGCTTTCGGGGATCGTTGCCGCATTCATCCTCGGGATCTCCCGGGCGATCGGCGAGACGATGATCGTGGCCGTGGCCGCCGGTCAGATCCCCAATCTCACCGTCGACCCGCGCCAGGCGATGGAAACCATGACCACGTACATCGTCCAGGTGTCGTTGGGCGATACGCCGTTTGGAAGCACCGCGTACAAGACGATCTTCGCCCTCGGGGCGACGCTATTCGGGATGACGCTCGCGCTCAATATCGTCTCCTACCGGTTCATCCGACGATTCCGGGAGCGATACGAATGAGCTCGCCGGCGGTCACCACCATCCGTCCCCTCGCCACGGGCCGGCGCGTCGAACGATCCCTCAGGGCCCTGGTGTTTCAGGTCGGGTTGATTCTGTGCCTCCTGATCGGGCTGCTCACCCTGGCGACGCTGCTCGTCGACGTTTTCGCCAAAGGGCTTCCTCGCCTGAACGGCGAGTTCGTATCGCATCTCGACTCCCGGCTCGCCTCACGCGCGGGGATTCGACCCGCCCTCGTCGGAACGGCCTGGCTCATGGTGTTGGTGGCGGTGATCTCGTTCCCGGTGGGCGTCGGAGCGGCCGTCTACCTGGAAGAGTTCGCGCCCAAGAATCGGATCACCACGTTCCTCGAGGTAAATATCGCCAACTTGGCCGGGGTCCCCTCGATCATCTACGGCCTGTTGGGGCTCGCGGTGTTCGTTCGGCTGATGAGCCTCGGCCGAAGCATCCTGGCCGGCGCCCTGACGCTTGTCCTCCTGATCCTTCCAGTGATCATCGTGGCCGCCCGCGAGGCGCTGCGTGCCGTCCCGGACTCCATCCGCCAGGGTTCGCTGGCCGTCGGCGCCACCGAGTGGCAGACCGTCTGGCACCAGACGCTCCCCGCCGCGCTTCCCGGAACACTCACCGGGTTGATCTTGGGCCTGTCCCGGGCTATCGGCGAGACAGCGCCGCTCATCACCCTCGGAGCGCTGACCTATGTGAACTTCGTGCCTGCCGGTCCGCTGGATCGATTCACCGCGATGCCGATCCAGATCTTCAACTGGGTGTCCCGGCCTCAGTCGGAGTACCAGAACGTCGCGGCGGCCGGAATCATCCTTCTGCTGTTGGTGCTGCTGACGATGAATGCGGTCGCAATCGTCCTGAGGAACCGATGCGAGAGAAATTGGTGAAGAACGAAGAATTGCTGACCCGGCAAGAAGGGCCGCCGTTGAAGATCGAGACGCGGGAGCCGCAAGAGAACGAAGCCCGCGCGACGACGGTATTCCGCCTCCAGGACCTCACGGTCTCCTACAACGGGAACACAGCGCTCCGGGAGATCACGCTCGACATCCCGGCCAATCGGATAACCGCGATCATCGGACCGTCGGGTTGCGGGAAGAGCACCCTGATTCGCTGCCTGAACAGGATGAACGACCTCATTCCCTCAGCGAAGGTCACGGGACGGGTTCTCTACCACGACCACGACCTCTACGGTCCGGCCGTGGATCCCGTAGAGGTGCGCCGGCGAATCGGCATGGTCTTCCAGAAGCCCAATCCCTTCCCCAAGTCCATCTTCGAGAACGTCGCTTTCGGCCTCCGCGTCAATGGGATGACGGACGATATGGACGGTCGCGTGGAGGCCGCACTTCGGTCGGCGGCCCTGTGGGATGAAGTGAAGGGCGATCTGAAGAAGAACGCCTACGACCTTTCCGGGGGACAGCAGCAGCGGCTCTGCATCGCTCGAGCCCTGGCCGTGGAACCGGACACGATCCTCATGGACGAGCCCGCGTCTGCCCTGGACCCCATCGCGACGGCGCGGATCGAGGACCTCATGCAAGAGCTCAAGCAGCGGTACAGCATCGTGATCGTGACCCACAACATGCAGCAGGCCGCCCGAGTCTCCGACGTGACCGCGTTCCTCACCGTGGACCTGGCGGAGGACGGGTCCCGTACAGGAGTGCTGGTTGAGTACGACGCAACCGACGTGATCTTCACCCGGCCGGGAGATCGACGAACGGAAGACTACGTGACGGGGCGGTTTGGCTGATGCTCCAGGCGCGAAGACACTTTCACAAGGAGCTGACCTTGCTGGAGGAGGACGTGCTTCAACTGGGAGAGCGGGCAGCCAGAGCGCTCGAAAAGGCGATGCGAGCGCTCATCCACCGCGACGCCGGATTGGTGACGGAGGTCATCGAAGGTGACGACGAGCTCGACGAGATCTATATCGACATCGAGCATCGAATTCTGAGCCTGCTCGCCACCCAGACTCCTGTGGCGTCCGATCTCCGGCTGATCTCGGCGATCCTGCATTCGAACCTTCACCTGGAGCGGGTGGGCGACATGGCGGTGAACATCGCGAAAGTTACATCCGCCACGATGACCCTGCCCCGCAGCGACACGGTGTTGGCCCACCTGGAAGAGATGGGGGACCTCGTGTCGAAGATGCTCCGGGCCGCTCTGGACGCATTTGCCCTTCGAGATGCCGGCCTTGCCGAAAAGCTCCCCGACATGGACGAGCCGGTCGACCGGTTGAACCGCAACATGTATCGGGAGGTCGTCGCCCTGGCGCATGATCACGGGCTTCTGGACTGGGGCATTCGCATGAACATGGTGTCCCGGCAGCTCGAGAGGGTCGGGGATCACGCCGTCGATATCGGCGAGCAGGTAGCCTTCCTTCTCACGGGTGAGTTCCGCGAGTTCACCGACGCCTCCCATCCAGCCACCCCCGGCTAGCTCGCCGCGGGTCCTGCTGGTCGAGGACGAACCCGCGCTCGTGGAGACTGTGGCGTATTCGCTGTCGCGCGAGGGCTTTCAGATCTCCGTCGCCGAAGACGGGGAGCGCGGCGTGGAGCGATTCCGTGCGGAGCGCCCGGCGTTGGTCATCCTCGATCTCATGCTGCCGCGCCTGCCCGGTCTGGACGTTCTTCGCCTGATCCGCTCCGAGTCGAACGTCCCCGTGATCGTGCTGACCGCCAAGGACTCCGAGGCGGACAAGGTATCGGGCCTCGAGTTGGGAGCCGACGACTACATCACGAAGCCGTTCTCCGTTCGTGAGCTTGTGTCCCGCGTGCGGGCACATCTTCGAAGGGCGGACATGGCGCCCGCTGCCCGCCCCCCGGAACGGTTGACGGGCGGTCCGGTCGAGCTCGACGCAGAGCGCCACGAGGCATTCGTCCGTGGTCGTGCCGTCCAGTTCACCCCAAAGGAGTTCGAGCTGCTCGAAGTGCTATTGGAGCGGAAAGGGCGCTTGCTGACCCGCGACTTCCTGATCCAGGAGGTGTGGGGATCGGATTACTTCGGCGACACCAAGACGCTCGACGTGCATATCAAGCGGCTTCGGCAAAAGATCGAGGACGACCCTCACAACCCGCAGCACCTCCTTACGGTGAGGGGACTCGGATACAAGTTCAACGGGTGAGTCGGACGACGCCCGGGCGCCCATTTGTGCTCCCGGTCGCCGTGGTGTATCAAAACCCGCCGTCAGGGAAGGAAGGACAGTATGGCGCGGTTCAGACTGCGACTGGTTCCGAGGGATGAGGGCTTCTTCGAGCTGTTCGTCAAGCAGGCACGTCAGATCGAGTCTGCTGCCGCGGTTCTGGAGGACCTCATCACCAATTTCGAGGACGTCCAGGCCAAGGCCTCCCGCCTCCGGGACCTGGAGCACGAGGGGGACGAGACCACGCACCAAATCATGCGCCGGCTCAACACGACGTTCGTAACTCCGCTCGACCATGACGACATCCACCGGCTGGCGTCGACGCTCGACGATGTCATGGACCACATCGACGCCGCCGGAGACCTGTTCGTCCTGCACAAGATCGAATCGCCGTTCCCGGAGATGAAGGCACAGGCGGATGTGCTGGTGAGGACGGCGAAGACGACCCGTGAAGCGCTCGAGGTCTTGCCCAAGTTCTCGCGACTGGCCGACTACTGGGTGGAGATCAA
>DATABA010000082.1:0-4048 GCA_036259835.1 Actinomycetota bacterium
CGCTTCGACGACCTGGTAGCCGGTTTCCGTCTGGCGGTGGACCACCACGGAGCCATCCTTGAGCTCCAGGGACCGCGCGAACGTCAGGCTGGGAAGGCCGAGGAGCTCGGCCAGGGTCATGGGCATCGTCCCCGTAGAGCCGTCTGTCGACTCGACGCCCGCGATCACGATGTCGGGGTTCTGGTGTTTGATCGCGGCGGCCAGAACCTGGGCGGTGACCCAAGCGTCGGCGCCCTTCAGCGAATAGTCGGTGATGAGGACGCCCTTGTGGGCGCCCATGGAAAGCGCCCGACGAACGGCCGCGGTGGCAGGCTCGGGGCCCATCGAGACGACGGTGACTTCTCCCCCGGCGGCCTCTACCAGCTGAAGGCCTGCCTCGACCCCTGGCTCGTCTCCCGGATCAAGTGCGCCCTCCACGCCCTCTCGCTTCAGGCGGAAGTCGTCGCCCATCTCCGGCGTTCCCCCGGGATTCGGTACGTATTTCGCCAACACGACGACGTTCGGCATGGCAGGGAATGCTACAGGGAAGGAAAGGGCGAGTGACCTGTAAGGTCGCTCCGATGTCCGGAAGAAGCGGCCGGGTCTAGTGGAGCTTCGCCGGCTCGGCAAGAGCGATCTGACCGTCCCCGTCGTGGGTGTTGGGACGTGGCGGGTCTTCGACGTGCGTGGGCGGAAGGCGGAGCAGCGAGTGCACGATCAGGTCACCGAGGCGCTGTCCGTCGGAGCGACGCTCTTCGATTCATCGCCGATGTACGGGAACGCCGAGCGAGTGCTGGGGCAAGCGCTCCACGGCCGGCGCGACGATGCCTTGGTGGCAACGAAGGTATGGACGCCGTCGTTGCGTGAGGGGCAGTCGCAGATCGATCGTGCGTTGGAGTACTTCGGCGGAGGCGTGGATCTCTACCAGGTACACAACCTGGTGGCCTGGGAGGATCACCTACCGGTGCTCGAGGCACTTCAAGCCGAAGGAAAAGTGCGGGTGGTTGGAGCGACGCACTACAGTCCCGCGGCGTTCGGCGAGCTCGCGAAAGTGATGCGCACCGGACGGATCCAGGCCATCCAGATTCCGTACAACCCCGCGGAGACCGAGGTCGAACGAAAAATCCTTCCACTCGCCGAGGAGCTCGGGTTGGGAGTAGTCGTCATGCGTCCGCTTGGGGCCGGCCGTTTGATGCGCCGGCCGCCGACCCAGAACGACCTGGCGCCGCTCAAGGACTTCGGCGTCGAGACCTGGAGTCACGCCCTCATCAAGTGGGTTCTCAGCGACCAACGCTGCCACGTCGCCATTCCGGCCACGTCTCGGCCAGGCCGCATAACGGAGAACGCCGGCGCCGGAGACCCTCCGTGGTTCGGGCCTGAGGCACGCGAATTGGTGAGCCGACTGGCATGGGTGTGAACGCGGGCGGGAGCCGAACCGGCCGGTGGCGCCACGTGCCGGCCATCCTGATGTCGGCGGTTTTCCTGCTGCCTCTCCTTTATATGGTGACGGGCTCGCTGCGGAAGGCTGGCCTTCCCCCGCCTCGAACACCGGAGTTCCTCCCGTCCCCTCTGGCCTTCGACAACTACGAGCGCGCCTTCGAGCTCGTGGACATCCCGCGATACACGCTGAACTCGCTGTTCGTGGCGGCCGTCGCGGTTCCTCTGACGATCGTGTTCGCGTCCTGGGCGGGTTTCGCCATGTCGCGGCTGCCGCGTCGGACGGCCGGGATCCTGGTTGCCGTTTCGCTGGTGGTCCTGATGATTCCGATCACGGCCCTCCTGGTCCCTCGGTTCGTCATGTTTCGAACCGTCGGTCTGACCAATACGTACGTGCCGCTGATCCTTCCCTCGCTCATGGGGACTTCGCCGTTCTACGTCCTCCTCTTTTATTGGGGGTTCCGGCGCCTGCCCGCTGAGCTGTTCGAGGCCGCTCGCCTGGAGGGCTTGACGCCAATGGCGATGTGGCGCCGGGTGGCCATGCCGTTGGTTCGTCCCATCACGGTGGCGGTCGGTGTCCTGGCGTTCGTGTTCACGTGGAGCAACTTCCTGGACCCGCTCATCTATCTGTTCGATCAGGAGAAGTTCACCGTGCCGCTCGGGTTGCGGCTTCTTGCTCAGCTCGACCGCCAGAACTATCCGCTGCTCCTCGCCGGAGCGGTGACGGCAACGGCCCCCGTCATCGGGGCCTTCTTGTATGTTCAGCGCTACTTCTTGGCCAACCGCCAGCAGGGAGGATTCGCATTCTGAAAGTGCCCGCTCGAGTGTTCGCGTTTCTCACCGCGCTTGTCTTCATGGCGGCCGCGTGCGGGGGAACTGGAGGGCGCGAGACCCAGCCGACTCCCGGTGGTCCGGTATCCGGCGAGATCAGCCTGATGGTGTTCGGCGAACCTGAGGAGATCAAGGCATATCGAGCCTTGATCGATGGGTTCAAACAGGCGGAACCCGACGTCACCGTGAACCTCATCGTGGCGAGCGACCGGGAGGACCTCATCGCCCGGCTGTCCACTGGGTTCGCCGCAGGCACGCCCCCAGACCTGTTCCTACTGAACTACCGGTTCTACGGACAGTTCGAGGCCAGGGGCGTGCTGGAGCCACTCCAGGGCTACCTGGACGCCTCCGCCGAGTTTCGGGAGGACGATTTCTATCCGCAGGCGATGGAGGCGTTCAAGGTCGCCGGCCGGCAAATATGCATGCCGCAAAACATTTCGAGCCTGGTCGTCTATTACAACAAGGATCTCTTCGCGGAGGAGCGGCTCGACGAACCCGCTGCCGGCTGGACATGGGACGACATGCGTGAAGCGGCGCACTCCCTCACGAAGGACCTCGACGGTGACGGAGAGCTCGACCAATACGGCGTCGGCGTCGAACCGTCCATCATTCGAATCGCTCCCTTCGTATGGTCGAACGGCGGGAACGTGGTCGACAACGAACAGAACCCGACCCGTCTGACGCTCGACACACCGCAGGCGCTCGAGGCCATGCAGGGCTTCTTCGACCTTCGGCAGGTCGACCTGGTGACGCCGGGGGAGGAGGAAGTCGAATCGGAAGACCTCGAGACGCGGTTCCTGAACGGAACGTTGGGAATGCTGCTCGAATCTCGGAGGGCGACTCCGACGCTTCGGACGATCACCGACTTCGACTGGGACGTCGCGCCATTGCCGAGGCACGAAGAGCCTGCCGGCATCCTTCACTCGGACGCGTACTGCATGACCCGGGCGTCGGAGAACAAGGCCGCCGCATGGCGACTGATCGAGTTCGCGCTCGGACCCCAGGGCGCTCCGCTGGTTGCTGAAACGGGTCGAACGGTTCCGTCCCTTCGATCCGTCGCCGAATCCGAGGCCTTCCTCGACCCAACGGCGAAGCCGGCCAATTCGCGGCTCTTCCTGAACACGATCCCAGTCATCCGCCGCGTCCCCACGATCTCGACGTGGCCCGAGATCGAGGACGCGTCGGCGGGAATCCTGGAGACCGGCTTCTTCGAGGGCCTGGATGCCGACGAAGTCGCGCGGCAACTGAACGAGCAGACCAGGGAGATCTTCGCTCGAGCGGAGTGACGTGGCCGGACTGACGTTCGAGCGCGTCTGGAAGTCCTACGGGGACCTCCAGGCGCTGCGAGGTGTGGACCTCGAGGTCCGGGACGGCCAGTTCTTCGCGTTGGTCGGACCGTCCGCGTCCGGTAAATCCACCGTCCTCCGAGTTGCCGCTGGACTGGAAGACGTCACCGACGGGCGCATCCGAATCGGTGAAAGAGACGTAACGGCGGTAAGCCCGGTGGACCGCAACGTCGCGATGGTGTTCCAGAACTATGCGCTGTTTCCGCACCTCAACGTGGCCGAGAACATCGGGTTCGGCTTGTTGGCGAGAAAGGTGCGCAGGGACGAGGTCGATGCCCGGGTACGATCGACCGCCCAACTGGTCGGGTGCGAGGAGCTCCTGAGACGAAAGCCGCACGAACTCTCGGGAGGCGAGCGGCAGCGTGTCGCGCTTGCGCGGGCGCTGGCGCGTGATCCTGACGTGTTACTCCTGGACGAACCGCTTTCGAACCTCGATGCGCAGCTTCGTGTGCAGA
>DATABA010000083.1:0-1796 GCA_036259835.1 Actinomycetota bacterium
CCTCCAGGAAGCCGAGCCGCTCGCCGTCAACGGTGATCCCCAGGATGGCCTGGACGACAGCAGCGGAAAGGATCAGGACCAGGGTCGCCACGGCGAGCCCGATGATCAGTGGCCTGGTTCCGGAGGCAACCAGGTTGTCGAAGCGATAGCGCAGGCGGGCCCTTGAAGAGAGACGGAGCCCCGGAGGCTGTTGGCGCAGCGGCTTAGCCCTTCGGACGCTTGAGGTAAGCGACCAACGAGGTGCCGCCTGCGGGGGTCTCCTGTGACACCACGCCGACCAGCTCCCAGCCGTCCTCGCCAAAGTTGTTGAGGATCTCCCCCGGATTGTGCGGCAGGAGCGGCGCGACGAAGTACTCCCACTTCTGCATGCCTACACCCCCAATCTCTGGTGTTCGATCTTCATGCACGCGTCCATGACGACGTCGAGGCCGCCCTCCTGGGCGATCCGCTGCGCGTCTTCGTTCACGATGCCGCTCTGGAGCCAGAAGAGCTTCGCACCAACCTTCACCGCGTCCTCGGCGACCTCGACCGTGTACTCCGGCCGGCGGAACACGTCCACCACGTCGACCTTCTCGGGGATGTCTGCCAACGAGGCGTACGCCCGCTCCCCCAGAACCTCGGTTTCGTGCGGGTTCACAGGGATGATGCGGTAGCCGTGATTCTGGAGGTACCGGGCCACACTGTGGGATGCGCGGGTCGGGCTCGACGAGAGGCCGACCACCGCGATGGTCTTCGCTTCGGTGAGGAGCCGCCGAAGCCTGTCGTCCGGCGGTACGTGGCGTTTCAGGAGAAAGGGCTCGGCGTCACTCATCGATACCTCCGGGTGGTCTCAACAACTCGAGGAACGACGAGAGGATCCTCGCCGTCGCTCCCCAAATGACGTGACCGTCCATCTCGAATACTTGGGTCAGATACATCACGCCTTCGTGCTCGAACTCGCGCTCGGACGCCGCCGCCATGAGGTCCGAAAGCGAGAACTCCAGGACATCGGCGATTTCGTGGGCGTTCGGGGTGAACGCCGGATCCCTCCGGAGGAGACCGACGAAGGGGACGATGAGGATGCCGGTGACCCTGGTGTGCACGGACGGAAGAGCGCCGAGTAGCTCCACGTCCGAGGGTGGCAGTCCGAGCTCCTCCTGCGCCTCTCGTAGAGCCGTGGCGGCCGGATTCTCATCGGCGTCGGCAAGCCCACCCGGAAACGAGATCTCCCCCGCGTGGCGCGACAGCGCGTCGCTTCGCTTCGTGAAGACGACCCGCAAATGCGGGCCGGCGGACAGCACCGGCACGAGCACGGCGGCGAGCTCGGCATCCTCGGGCGGTTCCTCGATCGGAAAGGACTCGAGCCGAGGCCGGAGTTCTTGAATCGTTTCCAAAGACGTCATCCGTTCGGCCATAGTACCGAGCGGTATCATCGGGACATGGACAGCGCGACCGCCACGCAGGTTCTCACCGTCACCGACAAGGCCGCGGCGAAGGCGACGACGCTCGCCCAGCGCGAGGGCTACGACGACCCGTGCCTTCGGGTTCGCGTCGTGGCGGGAGGCTGCTCCGGCTTCGGTTACAAGCTGTCCTTCGAGGAAGCACCGCGCGCCGACGACACCGTCATCGAAGCGCCCGGCATCAAGGTCCTGGTCGACCCGAAGAGCGCGCCGATCCTCGCAGGGTCCACGCTCGAGTTCAACGACTCGCTCCTGGGCGGCGGACTCAAGGTGAACAACCCGCAGGCAGTGCACGAATGCGCCTGCGGCGAGTCGTTCTCGGTCTAGATCAGGCCGAACCCTTCACCGGCCAAACCT
>DATABA010000084.1:0-23304 GCA_036259835.1 Actinomycetota bacterium
CCGCGAAACAGGAACATTAGGTCGATGTCGGACCCCGGCGTCAGTTCGCTTCTTCCGTATCCGCCGACGGCCGCGACGGCGACGACCTCGCTCTCGAATGGTTCGAACAGGGCGCGAACCAGCTCGTCGATGACGGCCGACCGACGGTTCGCGAGCGACAGGCCATCCGAGTCGGACAGCGGCTCCCGGTCGATCTCCCGGATCCGTGCGGTGACTGCGTCGATCACCGCGGAACCACTTTCCGTCGTGCTGGTCGGAGGGCGGTGAGATGAACCGATGTCGCGAGGAGCGTCAGACTGCGTCCGGACCCATCTCCCCCGTCCGGATCCGGTACACCTGCTCGGCTGGGAGAACGAAGATCTTTCCGTCTCCGATCTTGCCGGTTCGGGCGGCGCTCAGAATGGTCTCGACGATCGTCTGGACCTGAGCGTCATCGGCCATGACTTCGATCTGCACCTTAGGAACGAAGTCGACCTGATACTCGGCTCCGCGATAGATCTCGGTGTGGCCCCGCTGGCGTCCGAACCCCTGGGCTTCGACCGAGGTGAGACCGTTCACACCGATCTCACGAAGGGCTTCCTTCACATCATCCAGCTTGTGCGGTTTGACGATCGCCATGATGAGTTTCACGGGCGCACTAATACCACAGCGCTGTTACGGCCCGGTTACGACGCTGTTAGGAGGCGGCGCGCTTCTTCTCGCGCGCCGGCTGGCGCGCCGTGCTCTTCCGGGTGGCTCGCTTCTTCGGTTCTTCCGCCTTCTTCTTGGTGGCATCGACCGACGCCTTGAGGGCATCCATGAGGTCGACCACGCGGGTCGCCTCGGGTTCCGGCACGGCTTCGATCTCCTCACCGGCGACCTTCTTCTCGACCACTCCGAGGAGCGCCTCGCGGTACTCGTCCCTGAACTCTTCCGGCTTGAAGTCCTCGGTCAGGTTCTCGATGAGGCTTCGAGCCATCTGAACCTCTTGCGGTCGAACGTCGACGTCCTGGTCAAGCTCCTCAAAGTCGGCGCCGCGAATTTCGTCCGGCCAGAACATGGTCTCCAGCACGAACACGTTGTCCTTGAATCGAAGCGCCGCGAGATGCTCCTTCTCGCGGATCGCCACCTTGGCGACGGCGACCCGGCCGTCTTCCGACATCGCCTCGCGCAGCAGGTTGTAGGCCTTGACGCCCGTTTCCTCCGGCACGAGGTAATAGGACTTCTGGAAATAGATCGGATCGATCTCTTCCAGGGCCACGAACTGCACAATGTCGATCGCCCGGCTCGTCTGGACCGGGACCGCCTCGAAATCCTCATCTTCAAGGACCACGTACTTGCCCTTCTCGTACTCGTAGCCCTTCACGATGTGCTCGTACGGGACTTCCTCGCCACAGATCGAGCACACCCGCTGGTACTTGATCCGACCGTGGTCCTTGTCGTGAAGCTGGTTGAACCGAAGAGTCTTCTCCTCCGTCGCCGGATACAGGCGAACGGGGATCGAGACGAGGCCGAACGAGATGGCCCCTTTCCACATTGTCCTTGGCATGGCGTACCTCCGGGGAAGAAACGCCCCCGACGGTACGGGGGCATGTTCTGATTCTACTGCCGGGCACCGACACTTCCGGGAAGGTCCGAACACATCGCAGCTACGATGGCTGCGTGCCACGAAAAAAGCCTGGTCCGGCCTTTACCGTCGAATTCCCAAAGGCACTTCCGGTTGAGCGGCACGGCGAGCACTGGTGGGCCGACATCGACGGAAAAGAGCTCCGCCTGTCGAACCTGAACAAGGTCTTCTGGCCGGAGGAGGGGTACACGAAGGGCGACCTGATCGCCTACTACTACAACATCGCGCCCAGGATGCTTCCGTACCTCAAGGATCGGCCACTCACGATGAAGCGAATGCCGAACGGCGCATTCGGCGAGTTTTTCTACGAAAAGGAAGCCCCGCCGACCACGCCCGATTGGATGGCTATCTGCAACGTGGAAAGCGCCGGATCCGACGGCAGATGGGGGCCTGCGAAGAACGACCGGATCAACTATCTGATGGCCGATGACACGGCCGACTTGCTGTTCGTGGCGAACCTCGGATGCATCGAGTTTCACCCCCTGCACTCGCGGTGCGGCTCCATCGAAACGCCGGATTACCTCTTCTTTGACCTCGACCCATTCGAGCCCGCGACATTCCAGGACGTCCTGACCGTGGCGAAGATGGTGAAGGTCGCGTGCGACCGGCTCGGGCTCAAGTCCTATCCGAAGACTTCGGGCGCTACGGGTATGCAGGTCTACGTGCCGCTGGAGCCGGGATACACCTACGACCAGGTCCGCGACTTCGTGGGGAAGGTGGGAGCGCTGATCTGGAAAGTGGATCCCTCGCGCGTCACCATGGAGTGGGAGATCAAACGCCGCACGGGCAAGGTCTTCATCGACCACAACATGAACCGGGTTGGCGCGAACATCGCCGCGGTGTACTCGGTGCGCCCCGAACAGGGAGCTTCGGTCTCCATGCCGCTCACGTGGAAACAGGTCGAGGCGGGCGACGTGCGGCCGCAGGACTTCACAATCGCCACTATCTGGCAACACCTCAAGAAGACCGACCCCTTCCGCGGGGTGCTCGAGCGGCCGCACGACCTGGCGGACGCCCTGGAGGCGGTCGATGTCCCGGTCGAAGACGAGATGCCGCCAACCGAGTCCTATCGAATCGAGGGTGAAGTGGGAAGAGCATGGGTACCCCGTGATGTTGCCGAGGGGAAGGTGAGGCGAACCCCTACACCGGCCCGTCCGCGGGAACGGCCCGCCATTCCGCGGGAGAGGCCCGCAGCGAAGAAGAAAGCGGACCGATCGAAGAGCGACGACGTCATCAGGCGGTCGAAGGATCCGAAGCTGGGGCAGTACCTGAAGATGCGGGACTTCGAGGCGACGCCCGAGCCCGCGGGAGGGGCAGCGAGCCCGGAAGGCAACTCGTTCGTGATTCAGCGGCACGACGCCACACGGCTGCACTACGACCTGCGCCTGGAACGAGACGGCGTGTTGGTGTCGTGGGCCGTGCCGAAGGGCCTGCCATTCCAGAAGGGCGAACGGCACCTTGCCGTCCAGACAGAGGATCACCCGATGGAGTACGGGAGCTTCCAGGGGAAGATCCCGGAGGGTCACTACGGAGCCGGCGACGTCAAGATCTGGGACCGCGGGACGTACGACCTCCTCGAGTGGACCGACCGGAAGGTCAGCTTTCGGCTTCACGGCAACCGGCACCAAGGTGAGTACCACCTGGTCAAGACGCGGGGTGAACGGGACTGGCTGGTGCTTCTGGCCAAGGAATCCGAGGAGCATCCACCCGCCAAGCCGCCGATGTTGACGCCAATGCTCGCGACGGGAGGCTACAAGCCCTTCGACGGAAAGGGGTGGTGGTTCGAACCGAAACTCGATGGAGTCCGGACGCTCCTGTATCTGAACGGAGAGGACGTCCGCCTGATCTCTCGCACCGGCAAGGACCACACCAAGACCTATCCGGAGCTCGCCCGGGTCTATCGAAACATCGCCGCCACCAACGCCGTCATCGATGGGGAAATCGTGGCCACCGACGAAAAAGGGCGGACGTCGTTTGAACTCCTCCAGCAGCGAATGAACCTCACGTCGCAGTCAGAGATCGAACGGATGCGAAAGCGCATTCCGGTGGAGATGGTCGCTTTCGACCTGTTGTGGGTGGACGGCGAGGAACTCATATCCAGACCCCTGCGTGAGCGCCGGGAAATGCTCACGGCGCGGATTCACGAGGGGCGCGGGCTGCGTCTCATGTACACCGTCCCCGAGGAGGGCGAGCGCTTCCACCGGATTGCTCAAGAGCACGGCCTCGAGGGGATCATCGCCAAACGAGTGGAGAGTCGCTACGCCCCCGGGAAACGCTCGGAGGACTGGCGGAAGATCAAGATCCTCAAGACGCAGGACGCCGTGATCCTCGGCTGCACCCCCGGCCAGGGCGGCCGGGAGCGCTCGTTCGGGGCGTTACTTCTGGGCGCCTACCGGAACCGCAAGCTCATCTGGATCGGTCAGGTGGGCACGGGTTTCACCGAACGAACGATCAACGATCTGCTCGCCCGCATGAAGGAGCTCGAGGCCTCACGGCCGCCGATCGCAGACCGCGAGTTGGCCAAGGTGAAGGGCGCTCGGTGGGTGAAACCGGAGCTCGTCTGCGAGGTCGAGTACCTCCAGATCACCGGCCAGGGAAAGTTGCGGGCTCCCTCGTTCAAGGGACTCCGGCCCGACAAGCTCCCTGAGGATTGCATCCTGGAGCCCGAGCCGGAACTGGAATCGGCGGCTGGCTAGGAGAAGGGCTCGAACCCCGCCCGGACGAGCATCGCCTTCGCCTCTCGCTCGTCCATCCCGCGGTCGACCAGCTGACGGTACAGGCGAACCACCGCCAGCGGGCGTCCACACTGCGGGCAGAACGACGACCGCGGGTCGAGGGATGTGTGGCACCACGCACACGCTCGTACGTCCAGCGTGGTGTCGCCCTCGAGGCCGGCGTCCGCGAGCGCGTCGACGTATCCCTTGCCGTAGTCCCATACGACGTAGTCGTCTTCGCGCGGCTCATAGGCAGGCTCGTGCATGCGCGGCTCGCCGGTCTGGAGCATGTGCTCCAGGCTCTCGCGCAGGAGCTCCCACCCATAGAAGTGATTCGATCCGCACTCCGAGCACGAGATGACCACGCCCTTGGCGCCCTGAGGTTCGAACGCCATTCGCATGGCGTCGAGGTCGTCGATGTCCGCTCGGACGCTCTCGCGCTCCTCCGGGGTAAGAGGCTGACCCTCAGGTTCCTCGTTCGGTTCTTCGGGCAGGCCTTCGCCCTCGATCGGATCCTCGTGCGCCATCGCTAGTCTTCCTCGTCTTCCTCGTCCTTCAGTTTGAAAGTTCGAAACGACTCGGCATATTCCATCCCTCGCTCGGTCCCGCGCTCCTTGGCACGTTTGCGGACCCACTCCTCCACCGGCCAGTCGCCGATCTGGCTCTTGTGACACTGCAGAGCCTCGATCTTCAGGTCGATCGTCTCGGAGATATCGACGAAGGTGTCGGCGCCCGCGTCGAACGTGGGCATCCAGAGGCTCGGAACTTCGAACGGCTCCATTCCCTCGTCCAAGAGCTCAGGGAACTGTGGCCGGGTCGGCGCGTCGGGGTTGACCACGGCGAGACAGGCCATTCCAACGGCCCGATGGTCCGGGTGATTGATGTAGCGGCGCTCGTCGTCCCAGTACCGGATCGGATCCGGCGCGACGAGGACGTCCGGACGCCACCGCCTGACCTCTCTGGTGAGGGCCTTTCGCAGGTCCAGCGTGACCTCGAGCTCACCGTCGACGTAGCCGAGGAAGGTGCACTCCTTGACGCCGAGAACGTCGCACGCCGCCCGGAGCTCTCGTTCACGAACCTCACGGATCTCCTCCCGAACCGCTCCTGGTTCGTTCGAACCGGCAGATCCGTCCGTCACACAGATGTAGACGACTTCGGCACCCTCCCTTGCCCATTTCGCCACGGTTCCGGCGCACCCGAACTCGGCGTCATCGGGATGCGCGAAGGCCACGAGCACGCGTTCAAATCCCATCAGACGAGAGTATCCGAAAGCACTGGGGCCGAGGACTTCGTCAGGCGCCCGGATCGGCGAAGTTGATCGAACGAAGCCGGGCTTCGGCTCGATCGATCGCAGCTGCGAGCCACACGGGATCCTGTGGTCCTCGTTCGTCCTCGCGCGGAAACATGTAGAGGTTGAGCGTTTCGCTGGATCCGAGCTGTATGCCGCGCTCCAGAAGAAAGTCCGTCACGTCGAATTCCCAGGTGAAAAGGGCAGATCCGTCCTCGTAGACGTGGACGTAGTACGTGAGATACGGGTTCGGTTTGGTGAGGTACATGCGAACCCCTCGTGACGGCCGTTCCTGACTCGGCTGAAATCCCAGGCCGGTGAGCGCTTCGAGGAAGTCCACCTCCCGACAATATGCGAACCGCTACGCCTCCATACCGACAACGCGCAACGATGCCGGTGGGGGCGCCGCCTTTTCCTCCTTTTCTCTCGCCCTGGCCAGGGTGGTTCTGGCCTTCCCGAGCTGACTCCGCACCTCCTCCGTTCCGTTTACAAGCATCTTGGAGGCGCGCGCCACGCTGTTCTCGAGCGTGTTCTCCACGGACTCAAAGATGTTCGCCAAATCGGCCAGGCAAGCCTCCACATCCCGCACGGACCCGAAACGCCCGACGAAGCTGTGCAGGAAGAGGACGACCGGAAGCGCCATCGAGTACGGAATGACCAGAACGCCGTGCCGATAGGCGTCGGCGTGCGCCCGGCGAAGCACGGCATAGGCGGCGTCGGGCACGGCAGCCACTCCTACGGACGCCGTGAGCGATGGGTCCAGGTAGGCAGCAACTTCCTTCGCCCGTTCCACGACCGCCTTCTCGATGGCTCGTACCACCCGATCCCGTTCGACTGCGTCAGGTGATTCGGCCAGGAGGTGCAGCTCCCGTTCCGCGGACCACTTCGAGTCCACGGGGAGGCGTCTCCCGTCCGGCAGGACGAGCCCGAATTCCACCACGCGACCATTGACGCGGAAGTTCACATCGAGCATCGACGGTGGCAGGTGAGCGAACGCCTCTCGGAGCACGTTTTCACCGGCCCGCCCGGCGCCGTGCGAACCTGACAGGACCGCCGCCATTTTTTGGAGAACTTCCCAGCCCTGCTCTTCTCGGACCCGCCGCTCCTCTTCTCTGACCCGCAGTGCTTCGAGCGTGGAGCGAAACGCGGCGACCTCGCGGCGTACCTCGGTCGTTCCTTCCTGGCGCCACGCCCCCGCGTCGCCGAGTCGGCGGAGCTCGGCATCCGTGGCACCAAGGCGTGCCTCCAACGTCCGCCGAAGGCCGGCAAACGCCACGCCGAGGCAGGCGGCGAGCGCGAGAAGCCCGAGCACCACGAACATTGCAGTTCCGTCCATCACTCTTCTGAGCAGGAGGCTAGCGCCGGGGTCTGACATGCTCTGACCAGCAAAGATGATCGAGCCGGCGGAAACAGAATGCCGTCAGCGGCTAGCGCGTCCGGCTGCGGAACGCCCTCAGCAGAGCCAGAAAGTCGGCCGGCAACCCGCGGGGTCGTCTGCCGAGTGAACCTCGGGCCAGGGCGTCGACCATGCCGCCACCGGATGCCGGATCGCGGCCGGAAGCGTAACGAAACCGTTCTATCGAGTCGGCATTCGTGAGGCGGACCGGTTGGGCCTCCTCGGTCGCCTCAACGGCGGCAACGGCGGCGGCGGTGGCGAACCCGGCGGCCGGGTTTGGCTCCCGCCGGTCGCGGCCGGCCAGGACAAGGAGCGCGTTGATCACCGGACGCTCTCGGCCGTCCGACGGGACGTTCTTGATGGAGCCCTTGACCACCATCGTGCTCGAGCCGCCTCCGTCGAGGTTTAGCGCATCGGTCGCCCCGAGGTACTTGAACAATCGGGCGAACTCGACCAGGGTCATCCCGACGGATCCCTTCCGCCGTCCATCGACGACTATCAGGAGCAGCCTCCCGTCGGCGCGTCGGCCAATCCCCGTTCGCGGGTGTCGAGCGCACAGGCTGGCACCACAGTTCGTCGCCACGATCGACCCTCCGCGCATGAGCACCGGGGTGCCACCCATGTTCTCCATGATTCCCGGCCACCCGAAGCTCCAGAGGAGCCGGACCCGTTCGCCCGCGTCGAGCGTTCTGAGCTGCTGGGCCTGAGCCGTCCCACGATCCGCAGAGAGAACCACTGCGTTCTGCCGAGACAGCCGTCGCTCGTGACAGACGGCCCGGTCCACCGCGTACTCCCTGCCGAGACCCGTCCCGTTCCAGACCAATCCACCCCTCGGCACCAGGCGAGCAGAGCACCCACTGTTCGGTGGAAGAGCAAAGCTTCCACCGGCGGGCGTGTACGCCCCGATCTCACCTCCCGACGGTGCCCTCCGATTCCAACGATGAATCCGCCACCGCTCGTCCGAGTCGAGCTCCCAGAGCGTCATCCCGAAATCGGGTTCACCGAAGTACGCCCGGTTCTCATTTCGCCGAATGGCGAAATCACGTGGGCAGCACGTCGGATCGATCTTGAGGCTTCCGTCCTCCATGTATCCGAACGCAGGACGCCCGGACCACGTGCCGAAATCTCCATTGATGGCCCCTATGGCGTTGTGTCGGGCGGCCATGCTGGTGGTTCGTTCGGCGCGTCCGAGCTGATTTCCCGCCAGCGCCACGTCGAGCGTCACGGCCTTCGCCGGATTCACCGTGAGAATGAAGATGCGGTTGGGGCCGCTCGGCTGTTTGACCTTCTTGTAATTGAGGCCCGGCGCCACATTGACATTGCGCAGGATCACATAGCCCGCAAAGGCATCAGGTCTGGCGGAGGTCGGGACAAAGACGGCGCCGATGGCGACGAATGCCAGCAATAAGCGGACATGCTTCGACATGGGGATATGCAGTGTAAGAGCCCAATAATTGAACTCAAGAGAACTTTGCGAAAAGTTCGTTCCCGAAGAGTTCGCCGCTCTTCATGACCAGTCGCGGCTTGCGGACGGCTTCGATGTCGTCAAGGGGGTTCCCCTCCCACAGGACCAGATCGGCAACCATCCCTTCCTCGATCACCCCAACTCGACGCAGTCTGAGTAAATGCGCCGCGTCGGATGTCGCCGCCCGCAACGCAGACGGAGCAGGCAAGCCCCATTCGACCATCTTGATGAGCTCGGCCGGCGCTCCCCCATGCGGGTTATGCGGGGTTCCGGCATCGGTCCCGCACGCATGTCGCACCCCGATCTCGGTGGTCAGACCGAACGCTTCACGGGCGGCGCCGAGGATCTGCCGTCCCTTTTCAACCGCGTACGCGGGCACGTCTTCCGGGTGCTCGACGATTCCGTGAAGCGCGCTGATGGTCGGCACGTGGAACGTGCCTTGTTCCTTCATGGCACGAGCGATGTCGGCGGTGATATGTGATCCGTGCTCGATTGAATCCACACCGGCCCGGACGCAGTTCGCGATGCCTGACTCTCCGATGGCGTGCGCCGCCACCGGGACGCCCCACTTGTGGGCCTCCTCGACAGCCGCATCGACTTCCTCTGCCGTGAAGGACATGAAGTCAACCGGGATCGCCGGCGTGAGCACGCCGCCAGTAGCCACGATCTTGATCGACCGGGCGCCACTCCTCATTTGCTTTCGGACCGCTCGACGGATCCCGTCTACGCCGTCCACCTCACGGGCGAAGGTGTTCCAACCGTGACCCCCCGAGATGGTGAGCGCCTGTCCAGACGCGACGACCCGAGGGCCGGTCACGCGTCCGTCCTCAATCGCCCTCGCCACGTCGCACGCCACCGCCCCGAGGCCGCCCAGATCCCGCACCGCGGTGACGCCGGCCCGAAGGTGGCGCTCGGCGTTTCGAACGCATTTCACGGCGGCGTACGGCTCGGTGATCCTTGCTTCCGCAACGAAGTCCGGTCCTCCGTCGAAGCAGAGGTGGACGTGACAATCGATCAACCCCGGCGTGAGCGTTCCACCGGCGGTTTCAATCGTGTCCGCGTCCAGCGCCTCGCGGGGTGCCGACCGATGCGCGCCAACCCAACTAATGGTTCCGTCGCTGACGAGGACACCGGCGCCTTCTCGGGCAGCCGAGCCGTCGAACAGCGTGACGTTCGGAAAGTATGTCGGGCTCAAGCGTTTCCGATTCCGGCCACGTTCCGAAGAGGGGAGCGCTGCGGCGAGTACACGGTCGGTTTCCCTTCGAACAGATCCCCGATCCGGTCGGCGATCTCTGCCGGACTCCACCGTTCGTCCTTTTGGATTTCGGCGATCGGCGTCCATCCCTGGTACAGCTGGATCAGACCGCCCTGGACATAGAACACCTGGCCTGTGATGTCGCCCGCGTCGTCGGTCGCCAGGTAGGCGACGAGTGGCGCGACGTTCTCGGGGGCCAGCGCGTCGAATTGCCCTTCGGGGACCTTGAGCTCTCCGAAGGTCTTCTCGGTCATGCGGGTTCGGGCCCCCGGTGCAATTGCGTTGACCGTGACGCCATACCGCTGCATTTCCATGGCCACGATGGAGCTGAATGCGGCGATCCCGGCCTTCGCCGCGCCGTAATTCGACTGACCCGCATTTCCCAGAAGCCCCGACGTCGACGACGTATTGATGATCCGTCCGCTCACGGGCTCACCGGACTTCGCTTTCTCGCGCCAGTACGCGCATGCTTCACGCGTCACCAGAAAGTGTCCGCGGAGGTGAACCTTCATGACGGCGTCCCACTCCTCGACCGACATGTTGAAAATCATCCGGTCACGAAGGATGCCGGCGTTATTCACCACGGCGTCGAGCCGGTCCCACGTATCGACGGCGAGCTTGATCAGCGACGCGGCGCCGTCGGGCTCGGAAATGTCGTCGAAGTGCGGAACCGCTTCACCGCCCGCCGCGCGAATCTCCTCGACCACCTGGGAGGCAGCACGAGGGTCGGCACCGGTGCCGTCCCATTCGCCGCCCAGGTCGTTGACCACGACGCGGGCGCCCTCCTGCGCAAAGAGCAGCGCCTCGCCGCGGCCGATTCCCCGGCCGGCGCCGGTGATGACCGCAACCTTGCCGTCCAGCATCCCCATATAGGCCTCCGGCGCCTACAGAACCGCTTCGGCGAGCGTGCGAAGGGCCTCAGACTGAAACGCTCCGGCGATGATCGTGTCGACTCCCGCCTGGCGCCACAGCTCCAGCTGTTCTTTGATCCGCTCTTTGGGACCGACGAGCGCGACGTCGTCGACCAGGCCATCCGGGACCGCCGCCGCGGCCTCGCCCTTTCGTCCTTCCAGGTAAAGATCCTGGACCTTTGCAGCGTCCGCCTCGTATCCGTACCGCGACACGAGGGTGTTGTAGAAATTGCGCCCGCGCGCGCCCATCCCGCCGACGTAGAGCGCCAGGATCGGCTTCACCAGATCTCGGCATGCCTGGATGTCGTCTCCGACCAGCACCGGCACGAACGGCGCCACATCGAAGTTGGATCTATCCCGTCCGCCGCGCCGTAACCCCTCCTCGATGGAAGCCTCGAATACGTTCGCGTGCGCGGGGGCGTAGAAGGTGGGCAGCCAGCCGTCCGCAATCTCAGCCGCAAGGGCAATGTTCTTCGGTCCGATGGCAGCCAGGTAGATCGGCAGATCTGCCCTCAGCGGGTGGACGATCGTCTTGAGCGGCTTGCCGAGGCCCGTCCCGCCCTGGACGGGCACGTCGAAATGCTCGCCGTGGAATTCGAGAGGCTTTTCCCGCCGAAGGATCGCGCGCACGATCTCCACGTATTCCCGCGTGCGCTGAAGCGGCGCGTCGAACGGAACGCCGTGCCACCCCTCGCTGACCTGTGGTCCACTGACCCCGAGGCCGAGGCGGAATCTACCGCCCGTCAAATGGTCCAGCGTGATGGCGGTCATCGCGGTGGCGGCCGGCGTGCGCGCCGGGATCTGCATCACGGCCGTTCCCACGCCGATGCGTTCCGTCCGGGCGGCTGCCCAGGAGATGAGAGTGACGGCGTCCGAACCGTACGCCTCGGCGCTCCAGACGGAATCGAACCCCAGTCGTTCTGCCTCGAGCACGAACGGCATGAAATCCGTCGGTTGTGCGCCCCAATATCCGAGCTGGAATCCGAGCTTGATCGTCGTTCGCCTCCGCCGCGCAGCCTACCCTGGTCTTCCCATGCCGAGCATTCCGGTGTTGTTCCTGCGAGCGCTCGCCAGGCGCTGTCCCCGATGCGGGCAGGGACGTCTGTTCCGCCGGTGGTTCACGTTGCCGGAAACCTGCCCTCGCTGCGGCTTGCGGTTCGAGCGGGAAGAGGGCGCCTTCCTGGGGTCGCTCGCCCTCAACTATGGCGTTACGGCGGTGCTGTTCATCGGGACCCTCGTCGTGTGGCTCATCCTCACACTCCCCGATGTGGCGGTGGTTCCCCTGACCATCACCTGCATCGCCATTGCCGCCATCTTTCCGTTGATCTTCTTTCCGTTCGCCAAGATGCTGTGGACGGCGACCGATCTCTGGCTCCATGGGCCCGAGCGCGACGATTCAGGGTCCGGGCTGTAGGCTCCCTCCTTAACTTTGCCCTTGGCAGGAGGTTCTTTTGCTTGAAGTGGTGAAGCAGGCGGTCGCTGCAGCCGAAAAGGGTGACGCGGATTATGCCGACGCTCGCTTCGTCCAGGAAGAATCCGAGTCCCTCACAGTGAGGAACCAGGAGATGGAGGGCATCGACCGCTCTCTGTCCCAGGGCGTTGGCATCCGGGTTCTCGTCAACGGTTACTGGGGCTTCGCCGCCACCGCCCGAACGGACGAAGCGGAGATCGAACGGACCGCTCGCCTGGCCGTCGACATCGCTAAAGCGGCCTCCCGACTTCCGATGGAGCCCGTCCGCCTTGCGCCGGTCGAACCAGTTACCGCCGAATGGATGACGGCCATTCAGGAGGACCCCTTCGCGGTGCCACTCGACGAGAAGATCGCACTGCTCATGGAGTCCAGCCGGCGCATGCAGGGCGTAAAGGGCCTGTCGTTCGCGGAGTCGAACCTCGACTTCTACCGGCGCCGGACATCCTTTGCATCCAGCGAGGGGGCCGCCATCGAGCAAACCGTGGTGAACTCAAGTGGCGGCATCGAAGCCACGGCGGTGCAAGACGGCGAGATGCAACGTCGGTCGTTCCCGAACTCGTTCCGCGGTCACATCAGGGCGGCCGGCTACGAGCACATTCGATCGCTCAGCCTGTTGGAGGAAGCCGAGCGCGTGGCCCACGAAGCGATCGAGCTGCTGTCGGCGAAGGAATGTCCAAGTGAGGTCACGACGCTGGTGCTGGACAGCTCACAGGTGGTCCTCCAGGTCCACGAGTCGGTGGGCCATCCACTGGAGCTCGACCGCGTTCTTGGCATGGAGGAGGCCTACGCCGGGACGTCGTTCGTGCGTCCTGAGGACCGCGGGAAGCTCCGGTATGGAAGCGACAAGGTGACCATCACCGCTGACGCGACGCTGCCGGGCGGACTGGGGAGCTATGGCTTCGACGACGAAGGCGTCCCCGCACAGCAAGTCGTGCTAATCGAAGACGGAGTCTTCCAGAACTTCATCGCCAGCCGGGAGACCGCGGCGACGGTTCCCTCTCCCCTGGCCGGCGCGATGCGGGCGGACGGCTGGCAGAACCTTCCGCTCATCCGCATGACCAACATCAATTTGCTTCCGGGTGAGGGAACGCTTGGGGAGATCATCGCCGACACGCCGGACGGGATCTACATGGACACGAACCAGTCGTGGTCGATCGACGACAAGCGGGTGAATTTCCAATTCGGCTGCGAAATTGCGTGGCGGATCAAGGACGGGAAGGTCACCGAGATGTACAAGAACCCCAACTACACTGGAATCACCACGAAGTTCTGGGGCTCGTGCGACGCCGTGGGCGGCCGTGAGGACTGGGTGGTGTGGGGCACTCCGAACTGCGGAAAGGGCCAACCCGGCCAGGTTGCGAGGGTGGGACACGGCACGTCCCCGGCGCGCTTTCGAAACGTTCAGGTGGGGGTGCGCTAGGTGCCAGGGCTCATCGGCGCGGACGACGTCCGGGCGATCTGCGACGCCGCACTGGAGCTATCGGGCCCCGATGGCGTCGAGGTCCTGTTCATGCACGAATGGGGAGGGCTCACCCGGTTCGCCAACTCGTCGATTCACCAGAGCACATGGAGCGAGGACACCGGCATTCGCGTTCGGGTGATCAGCCGGGGACGCGTCGGCGTGGCCGCGTCGAACGACTTTTCCAAGGATGGCGCTCGAAAGGCGGCGGCCAGCGCCTACGAAATGGCGCAGGTCGTGGCGCCAGATCCACAGTTTCCCGGACTGGCGCCGGAAGCCGAAGTCCAGCAGAAGCCGGACGCGTTCGATGACGCGACGGCGGCGACCACACCGGAGCAGAGGGCGGAGGGCGTGGCGCAGCTGGTGAGCGCCCTGGGCGACGGATTCCACGCTGCCGGCGCCTTCAGCACGACGGCACTGGAGGTGGCGCTGGCGAACACCGAAGGTCAGTACTGCTATTCGCCATACACGCACGCGTCGCTGACCACTGTTGTCTCCGGCGGAGGCGGGGCCGGGGCCAGTGAAGTCGCCGGCGGTCGAGTTTCCGAGGTTGACCCCGCCCAGGTCGGGCGCACGGCGTTCCAGAAAGCGCGCGACAGCCGCGATCCGCGCGACCTGGATGCGGGTCGTTACGAGGTCGTGCTGGAGCCACTCGCCGTCGTGACCCTTGTTTCATTCCTGGCGTACATGGGCGTGAGCGGGAGGGCTCTGGCAGAGGGCCGCTCGCCGTTCAGCGGGAAGGAAGGTCAGAAGGTTACCGGAGAGAACATCACCATCTTCGATGACGCGCTCTCGCCGCTGACGCTGGGGTTGCCGTTCGACTTCGAGGGAACCCCGAAGCGGCGAATCGACCTCATCGAGAACGGCATTTTCCGTTCGGGGGTGCACGATCGCCGGAGCGCGAAAATGGCCGGAACGGAGCCGACCGGCCACGCGCTGCCGCCGCCGAACCCCGAGGGCGCGTTTCCGCTGAACCTGTTCCTGGACACGGGAGACGCGACGAACGAGCAATTGATCTCGGGGACGAAGCGCGGACTGCTGGTGTCCCGGTTCCACTACTCGAACGTGGTCCACCCCATCGAGACCACGATCACCGGCATGACGCGAGACGGGACCTGGTTCATTGAAAACGGCGAGATCGCCTACCCGGTGAAGAACTTCCGGTTCACGCAGTCGATCCTGGAAGCGCTCTCGAACGTCGAGATGATCGGACGCGAGTCGGTGATCGCGAGCGAATTCTTCTTCGGAGCGTCGCGAGTACCGGCGCTCAAGATCTCGAGCTTCAACTTCAGCGGCAAGAGCGACCACTGAGGCGCCGTAGCGACTGATGCTGCTGGCCATCGGCCTGTTGGTGGCCGGGACCGTCCTGCTCACCGTGGGGGCCGAAGCGGCGATCCGAGCGGCCGGCCGGGTTGCGAAGGCACGAGGCATATCGCCGTTCGTCATGGGTGCCGTTCTCTTCGGGATCGACATCGAGTCGCTCGGGGCAGCCGTCATCGCCGCCGCCCGGGATCAAACGTCGATCGCCGCGGGAGAAGCGTTCGGGACGATCGTCTTCCTGTTCGGTGTGGGCTTCGGTCTTGCGCTCCTGCTTTCACGGAAGCCGGTGGAGTCGCCGAGCAGGTCGATGGTGCTTTGGCCGGCGGCAACGCTGGTCCTCGGTGCTCTCGCCGTCGCCGACGAGGCCGTCGGTCGATATGAAGCCGTGTCGCTCGTCCTTGCCTATGTCCTCTACCTGTGGATGGTTCTCCACGAACGAGAGCCGGCAGAGGCCGTCGGCGAGCACGTCGAGCGGGAAGCCGAGGAGATGCGACGGGTCCCTCCGGTCGTATTACTCATCGGAGGGCTCGCGCTGGTCTACGCGGGAGCCACCATGATGGTCGACGGTGGGATTCGGATCCTCGACCGAACAGGGCTCGCCGCCGGATTCGTCGGAGCTGCCTTGATCGGTGCACTGGCCAGCGCCGACGAGGTCTTGTTGGCGATCCTCCCGATCCGTCGAGGAATGACGTCACTGGCCACGGGGAACCTCTTCGGGACTGTAGCGGCGTTCTCAACTTTGGTCCTCGGACTGGCCGCCCTGGTTCGTCCGCTGATCGTGGACTCAGCGGCGGCTTCGGCGTTTCTGGCGGCGTCCCTGCTCTACACGATCGTCGCGACCGCCTTTCTGATGAGAGGAAGAGCGGGGAAGCTCGTGGGAGTGACGCTGGTCATCTGCTACGGAGCCTGGCTGGCGTTCAGCGCGCAAATCTGAGCGGTAGGCTACGGACATTCCGCACCCACGGAAACGGAGGAGCCATGCAGGTCAGCGACATCATGAGTAGAAACGTGGTCACGGTCAGCCCGGATGACACGTTCGCGGACGCGGCGAAGACCCTTCACGAACACAAGATTTCTTCGGTGATCGTCCAGGGAGAAGGCGGCCCTGGTGGAATCGTCACCGAGCGCGACTTCGTCAACCTGATCTCCGAGGGGCAGGACCCGTACAGCGTGAAGGTCGGCGACCGAATGACGAAGGACCTGGTGACCGTCGAATCCAAGAGCGACATTGCCGAGGCTGCGAAGGTGATGGCCGAGCGCCGGATCCGCCACCTTCCGGTGGTCGACAAGGGCGACCTGGTCGGCATCATCTCGATTCGCGACCTCACGTCGTGGGCGGTGGACGAACTCACCGGCGGTCACGAATTGCCCGACATCGAGCGCGGAGCCGCGGCACTCAGCGCGGCCGTGGAGGCCGAGCGCCCCGAATAACGCTCATCGGGCCTTCCGTGGCGGCTGGGTCAGGCCAGTGCCGGTGTGACCTCTTCCGGAACGCCGTCGACGTACGTCACCCTGTTCGTGGTCACCGCCGGCACGCGTGCGCCCGGAACGACGATCCCGACCAGATTGAGCGGGTCCGCCGCGGACATCGTTATCGTTTCGCCCGTTCGTTGCTGCTTTCGAACCGTTCGCAACAGGTCAACGGCCTCTGGAGCGGCGTACTGCTCGCCGCTGAATCCATTCACGAATCGCCCTCCTCGGATGGTTCCCCGAGCCTCCATGCGTCTCAGGGCCCAGAGGACCTCGCGCCACGGCACGGTGAAGGTTTCACGAACCACCAGGTCGCGAAACACAACCCCCCACCTCGCGAGGAGCTGCTCCGCCACAGCTTCGGCCAGCTCGTCGGCGTCTTCGGTTGCCTGTGTGGCGGGAACGAGTGACCACCGGCCGGCGGAACGAGCGGCCGACCGCGACCCGGCTCTACGGAGACGAGGCCGGTGCGGTGCTCGAGCAACCGCGCGGCGATTCAGCAGCGACCGAACCGCTTCGAACCCGTCAGCGGTCACCAGGCCGCGCGCCACGGCGTCCCAAAGGGCCTCTTCGATCTCGTGTGGAAGCCGCCGCGTCTGCGTAACAAGGTCGGCCGCGAAGAGCGCCCCATGGGTTCGCAACGCTTCCAGGATGTCCTGCGTGCGACCGGGTCCTGGCTCCTGCGGGGCTCGGCCACTTCTGGTGGCCTGGAGGAGCCACGGGAGATCCTCGCGAACGGCGAGGGTGATCGGCGTGGCTGCCGACGGTGTCATGCCGCTGCGGCGAGGCACCGCGTCGTCGGCGCCGGCACGAATCGAGAGCCGGGCCCAGGTGACGTCGCCCGAGAGGCAAAGATCGTCGAGCTGCTCAATTCGATAGCCGTCCACCCGAGCGGCGAGGACCCCCCGTTCCCATGCCCCAGCTGCCAGCTCGAACCCCTGGAGCTGTTCGATCACGGAGAGGACGCCGAGGCGCCCCTCCCGTCGAGTGCCCGGGGCAACGTGTTGCCATCGCAGGAGGAATCGCATGAAGTCCTGCGCCGTTACGGGTTCGATCTCTCGTCGAAGCCGCTGCTGCGTGTAGCCGTGGATTCGGGCCAGCAGCCGACGTGCGCAGAACTCCTCGGGGCCATCGGGTGACGTGAAGTGCCCCCGGAAAGCGAATCCCTCTCCCTCCAATTGCGCCAGGGCGATGGCCACGTCACCTTCGGACAACCCGGTGTGGCCCGCCAACTCCTGAACACTGGAAGGCCCGAGAAACTCGAGATGACCCTTGATCATTCCCGCGGCTGCGGCGCCGTGATCAAGGGGAGCCGGGGCAACCGGTGAACGATGGTCCGGTTCGATGATCGAGGCGGGGTAAAGCATCTCCACGGCTGGCCTCCGCTCGGCGGTCGACCACAGCACCATGTCACCGACCCGAACGGTTACAGCGCGAGCGTCTTCGACCAGCTCGTCGAACCATGACTGCCACTCGGCGTTCGGGCTGAGCGCCGTGACGGTCATCAAGAGGTCGTGAAGCTCGTCCGCATCCCGCGGCTCCGGTCTCACCTCATCACGGACGCGCTCGATCGCCTCCGGATCCAGGCGCGCCAGGTCGCGTGCTTCCACCGGTAGACCGCGGCGAAGCTGGACGGCGCGGCTTCGGCGTTCTTCGAGGGGAGCGTCATCCAGATAGGTGAACGGCCGGCCGTTGAGGATCTCGTGAGCCAGCACGGACGGCTCCACCGTGTCGCGAGTCACGACCTTCACTCGACCTTCTTCGATATCACTCAGGAGCTTTCGCAGCCCGTCGATGTCCATTGCCTCATGCAGGCAATCGTCCAGCGTCTGGCGCACCAACGGATGGTCCGGAATCTCCATCGGGCCAGGTGCGACGTTCTCCTGGCAGGCGGCCAGCGTTGGGAACACAGCGGCCATCAAATCGTCAGACTCCATGCGCTGGATCACGGGCGGGTTCTTCCGACCGCCTCGCATCCGCAGAACGGCCAGCGATCGATTGAGATTCCACCGCCATCTGGAGGCGAACATCGGCGAGGTCAAAACCGCTTGTCGGAGTACGTCTTCCACGGTCTTGGACGCGAGGAACTTCGGTACTCGCTCCAGCGGGAAGCTGTGCTGAGGACCAAGTGAGAGCAGAATGGCGTCGTCACTCGCTGCGGCCTGCAGCTCGAAGTCGAACGTCACGCAGAACCGCTTTCGAAGGGCGAGACCAAGGCCCCGGTTCAACCGAGCGCCGAAGGGCGAGTGGCCGACCAGCTGCATGCCGCCGCTCTCATCGAAGAATCGCTCCAGGACGATGGTTTGCTTGGTCGGAAGCAGACCCAGAGCGGTCAGTCCTGAGCCCAAATACCGAACAATCGTGTCCGAAGCCGCCTGGTCGATGCCGCACTCTGCTTCGAGCCAACGGCGTCCGCCTTCGGTGTCACCCTTCTCGAGCCACTCGGCGACCTTCGCCCGCAGGTCTGACACTTCGTTTGAGAGCTCTTCCGTTCGCCCGGGCGCTTCCCCGAGCCAGAAGGGAACCGACGGCGGCGCTCCCTGTGCGTCGACCACCCGAACCGTCCCCGGTTCGATCCGCCGGATACGCCATGACGTAGTGCCAAGGAGGAAAACGTCGCCGGCCATACTTTCGATGGCCCAGTCCTCGTTCACCGTGCCCACGAAGGTGTCGTCGGGTTCGGCTACCACCCGGAAGTCACCCAGCTCGGGGATGGCGCCTCCAGAGGTGAGTGCGGCCAGGCGCGCGCCGCGTCGCCCTCTCAGGCGTCCGTTCACTCGATCTCGATGCAGATACGCGGCCCGCCGACCCCGGCCGGTCGTGATGCCCTCAGAGACCAGCTCGACGACCTCTTCGAAGTCCGCCCGGGAGAGGTGGGCGAACGGTGCTGCGCCGCTGATGAGCTGAAATAGCTGGTCTTCCGACCAGTCTTCGGCTGCGCACTCCGCGACGATCTGCTGCGCCACGATGTCGAGCGGAGCAACCGGCTGGATGATCGCGTCGAGCCGTCCCGCCTTGGATCCGCGAAGGAGCGCCGCACACTCGACGAGCTCATCGCGCGAGGTCGGGTAGAGGATGCCGCGCGGAGTCCCAAATCGAGTGTGGTTGGACCGTCCAACGCGCTGGAGGAATGTGGCGAAGCTCCGCGGTGAGCCGATCTGGCAGACCAGCTCAACAGGACCGATGTCGATTCCCAGTTCGAGCGAGGCCGTTGCAACGAGTGCGCGCAGGTCTCCAGCCCGGAGCCGCGACTCCACTCGCTGCCGACGTTCCCTCGACAGGCTCCCGTGGTGAGCAGCGACCTGCTCTTCTCCGAGCTGCTCGCCGAGCTGATGGGCGATTCGCTCAGCCATTCGTCGCGTGTTGACGAAGACCAGGGTCGTCCGATGGTTCTTTACGTGTTCGGCGACGCGGTCCAGCATCTCCGCCATCTGCTCCGCCGAGGCCACTGCTCCGAGCTCATCGTCCGGTAGCTCGAGCGCGAGGTCGAGAGAACGCTGATGCCCCACATCCACGACGGAGCACCGCGGCGAGCCATCGCCATTCGACCGATCGGGACCTGCGCCGACCAGGAGCCGGGCAATGGCATCAACCGGGCGCTGTGTCGCGGAAAGACCGATCCGTTGAGGCCGAGAGGCCGCCACGTGGTTCAGGCGCTCGAGTGTGATGGCAAGGTGCGAACCCCGCTTGTTCCCCGCGACGGCGTGGATCTCGTCCACGACGACGGTCTCTACGCCGCCAAGCATTCCCCGCGACCGCTCGGCCGTAAGGAGCAGATACAGCGACTCGGGTGTGGTGACAAGGAAATTGGGAGGCCGACGGAGCATCGCCGCCCGCTCCGAACTGGCCGTGTCGCCGGTGCGAACCGCCACCCGGATCTGCGGTGCCTCCATACCGAGCTCCGCCGCGACTGCGGCGATCTCCCGCAGGGGAGCCTCGAGATTCTGTTGGATGTCGACCGCCAGTGCCTTCAATGGCGATACATAGACGACTTGCGGTCCTTCAGTGAGGTGGGCACCCTTTTCAAAGGCACGATAAAGCCGGTCGATGCAGACCAGGAACCCGGCAAGGGTCTTACCGGAGCCCGTCGGCGCCGCGATGAGGGTGTCGCGGCCAGACGCGATCTCGGGCCAACCACCAGCCTGGGGCTCGGTGGGGCCGTGCCGAAATCGCCTCTCGAACCAGGTCCGAACGGCGGGATGGAACGCCTCGATCACCGGTGGGCACTGTAGCGCCCGACACTGACAGCCGACTTGCCAGGGAAGGGCCATGCCTCACGGGCCGAACGTCGGGCCTGGGAGGTTCCGTGGGTTCGTTCCAGGGGTAATACAAGCCCGACGAACTCCGGGTAGTCCGGGGACCGGGCGAAGGCGCCTGGACCGGCGCAAGGGAGGAGTGGACATGAACTTGATCTGGTGGCTTCTGGTGGGCCTGATCGCAGGAGCGATCGCCCGGCTTGTGGTTCCCGGAAGGGACCCGCTGGGATTCTTCGGGACGATTCTGCTCGGCCTGGTCGGCTCGGTGATCGGCGGCTTCGTCGGTGATCTCCTTGCAGGCGGGGACCAGGATTTCAGCCCGGCCGGTCTGATCGGCTCGATCCTGGGAGCGATCGTTGCGCTCCTCATCTGGCGGTGGGTGGCAGCGCGACGGGGCGGCGTCACCCGCGGCGGGATGTGATCGCGCCTTAATAGAGGCCTCGTATACCTCTTAGGCCCGCATCCCCCGAATGGGGGATGCGGAAATACGGAGGGTTAAGCCCCTAGTCGGCCTTGCCTAGCTAGCGGGGCATCCACGATCATCCCTGGGTAATCGCCCGAGGGGGATCAGCATGTCCGCAGCAATTCAGTCCACACATCGACGGGCCCGGATCGATCCTCGACCGCTTCTTTGGGGTGTTTCTTTGACGTGGGCCGGCATCCTCATCCCGTCGCTCATGGCGCAGTGGGACGAAGTGATTTCTCAGGTGCCTTCGCTTCTCCCATGGACCGTATTGCTTCTGACCGTGAACCTGCTTCCCGTGCACGGATGGAAGGCAGACTTAGTAGCCGACTGGCCAATTCAACTAGCCGCCATTCTCGTCCTCACACCACTCGAAGCTGGTCTTATCGGATTTGTTGGAGCTTTCGATCGAGCGGAATTTCGGCGGGACATTACTCTTAGCAAGGCTGCATTCAATCGAAGCCAGATAGGTTTAGTTAACTTCATCGTCTCGCTACTTGTTCACGCCCTTGCACCTTCACCCGGCTCCTCGTCGCTGCTCGTTCCGCTTAGTTTCCTTGCGCTCTCTGTGCGAGTCGCACTCAACTACTTCTTCGCCGGCACGATCATCTCTCTTGAGCACGGAGAACCGCTCCAGGAAGTGATTAAGAGGCTTAGGCTAGGAAGGCTTTCTGACTTTCTCCTGACGCTGTCAGGCTGGGCCGTCCTAGGAGCGTTGCTCGCCGTGGTCTATGACCGTCTCCATCCAGCTGCGTTGTTCGCCGTTCTAGCGCCGACTCTGGTAGGGCGCCAGGTACTCGCGAGAAGTCAGATGTCTATTGATGCGGAACTTGCGCAGCGAGCATCCGACGAAACAGTTCGACAGATCTCGCATCAAGTTCTGCAAGAGCGACTCGACGAGAGGCGCATGATCGCTGCCGACTTACATGATGAGGTTCTGCAGCCACTGTTCAAGATCACTCTTATGGCGCATGTCGTGAAGGCGGATCTGGAAAGTGGACGGCTCCTTCAAGTGGAGGAGGATCTCGCTGATCTTGTCAAAACCGCCGAGGAGGGCGCCGAAACCGTGCGACAGGTAATTGGGGAGCTCCGCTACTCGAGCGTGCGTAGAGGAGGGCTAGCTTCAGCTCTATCTACCCTGGTTGCCGGGTTGCGTGACGAGGTCGGTGCGCACTTTCACACCGATCTTTCCTCTGTAGAGGCTGACGCGTCGACCGAACTGGTCCTCTACCAGATTGCTAAGGAGGCGACGACCAACGCCGTTTTGCATTCGAAGGCCTCAAACATCTGGGTCGAACTCGGCGAAGAAGAGGGACTGATCCGACTCATGGTTCGTGATGACGGTGTAGGTTTCAATCCGGTTGTCGACCGAGCAGGACACTTCGGACTCGAAATCATGCGGGAGCGGGCGAGAGTCGCCGGAGGTCAGCTCTTTGTTGACTCGGATTCCGGGTGTGGCACGACCGTTACGGTCCTTCTTCCCCGCGGCGACGACCCAACCGACGGCTCCAATAGAAAATCCTGGCCGGATTCGGGCACTACTTCTACGCGATGAATCAGACCAGGATTTCTATCTAGCGGACCTTCCAATGTGCGCCGCCTGCCAGCAACAGGGCCACGATGGCGGCAATCGAGTAAGCCACTCTCTTAAAAGTCTTCATGTACTCACCTCCTCCCACTTCCCCGATAGTCCGACATAGATCGGTCTTTCGTAGGAAGTAGAAGGATTATCCCTATCCCCCAGTTGGCCGGTCAACCGGCCTTTGCGACCTAATCGCTTTGCTGTAAGAGAATCGCATGGGTCAATTCGGCTAGATAACCGATTGTCCGCAAAGACCGTACGGCTGACGATCTAGCAGCCGATAGCACTTAAGGACGCAATCCGCGGAGTCAGCCATGACGCAGACAACTAAAGAGTCGCCGCCCGTAAGGAATGTCGCCGGAATCGCCTTTCAGGCGATCGTGGTCGTTCCCGCAGTGGTCCTCCTTGCCATGCACTTGTCCAGGCACCCAGAGTTGTGGGGGCGGCACAATTTGCTCTTCTGGTGTGTAGTTGTAGCAGTCGTGGAACTTTTGCCGGTTCCTGTCTCTAGGGTTCTGCAGCTCAGTCTCAGTTTTCCGATTCTGCTCGGTGTCGCCATCCTGTTTGATCCATTTACAGCAGGTGCTGTTGCATTCATAGGTGCCTTTGATTTGCGTGAGTTCCGACGGGAAATACCCGCAATAACGG
>DATABA010000085.1:0-3739 GCA_036259835.1 Actinomycetota bacterium
CTCCGGCGCATCCAGGCGGGGTCACCGGCTCGCTACGAGGATCGGGTCGGTGACAACCACCACCACCTCATCTGTCGAACCTGCAATCGGATGGTCGACGTCGAGTGTGGGCTCGGCTACAGCCCGTGCCTGACGGCCGTCGACGACTTCGGCTACGAGATCGACGAAGCGGAGGTCATCTACTGGGGCCGATGTCCCGATTGTGTCGCTGCGACTTCGGTCTCGTCGAACGGCTAAAAGCGGACGCGAAGCGTGCGAGACCAGCTGGGCACCGAAGCCTTGGATCCAGACCAACCAGATCGAGAGCAACGAGCGATCAGAAAAAACTATGAGAGAGGAGGAAGGATCGACATGACTGAGAGCGTCAGTGAAAGCGAGAACCCGGTAATCCCGACCCCCACTCCCAAGGCGACGCGGCCGCGGACAAACCGAGACTGGTGGCCGAATCAGCTGGACCTGCAAGTTCTCCACCAGCACTCGCCCCTGTCCAATCCGATGGGCGGGGACTTCAACTACGCGGAAGCGTTCAAGGCCCTCGACCTCGACGCGCTGAAGCGCGACCTCATCGAGGTAATGACGACGTCGCAGGACTGGTGGCCGGCCGACTACGGCCACTACGGGCCGCTCTTCATCCGCATGACGTGGCATGCCGCGGGCACGTACCGCATCGCCGATGGCCGGGGCGGTGGCGGCAGCGGCGCTCAACGCTTTGCCCCGCTCAACAGTTGGCCCGACAACGCGAACCTTGACAAGGCGCGCCGGTTGCTCTGGCCGATCAAGCAGAAGTACGGCGAGAAGATCTCCTGGGCCGACCTATTGGTCTACGCCGGCGACGTTGCCATGGAATCGATGGGGTTCAAGACCTTCGGCTTCGGCTTCGGGCGAGAGGACATCTGGGAGCCCGATGAGATCTTCTGGGGCCCTGAGGACACGTGGCTCGGAGACGAGCGCTACAGCGGCGACCGCGAGCTCGCCGCTCCGTTCGGGGCCGTCCAGATGGGCCTGATCTACGTGAACCCGGAGGGGCCCAACGGAAACCCGGATCCGCTGGCTGCCGCCAGGGACATTCGAGAGACCTTCCGTCGCATGGCGATGAACGACGAGGAGACGGTTGCGCTCATCGTCGGCGGTCACACGTTCGGCAAGACCCATGGCGCAGTCAGTGCGGAGTACATCGGTCCGGAACCCGAGGCTGCCCCCATCGAGGAGCAAGGCCTCGGCTGGAGGAACAGGTTCGCAAACGGCAACGGCGTCCACACGGTCACGAGCGGTCTCGAGGGCGCCTGGACCTACGAGCCGACGAAGTGGGACACCGGGTTTCTCGAAAACCTGTTCACGTATGACTGGGAGCTAACGGAAAGCCCGGCCGGTGCGAAGCAGTGGACGCCGACCAATCCCGAGGCCCAGGCCACGGTGCGCGATGCGCATGATCCGTCCAAGCGGCACACGCCGGTCATGCTGACGACGGACCTGGCGCTAAAGCTGGACCCGATCTACGGGCCGATCGCGAAGCGGTTCCACGACAACCCAGACGAGCTGGCAGAGGCGTTTGCCAAGGCCTGGTACAAGCTGTTGCACCGCGACATGGGACCGGTGTCGCGCTACCTCGGCCCATGGGTTCCGGAACCGCAGCTGTGGCAGGACCCCGTCCCCGCTGTCGATCATGAGCTGATCGGCGAGGCGGACGTGGCTGCCCTCAAGGCGAAGATCCTCGCCTCGGGGCTGTCCATTTCGCAGCTCGTCTCCACGGCTTGGGCGTCCGCGGCCAGCTTCCGCGGAACGGACAAGCGTGGCGGGGCCAACGGGGCGCGGCTTCGCCTTGCACCGCAAAAGGACTGGGAGGTCAACGAACCGGCCGAACTGCAGACGGTGCTGCAGAAGCTGGAGCAGATCCAAGCCGATTTCAACGACTCGGAAACCGACGGAAAGAAGGTCTCGCTCGCAGACCTGATCGTTTTGGGCGGATGCGCGGCCATCGAGCAAGCCGCGAAGAACGGCGGCCACGACATCACCGTCCCGTTCACGCCCGGACGCACGGACGCCTCGCAGGAGCAAACCGACGTGGAGTCGTTCGCCGTGCTCGAACCAACCGTCGACGGGTTCCGCAACTACGTCCGCCCGGGAGAGCCGATGCCGCTAGAGCACGGGCTCCTGGACCGCGCCTACATGTTGACGCTCACCGCTCCCGAGATGACTGTTCTGATCGGCGGCATGCGGGCTCTGAAGGCCAACTTCGGGGACTCAGAGCACGGGGTCTTCACCGACCGGCCCGGAACGCTGACCAACGACTTCTTCGTGAACCTGCTCGACATGAGGACGGAGTGGACGCCATCTCACGCGGCCTAAAGCGTCTACGAAGGACGCGACCGCACGACAGGCGACCTCAGGTGGACCGCCACCGCCGTCGACCTCGTCTTCGGCTCGCACTCCCAGCTCCGAGCCCTCGCGGAGGTCTACGCCTCCAACGACGCCAAGGAGAAGTTCGCACGCGACTTCGTTGCCGCCTGGGACAAGGTCATGAACCTCGACCGATTCGACCTTGCCTGACCGGTAACTACTTGCCTGATCCCGACGTTTCAGGTCGATCGGCGCCAGCCGACCTGGACCTCGTCATCCGTGGCCGTCGCATCCGTCGGATCTTCGCCGCGAGACGCGACGCCGTCGGCGCTTACGTCGAGTCGGCAAAGCCACCGCCTAACGGCAGCCAACCCGCGCCGCGGAGATCTCCGGCCGAACGACGACGTACACCCTTTTGAAAGCGGGCGCGCGTCGAGCCGGCCTTCCGGGGAGAGGCTTTCACGGCGCAGGGTGAATGACGATGTGGAGGGACTCGATCGCAAAGGGAACGACAGCAGGCGGCAAGAGTGACGTACGGCAGCCGCCTCTGAACCCCACCGTGGAGCGGCGGGCGATCCTATGGAGTGCCGCCGCTTTTCTTGCAGTCGCCGTTGCCGGACTCCTTCTCGCTCCCGGGCTACGTTTGCTCTGGGTCGTACTGCTCATCTTCGGCGTCGCCGCGGTTCCGCAGGCGCTGCTCCGCAACCGCTGACACGCGCCTGATCGGCGGGGAACGGCGCTTCGATGTCCGGACGACTGTCGTCCACTCGAGAGGCCGGAAGGAACACTGAGGGACCACCAACGCGGGTCCCGCGTGTCCTCCCGCAACACTTCTTCTCGCACGATTCGTGAGCGTTACGCGCTTTTCGCCGTCGCGGTAGCGCGCGCTTGCCCGCTTTCGGCCTCGTCGCTCGATCGTGGGGCGGGGGTCGGGGGTTCGAGTTCGCCAGAGGGCTTCGAGAATCGGTGCGAATTGCGATCCATCCCGTGCGAGCGGAAGGCGGCGAAGGGGACCCAGCCGAGGACAGCAAGCGCCCTAGTTGGCCCTGGTTGGCTGCATATGCGTCATGACCCCGGCTCCCCCCGAGCTGCCTGGCGCTGGCTAGGTAAGAGTGGATCGCAGCTCTCATCCGTGCCCAAAACGACACGGCGTTCCCGCAACGTTTCCCCTGCAATCAGCAGTTGCGAGGCACGGAAGAGGCGCGGGGCGGGACGGAGGGCACGGATCGCCGTTCCGCCCGCCGGCGCGAGCGTTCGCTGACGTAGCGGCGAGCTCAGGCGTCGGCTCGAATCAGCGTCCTTGACCGCGCACGCGCCCTCCGGCTCCTCGTCGGCGCCCCGCATCGAGGACGCGCCGCTCTTCAGTTCGATCTCGACGAACGCAAAATCTTGCCCGCTCGCG
>DATABA010000086.1:0-15898 GCA_036259835.1 Actinomycetota bacterium
CCGGTTCGCGGGACATGACCGGAGCGGCCGCGCTGACGGCCAAAGCGGCATATCGAGCCGGCGCCGGCCTGGTGACGCTCGCCGCGCCGCTGAGCGTGCTCTCGACGGTCCAGCCCTCCGCTCCCGACCTGACGTTCCTTCCGCTGCCAGCGACGGAGGAGGGAACAGTTTCGCGAGACGCCTGGCCCGTGTTGCGGGAGCGAATCCGATCCTGCGACGCGGTTGCGATCGGCCCCGGGCTCTCGACGAGCCCTTCGACCTCGGGTCTCGTCCGAACGATGGTTGCCGAATCTCCCGTCCCGTTCGTTCTGGACGCCGACGGACTGAACGCATTCGAGGGTCGCGCCGGCCTTCTGGCCGATCGGGCATCCGAAGCGATCCTCACTCCCCATGCCGGTGAGTTCGGGCGCCTGACCGGCCTGTCGGCGAAAGAGGTCGTCGAGGATCGAGTGGGACACGCTCGCAAAGCGGCCGCCGAGTTCCGGTGCGTGGTGCTGTTGAAGGGGTCTCGAACGGTGGTGGCGGACCCGAACGGAACGGCTTTCGTCAACCCGACCGGCGGCTCTTATCTCGCCACGGGTGGAACCGGCGACGTCCTCACCGGGGCGATTGCCGGCCTCATCGCCGGGGGCCTCTCGCCGGTCCACGCTGGGGCCGTCGCGGCATACGTTCACGGGGTTGCGGGGCAGCTCGCGTCCGAGCGTCAGGGAGAGGGCACCATCGCCTCGGACGTGCTTTCGCACCTCGGTGAGGCGCTCGTTCGCGTTCGAGCCAGCGCGGACGCTTGAACCGCTCGTTGGAGGGCTCCACCGTGACCGGCTCCGGTTCCCGGCGTGCCGTAAAAACGCGTCCGACGGTGGCGGTGATCGCCCTCGATGCCATCCGGCACAACATTCGCCTTCTCAAACCGAAGGGGTCCGAGCTCATGGCCGTGGTAAAGGCGAACGCGTACGGGCACGGCGACGCGCCGGTGGCGCGCGCCGCGTTGGAAGCCGGTGCGACGTGGCTCGGTGTGGCCGCGATTGAGGAAGGGAGCGGCCTGCGGGAAGCCGGAATCGACGCTCGCATCCTCATGCTGAGCGAGTTTCCCCGCGGAGCCGAACGGGAGGGGCTGGCAGCGGACCTGACCCCGACGCTGTACACCGAAGACGGCTTGAAGGCGCTGGCCGCGGCGTCGCGTGAGCCGGTACCCGTGCACATCAAGGTCGACACCGGCATGCATCGAGTGGGCCTGCCATCTGACCGCGTCCCGGAATTCGCCCGCGCCGTGATGGACGCGGGATTGTTCCCGGAGGGGCTGTGGACCCACTTCGCGAAGGCTGAACTTCTCGGCGATCCGCTGTCGGCGCAACAGCTCCAGGCGCTCCGGCAGGCGATGAGGGAACTGGAGGGGATGGGGATTCGGCCGCGGTACGTCCACGCCGCGAACAGTGCGGCCACCATGGCGCTCCAGGACTCCCATTTCGACCTGGTCCGAACGGGAATCGCCATGTACGGGATCCTTCCGGGGCCTGATCTTCCCGATCCCGGACTTCGACCGGCGATGTCGTGGCGAAGTGCGGTGACCTTGGTAAAGCGGGTAGCGCCTGGCGAAGGCATCTCGTACGGCCACCAGTATCGGGTGAAGAACGATTCGACGATCGCCACAGTCCCGGTCGGGTATGCGGACGGGTACAGCAGACTCCTGTCGAATCGGGGCGAGGTTGTCATTCGAGGACGGCGCCATCCGGTTGCCGGAGCCGTCACCATGGATCACATCATGGTGGACTGCGGGGACCGTCCCGTGGAGGCTGGCGACACGGTGACGCTCCTCGGAATCGAAGGGGATGCCCGGGTGACCGCGGAAGATATGGCCGGCTGGATGGGAACCATTCCCTACGAGGTGGTGTGCGGAGTGAGCGAACGAGTCCCGCGGGAGTACGTGGGATGAGCGACGGCGCACGTGGCGGCCGTCCGCTGGGGTCGCGGCCGACACTTCGGAAGGCGCTGATCGGCGCCGGGATCGCCCTCGGCGCGGCGGCCGTCGGTGTGGCGGTCGAGCGGTACGCGGTCCGACGCGCTCGCTCCCGTCCGGATCCCGAGCGAGGGGAATCGCTTGGCGAGCGCCCCGGATCGGAACAAAGAGTGAAGTCGTTCGACGGTACGGAGCTCGCCGTCAACGTGATCGGTCCGGAGGGCGCACCGACGCTCGTCTTCGCGCACGGAATCACGCTGGATATGACGGCGTGGCACTTTCAGTGGCGGGACCTGTCGGATGAATACCGGTGTGTGCTGTACGACCAGCGTGGGCACGGACGGAGCGCCAAGGCCGCGAACGGCGATTACTCGCTGGAGGCGCTCGGCCGTGACCTGAAGGCGGTACTCGACGCGACGGGAACCGAAGCACCGGTCGTCTTCGTCGGACACAGCATGGGCGGCATGAGCATCGTCTCGTTCGCGGAGCTGTTCCCCGAGGAATTCGGAACTCGTATTCAGGCGGTGGTGCTGGCGAACACGGCGGCGGCCGACGTGGTGAAGGAGGTGCTGGGCGGCCTGGCCGCGAGAGTAGGGAAGTTCCTTCTCCCAACCCCCAAACGCTTCCTGAGCAAGCCCGAGCGAGCGTTCTGGGTTCGCTCCGGCGCTCTCGGTCTCAGCCCGGACATCGCTTTTCTGGTCGTTCGAATGACCAACTTCGGCTCCGGGGCGTCGCCTTCGGTGGTCGACCACGTCGCGAGCATCGCCGGCCAGGCACCGGCCGAGGTCTGGACCGACCTCATCGTCAGCGTGGCCGAGATCAACCTGTCTCACGCCCTGGAGCACATCACGGTTCCCACGCTGGTCCTGGTCGGCGACGTTGACCGGCTCACCCCCCCGGCGAGCGCCCTCGCCGTCAAGCGAAAGCTGCCCAAAGGAAAGATGGTGGTCCTGCGCGACGCCGGGCACTGCGCAATGCTCGAGCGCCACGACCTCTTCAATCGAGCCCTGCGGGATTTTCTTCGCGGGGCGCTCCCAATGGCCGCAGCGGCAACGGAAGGAGATGGCGAAGGGCCTTCGGCGGTACATGGCGGACGCCGACGGACCCCCGCCAGTCCGGCGAAAGTACGGGGAGCGTCCACCTGATCACGCGGGTTCCCGGCATTCGGGTCGGCCACTGGACCGACCCGGTCGGAGTCACGGGGTGCACCGTGGTCCTCTGCCCCTCCGAAACGGTTGGCTCCGGCGAGGTCCGCGGGGGAGCGCCCGGAACGCGGGAAACCGACCTGCTTCGTCCCGGGACGCTGGTCGATCGGGTCGATGCCGTGCTCTTGACCGGAGGAAGCGCGTTCGGGCTGGCGGCCGCAGACGGAGTCATGCGGTTCCTCGAGGAGCGAGGTCAGGGTTTTCCGACCGGTCCGGCCGCGGTCCCCATCGTCCCCGCGGCGGTGGTCTTCGACTTGCGAGTCGGTGATGCGGCGGCCCGGCCGGGCCCCGAGGCGGGCTACGCGGCCTGCCTCGGGGCGGGCGCGGACGTGGAAGAAGGCAATGTCGGCGCCGGTACCGGTGCCACCATCGCCAAGCTCCACGGCCCGGACAGGGCCGTCAAGGGCGGCCTGGGGACCGCCGCAACCGAGGAAGGCGGTTTGATCGTGGGCGCCATCGCCGTCGTCAACGCCATGGGCGAATTGGTGGACGACGAGGGAAGCGTCATTGCGGGAGCACGTCCAGACGAAGGCGACGACCAGGGGCCAACGCAAGCGACCCTGGGGGCAAACACAACGCTGGTCACCGTGGCCACGAACGCCAGGCTGTCGAAGGAGCGGGCCCACCTGCTCTCCCTCGCTGCCCACGATGGCATCGACCGCGCCATCAGGCCGGCACACACGATGTGGGACGGCGACACCGCTTTCGCGTTGGCCACGGGCCAGGTCGAAGCCGAGCAACGACGCGTCGAGGAGCTCACGGTCGCCACGGTGGCCGAAGCGATTCGACGCGCGGTTCCCCGCTGAGGCTGGACCGGCCACTTACAATGCGGGGCGGCACCAGCGTGCCTGTCGAAGCGTTCGGTCTTCCCCACGAGTTGGGGAGGACAGTTATGACCACCGCCCTTCAGGAACTCCAGACCTTTGCCAACTCCTGCACGCGTTGCCGGCTGGCCAGGGGACGGACGCAGGTCGTCTTCGGTGTTGGAGATCCGGAGGCGAACCTGATGTTCATCGGGGAGGGACCTGGCTATTACGAGGACAAGCAGGGGGAACCATTCGTTGGGGCGGCCGGTCAGCTCCTCACCCGGCTCCTCGGGGAGGTCGGCCTGCGGCGACAAGAGGTCTACATCACGAACGTGGTGAAATGCCGCCCTCCAGGCAACCGAGACCCCATGCCCGACGAGATCGAAGCCTGCCGCCCCTACCTGATAGGGCAGATCGAAAACATCAGGCCGCGGGTCATCGTCACGCTCGGCAACTTCGCCACTCGGGTCATCCTGGACCGCCAGGTTTCGATCAGTAGAGTTCGGGGACAACGGTTCGACTGGGAGGGCCGGGCCGTGATCCCGACGTTCCACCCGGCCGCCGTCCTTCGAGGAGGAGGAGAATCGGGTACGCAAATGGTGGCGATTCGATCCGATTTCCGCCGGGTCCGAGAGGTCATGGACGAGCCGCAGCCAGTCACCGTGGCGGCCGACGAGCAGCTCGGGCTGTTCTAAAGTCACCGCTTCCCCATGAAACCCACGCTCGAGCTCCTGACTGCTTCTCCGGAGGAGAGCCAGGCCGTGGGGGCGGCCATCGCGCCTGCGCTGGCAGCGGGTGACGTCATCTCCCTAACGGGCGACCTCGGAGCGGGGAAGACCACCTTCGTGCAAGGCGTCGCTCCCACCCTCGGCGTCACCGATCACGTCGTGTCCCCGACGTTCACATTGGTTCGGGAGTACGACGGGACCCTGCCCGTCTACCATTTCGACGTCTACCGCCTGGACAACCTTCAAGAGGTGTTGGACCTGGGCTTTGAGGAGACCCTCGACTTGGGAGGGATCGTGTTCATCGAATGGGGCGACGCCATCGAGGCGCTTCTTCCCGAGGCCTATCTCCAGATCGAGCTCACCATTCCGGGAGAGGACTCCGTGCGCCGGCTGGAGATCACTGCCAGGGGGCCGGCGTGGGCGCGCCGGTGGGACCGAATCGTCGACGCGGTGGCGCCGTGGAAGGCGCCGGTGTGACATGTTGGTCCTCGGCATCGAGACGTCGACTGAGCAGACCACCGTTGCTCTCGGGAGCGAACAGGGAATGGTCGCGGCGACGCTCCTTTCGACCGGCAAGCTCAACCACGAAGTCATCATTCCGAACATCCGGCATCTCCTCCGATGGTCAGAGATCAAACCGGCAAACCTCGGTGGGATCGCCGTGGGTCTCGGCCCCGGCCTGTTTACGGGGATGCGGGTCGGACTCGCCACGGCGAAGACGCTCGCCCAGGTTCTCTCCATTCCGATCGCCGGTCTGGCGTCGCTGGACGTCATCGCATTTTCGGTTCGCTATTCACGCCGCCTCATCTGCGCCGCGACCGACGCAAAGCGAGGTGAGATCTTCTACGCCTTCTACAGACCGGTTCCTGGCGGCGTCACTCGCGAGACCGACTTCGAAGTTGGTCCAGCTGATCGCCTGGTCGCGGAGCTCGAGGCCCGGCCCGAGGAGATTCTTCTGGTCGGAAACGGGGCACTCACCTACCGGCGGACACTGGAAGAGGCCGGCCAGCACGTGGAGTTCGCGTCGGCGGCCTACTCCTTTCCGTCCGCGACGGCGCTGGTGGAGTTGGCGATTCCTCGGTTCCAGCGGGAGGATTTCGACCGGGTATTCGACCTGACTCCCTATTACGTGAGGAAGACGGATGCGGAGATCTCCTGGGACAAGCGTCACCGAACCGGCTGAAGTCGAGATCACACGGATGCGCAGGCGCCACCTCAAGGGCGTCATGGCCATCGAGGCTCAGGTCTACCCGCGCCCGTGGAGCCCGAACCTGTTCCTCTCCGAGATGAACGAGTTCCGCAACCGCACTTACCTGGTGGCCAAGATCGAGAAGGATGTCGTCGGCTATGGGGGCGTGATGTGCTACGGCGAGGAGGCGCACATCACAACGATCGCGGTCGACCCCATGCATCACCGGAAGAAGATCGGGACCCGCCTCCTGTACGAGCTGTTGCAGGAGGGGCTCCGGCTCGGAGGGAAGGCGGCGTCGCTCGAGGTGAGAGTGTCGAACTGGGGCGCACAGCGGCTCTACGGCCAGTTCGGCTTTCGCCCGGTTGGAGTGCGAAAGAACTACTACCAGGAGACCGGGGAAGACGCCGTGGTCATGTGGGCGGACGACATTTCCTCGCAGGGATACCGGCAGCGCCTGGAAGAGCTCGTCGAGAGAATCCCCGGCGTCCTGAGGCCCTAGTCGATGCGAGTCCTGGGCGTCGAGACATCCTGTGACGAGACCGCCGTGGCGGTGGTCGAGGACGGGCAGAAGCTTCTCTCGAACCTGCTGGCGAGCCAGGTTCACCTGCACGAGAAGTTCGGCGGGGTCGTGCCTGAAGTTGCGGCGCGTGCCCACGTCGAGAACATCAACCCGTTGATCACGATGGCCCTGACGGAGGCCGGGATGTGGGTGATGGACATCGAAGCGGTGGCCGTCACGGTCGGCCCCGGTCTGGTGGGGGCGCTGCTCGTTGGGATCGCCGCGGCGAAGGCCATCGCCCTTGCCCTGGATGTGCCGTTCATCGGCGTCAACCACATGGAGGGGCACATCTACGCGAACTTCCTGGACCGGGAACCTCTGTCTGACCCATACGTGTCGTTTCTGGTGTCGGGTGGGCACACGATGCTGGTGTACGTCCCCGAACCGCACCGCTACGAGGTCCTCGGTCAAACGCTAGACGACGCGGCCGGCGAGGCGTTCGACAAGATCGCCCGGTTCATCGGACTGGGGTTCCCGGGAGGGCCGGCGATCGATGCGCTGGCGAAGAGAGGTAACGCTTCGGCGATCCGGTTCCCGCGAGCGGCGACGGAGCGTGGCTATGACTTTTCGTTGTCCGGCCTGAAGACCGCCGTCGTCCGGTACGTCAAAGACGCGAGGGCCAGAGGCGACGAAATCAAGGAGGCCGATCTGGCGGCGTCGTTCCAGGAAGCGATCGTCGAAGTGCAGGTGAACAAGACCATCGCCGCCGCCCGCGACAAGGGAGTGCGGAAGATCGTTCTTGGAGGCGGCGTCGTGGCAAACACGCGCCTTCGGAAGCTGATGGGCCAGAAGGCGAAGGAAAACAAACTGGAGCTGTTGGTCCCGCCCATCGAGCTCTGCACCGACAACGCGGCGATGATCGCGTGCGCCGGCTACCACCGCTTGCAGCGTGGAGAGACCACGGACCTCGAGGTCGGCGCCTCACCCAACCTCCCTCTTGCATGACGGCTCCGGACCGGGGCTCCTCACTATGCTTGCGCCGTGCTCGTAGCTGAACTCGGCTCATCGACCACGGCGTTCCTCATCGTCGCCGGCATTCCGGTCGCGGTGCTCCTTCTCGCGGTGGTGTGGGTGGCCCCGAAATGGTCCGCCACCGTTCGGGCCGGCTCTTCGCTGGTGCTGGTCGCCTTAATCGGACTCGGCGTCTGGACCGTCTTTCAGTCCGCCGGCCCGGACGCAGAGGCGTCTCCTCCGTTGACCGCCTTCATGCCCCGCGGTTCCGCACCTCCGGCCCAGCAGCCCGCGCCTGGTCCACAGGCACCTCGGCCCGCCCCGTGCCGGCCATCGGGAACTGAGGTTGAGGTCACGGCGCGAAATCTCGCGTTCGACAAGGACTGCCTGGCGGCGCCGGCGGACACGGCCTTCGCCATCCGGTTCGACAATGCCGACGCCGGGGTGCCTCACAACGTCAGCATCCTTTCCGGTAACCAGCCTCGGTTCACGGGGGAGATCATCAACGGGCCGGAGGTCGTCAGTTATCGCGTGAACGCGCTCGAACCAGGGACGTTCGACTTCCGGTGCGATGTCCATCCGCAGATGCGGGGCACGTTCGTCGTCCAATAGCCGCCCCGGCGCCGCCCAGAGCATCAGCAAAGCTCTCGTTGACTGTCTGACGTACCCCTCGATATCCTTTTAGCACTCAGGCACCCAGAGTGCTAAGTGACGTCCCGGAAGAAAAAGGAGGGGGAGATGGCGAAGTTCGGTATCAAGCCGCTCGAAGACCGAGTGGTCGTCAAGCCGATCGAGGAGGAGGAGACCACGGCCTCCGGCCTGGTCATCCCGGACACGGCAAAGGAGAAGCCCACCGAGGGCGAGGTCATCGCGGTGGGCCCGGGCCGGTTCGAGGACGGGAACCGCGTTCCGCTGGACGTGAAGGTCGGGGACAAGGTCATTTATTCGAAGTACGGCGGCAACGAGTACAAGTACAAGGGCGAGGAGTACGTGATCCTTCAGTCCCGCGACATCTACGCCGTCGTCGAGAGCTAGGGGGACGACCGGATGCCAGCGAAGGAACTGAAGTTCGACGAGGAGGCCAGGCGCGCCCTCGAGCGCGGCATCGACCATCTGGCCAACACGGTGGCGGTCACGCTCGGCCCCAGAGGACGAAACGTCGTCCTGGACAAGAAGTGGGGCGCGCCGACCATCACGAACGACGGCGTGACCATCGCCAAGGAGATCGAGCTGGAGGACCCGTGGGAGAACATGGGCGCCCAGCTCGCCAAGGAGGTCGCGACCAAGACCAACGACGTGGCCGGTGACGGCACCACGACCGCAACGGTCCTGGCCCGCGAGATGGTTCGCCTGGGCATGAAGAACGTCGCCGCGGGCGCCAACCCCATGGGCCTGAAGCGCGGCATCGAGCGCGGCGTGGCGGCTGCGGTCGAGCACATCGGCAAGCAGGCCCGCGACGTCCAGGGCCGTGAGGAGATCGCCCACGTGGCGGCCATCTCCGCCGCCGACCGGGAGATCGGCGAGACCATCGCCGAGGCCTTCGAGAAGGTCGGCAAGGACGGCGTCATCACCGTCGAGGAGTCCCAGACGTTCGGGATCGAGCTGGAGTTCGTGGAGGGAATGCAGTTCGACAAGGGCTACATCTCCCCGTACTTCGTGACCGACCAGGACCGGATGGAGACCGTCTTCGACGACCCGTACATCCTGCTGGTGGGCAAGAAGATCTCGAGCGTCCAGGAGCTGCTCCCATTGCTGGAGAAGATGGCGCAGACCGGCAAGCCTCTGGTCATCGTGGCGGAGGACGTGGAGGGCGAGGCCCTCGCCACGCTCGTAGTGAACAAGATCCGAGGCACGTTCCAATCCGTGGCGGTCAAGGCGCCCGGCTTCGGAGACCGGCGCAAGGCCATGCTCCAGGACATGGCGATCCTGACCGGTGGCCAGGTCGTCTCCGAGGAAGTGGGCATCAAGCTGGAGAACATGAACCTCGACATGCTCGGACGGGCCCGGCGCGTGGTGGTTAGCAAGGACGACACGACCATTGTCGAGGGCCAGGGCGACGCCGAGGACATCAAGGGCCGGATCAACCAGATCAAGGCCGAGATCGACCGAACCGACTCCGACTGGGACCGCGAGAAGCTCCAGGAGCGGCTGGCGAAGCTCTCCGGGGGCGTCGCGCTGATCAAGGTCGGCGCTGCCACGGAGGTCGAGCTCAAGGAGAAGAAGCACCGCATCGAGGACGCGGTCTCGGCGACCCGCGCGGCCATCGAGGAAGGCATCGTTCCCGGTGGCGGTGTGACGCTGATTCGCGCCGAAGAGGCGGTGGACCCGACCGGTGCGCTCGGCCTGTCAGGCGACGAGGCCACTGGCGCAACGATCGTTCGCCGGGCGCTCCAGGAGCCGTCTCGGCTGATTGCGGACAACGCCGGATACGAGGGCGCCGTTGTCGTCGAGCGGATCCGCGGCGAATCCGGCGCGTTCGGGTTCGAGGCCGCTCGAGGTGACTGGGGCGACATGCTGAAGTTCGGCGTGATCGACCCGGCGAAGGTGACGCGATCAGCCCTTCAGAACGCCGCTTCCATCGCGGCTCTGGTCCTCACCACGGAGAGCGCCGTGGTGGAGAAGCCGGAGGAAGAGGACGCCGCCGCTACTGGCGCAGGGCACGGCCACATGCACTAGCGCGTCGAGTCGCAAATCGAAGAAGCGAGAGGGGGCCGGTTCGCCGGCCCCCTCTCTTCTTGCTCTCGGTTGAATGCTCGGGTGCGCGCGTTGGCAAACAGCCGCAGCGGCGACCGTCAGCTCGGCGGGCGCTCCTGGGCTGCCACGAAGAGCCCCCAAACCAGCGAGGCCCCGAACGCCGCACTCGCGGCGGCGAGGAGCCACCACGGAAGGGCAGATGCTCCAGAAGGGCCGAACAGCGCGCGCAGCAAGGAGACGATGGCGAAACCGGCGGCGCCGATGACGAAGGCCCATGACCACCACCACACCTCTTCGATCCGGTGGCCCATGAGAACCATCAGCATGGCGGCCACCACGGCCCCTACGCCGGCCAGACGCGGACCCACGTAGTCGGGCAGCTCGAGCTGCTGGAGCACCACCACCAGCAGGAAGCGGGGTGCGATCGCCAGAAAAAGGCCGGTCAACACGAATGCGGCCGCGCCCAGGTACAGCGTCCGCCGGAGCGAATTCATCGCTTTCGTACAATAGTGAGGCTTGATCCGGCGCCGTGTTGAGGCGCATCGCTCCAGACCTCTCGATCACGGAAAGGCTCGAATGACACAAGGTCCTCGCGTGGCCGTAATTGGGTTGGACTGCGTGACCCCGCAGTTCCTCTTCGATCAATTCGCCGACGAGATGCCCGCGCTGACCCAGCTCATGGCTCGGGGCCTCCACGCAGAGCTCGAGAGTGTCACGCCCCCCATCACCGTTCCGGGTTGGGCTTGTTCCATGACCGGCAAGAGCCCCGGTCAGCTTGGGATCTATGGGTTCAGGAACCGGAAGGACACCAGCTACGAGGGTCTTTCCATCGCCACCAGCAACGCCGTAAAGGAGCCGGCGGTGTGGGATGAGCTCGCGAGGACCGGGAGAAAGTCGGTCCTGATCGGAGTTCCTCCCGGGTACCCGCCGCGTCCGGTCGAGGGGTGGCGGGTGTCGTGCTTCCTGACCCCTCCCTCTGCCAGGGAATTCACCTATCCGGCGGAGCTTCGAACGGAGATCGAGGATGAGCTCGGCGGTGAGGATTACATCTTCGACATTCCGAACTTTCGAGAAGCCGGCGAGGAGCACGTCCTGGAACAGGTGTTCGCCATGACGGAACGCCGTTTCCGGGTGGCGTGCCGCCTGGCGAAAACGAAGCCGTGGGACTTCTTCATGCTGGTCGAGATGGGACCGGACCGGCTCCATCACGTGTTCTGGCATCACGTGGATCCGAAACATCCAAAGCACGAGCCTGGCAACAGGTTCGAGACGTCGTTCAGGGACTACTACCGGTTTCTCGACCGGCACATCGGTCTTCTGCTCGAGGCGATCCCTGACGACACGGTGATCTTCGTCATGTCGGATCACGGCGCCAGGCCCATGATCGGGGGAGTCTGCTTGAACGAGTGGCTGGCTCGTGAGGGGTACCTGCATTTCACCGAACCCCTCGCGGGGCCGACCCCGATGGCCAAGGCGCCCGTCGACTGGCGGCGGACGGTCGCGTGGGGAGACGGTGGCTACTACGGGCGCCTGTTCTTGAACGTGAAGGACCGTGAGCCCCACGGGGTGGTCGAGCCGTCGCGATACGAGGAGATCCGGGACGAGCTCCTTGCCACCCTCGAGGCGATGCGAGGACCGGATGGTCTGCCGCTGGGGAATCGGGTTTTCAAGCCCGAACATGTCTATAGCCAGGTCGCGGGTGTGGCGCCGGACCTGATCATCTATTTCGGAGACCTGGAATGGCGTTCCGTGGGACAGGTCGGAACCGGCGAGGTCTTCACGTACGAGAACGACACCGGTCCGGACGGCGCAAACCATGACCGTACGGGGGTGCTCGTCATGGCCGGAGCGCCGGGACAACCGACAGGACCCCAGAAGCCGCGACGGCTCATCGACGTGGGGCCATCCATCCTGTCGCTGTACGGACTGCCGCCAATTGAAGGTGCCGAAGGAAGGAGTTTTCTGTGAGGGGATTCACTGTCTGGTTCACCGGACTCTCCGGCGCGGGCAAGTCAACGCTCGCCGAGATGCTCGAGGAGGAGCTCCGAAAGCGCGGCCTCAAGGTCGAGATGCTGGACGGCGACGTCGTCCGGACCAATCTGTCGAAAGGACTTGGATTCTCGAAGGAGGATCGAGACACGAACATTCTTCGGATTGGCTTCGTTGCACAGCTGTTGACTAGGAACGGCGTGGCCACGATCGTCTCCGCGATCTCGCCGTACCGGGAAGCCAGAAACAAATGTCGTGAGATGATCGGGGACTTCATCGAAGTGTTCGTCAACGCGCCGCTCGACGTGTGCATCGAGCGAGACGTCAAGGGTCTCTACAAGCAGGCCATCGCCGGTGACATTCCGAGTTTCACCGGGGTCTCCGATCCGTACGAGCCGCCGGACAACCCCGATCTCGTTCTGGAAACGGACGTAATGAGCAAGGAAGAGTGCCTCCAGATGATCCTGGACAAGCTCCAGGAGCGCGGCTACATCGAGGAAAACGCCCGCCTGGCGGTGTAACGAGGTTCGCCGCCGATCGGTGGTCGACTGCCGTTTGTCGCGCTGGTAACGTTCCGTCATGGAACACCCTGACGCCTGCCCTTCCCCGGGCGGGCGTTTCGCGTATTCAGGTCGTTCGGCGCGGAGGTAGCCAGGTGGAGACGGACATCGGCATCGGCAAAACCGCTCGGCGGGCATACGGTTTTGACGAGGTGGCCATCGTGCCGTCCCGTCGGACCCGCGACCCCGACGATGTGGACATCTCGTGGGAGATCGACGCCTGGCGGTTCGAGCTCCCCCTCATGGCGTCGGCCATGGATGGCGTGGTCTCACCGGTGACCGCCATCGAGATCGGGAGGCTGGGCGGCCTGGCCGTCATGAACCTCGAAGGCCTGTGGACGCGGTACGAGGATCCCGAACCGGTGCTGGAGGAGATCGCCTCCCTGCCCGACGACAAGGCCACCGCCCGAATGCAGGAGCTCTATCGAGAGCCGATGAAGGATGACCTGGTCGGACGACGCATTCGGGAGATCAAGGAGGGGGGCGTGATCACCGCGGCGTCGCTCACGCCGCAGCGCGTGGCGCGGTACGCCAAGACCGTTCTCGAAGCCGAGCTCGACATCCTGGTGATCCAGGGAACGGTGGTTTCGGCCGAGCACGTGTCCACCCGCACGGAGCCGCTCAACCTCAAGGAGTTCGTTGCGTCGTTCGAGCTCCCGGTCATCGTGGGCGGCTGCGCTTCCTATCAGACGGCGCTTCACCTGATGAGAACCGGCGCGGCGGGAGTGTTGGTCGGCGTGGGGCCGGGTGCTGCGTGCACGACCCGCGGTGTCCTTGGTGTGGGGGTACCGCAGGCCACCGCGATCGCCGACGCAGCCGGCGCGCGAATGGAGCACCTCCGGGAGACCGGGCGCTACGTGCATGTGATTGCCGACGGCGGCATGCGGACCGGCGGCGACATCGCCAAGGCCATTGCGTGCGGCGCCGACGCCGTGATGATCGGGTCGCCTCTTGCCAAGGCGTACGAGGCGCCCGGCCGAGGCTACCACTGGGGGATGGCGACGTTCCACCCGGACCTGCCTCGAGGGGCCCGCGTCGCAACCAAACGGGTCGCTTCGCTTCGGGAGATCCTGGTAGGACCGGCTCACGAGAACGACGGCACGCTCAATCTCTTCGGCGCGCTCCGGACGTCCATGGCGACGTGCGGCTACGAGTCCGTCAAGGACTTCCAAAAGGCGGAGGTCGTAATTGCTCCGGCCGTGAAAACCGAAGGAAAGGCGCTTCAGAAAGCGCAAGGCGTCGGAGCGCAGTGATCCGCACGTCGTGAGCGACGCCCGGCCGGTTCTCGTCCTCGACTTCGGGGCGCAATACGCGCAGCTGATCGCCCGCCGGGTTCGCGAGTGCCACGTCTACTCGGAGATCCTGCCGTTCGACACGCCGGTTTCCGAAATCGAGGCCAGGCGCCCGGCCGGACTGATCCTGTCCGGGGGGCCGGCGTCCGTTTACGAGCCCGGCGCGCCCAGCGTCGATGCCGGCTTGTTCGAGTTAGGGGTTCCGGTCCTCGGCATCTGTTACGGCCAGCAGGCGATGGCGCAGTTGCTCGGAGGGAGGGTCGAACCGACGGGGCTTCGAGAGTACGGCCGCACCGACCTCGACATTCGTGAACCCGGTGTCCTCCTGAGCGATCTCTCCCAGAGGGAAACGGTATGGATGAGCCATGCCGACACGGTCACCGCCGCGCCGGAGGGATTCAACGTGACCGCCGGAACCGAGTCGACGCCGGTCGCCGCCATGGAGGACCGGGAGCGGCGGCTGTTCGGCGTCCAGTTTCATCCCGAAGTCGCTCACACGCCGCGCGGCATGGACGTCATGAAGCGCTTCCTCTACGACGGCTGCAACCTGCTCCCCGAGTGGACCCCGTCGAACGTCATCGAGCGCGCCGTCGAACGAATTCGGCTGCAGGTCGGCGACGCTCAGGTCCTTTCGGCGCTCTCGGGGGGCGTCGATTCTGCGATCGCCGCGCTCCTGGTCTACAAGGCTATCGGTAAGAACCTGACATGCGTCTTCGTCGATACCGGACTCCTTCGCGCCGGCGAAGCGGAGCAAGTCGTGGAGACGTTCGGCCAGCACTTCCACGTCCCGCTCATTCATGTGGACAAGTCGGATCTCTTCCTGTCGAAGCTCGCGGGCGTGACGGATCCTGAGCAGAAGCGGCGCATCATCGGCGAGCAGTTCATCCGAGTCTTCGAACACGTGGCACGGGAAGAGGGGAGAGAGGCGCGGTTTCTGGTGCAGGGAACGCTATACCCCGATGTCATCGAGTCGGGGTCACGAACCGCGGCGAAGATCAAGAGCCACCACAACGTGGGCGGTCTCCCCGAGCGCATGGACCTGGAGCTGGTAGAGCCGCTTCGCGACCTGTTCAAGGACGAGGTCCGGCGGGTCGGAGTGGAACTCGGTCTTCCCGAGGAGATCGTGTGGCGGCAGCCGTTCCCCGGCCCGGGGTTGGCCGTCCGGATTGTCGGAGAAGTGACCCGTGAACGACTTGAAGCGGTCCGGGCTGCCGATCAGATCGTCCAGGAGGAGGTCAAACGAGCGGACCTTGCCGGCGAACTGTGGCAGGCCTTCGCGGTGCTCCTCAGCGTACGAAGCGTCGGTGTCATGGGTGATGGGCGGACATATCACAACCCGATCGTCATTCGGGCGGTCACCAGTGAGGACGCCATGACCGCGGACTGGGCCCGGATCCCGTATGACGCCCTGGAACGGATGGCCTCCCGGATCGTCGAGGAGGTCCCGGGCGTGAACCGGGTGGTGTACGACGTTTCCTCGAAGCCGCCTTCGACCATCGAGTGGGAATAGCGCCACGGCACACGTTTGACCCACATCAGAGCAAGCAAGAATGCCGGGGTACCCCCCCTAAGCAATTCGACCGATTGTCGCCGCCCGATCGGGGTATAGAGGCTACCCAGGGGTTATGTCATTGATCCAGATGTTTGTCGGACGTTAGGTTTCGGTAACTAGTTAGTACGGGTAGTATCAGGTATATGCTGTAGGACTACCGAGGGAGGGAGGTGAGCTATGAGGACGAGAATTCAGCCGGCCGTAACGGTGCTGTTCGTCGCCGTCTTGAGCCTCCTTCTCGTCGGGATCGTTCCGTCGGCGGGAGCCAAGAACGACAAGGGCAAGATCTGTCACCGCACCGGATCTTCCAGCAACCCATATGTCGTGAACAGCCCGGCCAAGGGGCACACGTCAGGCGGACACTCGACACATCCGTCCAAGGGCGGAAGGAGTGACGCTGGAGCGGACGCGAACGC
>DATABA010000087.1:0-5888 GCA_036259835.1 Actinomycetota bacterium
TGTCCATGCGGGGAATGAAGAAGAGCCGGCTCGCCCGGCTGCGCCCTCTCAAGCTCCTTCCCAGAGTCCGCAAGCTGGAGCGCTCTGGAATCTTCATCGTGTTCGAAGGGGTGGAGGGCGCCGGGAAAGGCACGCAGATCGAGATGGCGCGGGACTACCTCAGGTCGAAGGGTCGCGATGTAGTCTTGACCAGGGAGCCAGGGGGAACCGGGTTCGGCGATCGTCTCCGCGAGGCGATCCTCGATGCGGCCACGGGGAAAGTCGATCCGCGAGCGGAGGCACTGCTATTCGCAGCGTCCCGAGCGCATCTGGTGTCCACCGTCATTCGCCCCGCGCTCGCCGAGGGGAAGGTCGTCCTCTGCGACCGGTTCGTCGACTCTTCCATCGCATACCAGGGTGTGGCCCGCGGTCTAGGGGAACAGGACGTCCTCACGCTGAACGCATGGGCGACGCAGGGGCTGTTCCCCGACGTGGTCATCCTCCTGCACCTCGACCCTGAGGAGTCGCTGGCCAGAGCGCCTGGGCGAAACGATCGCTTCGAGGGGGAGAACCTGGCCTTCCACCAGAAGGTCTCGGACGCGTACCTCAAGATCGCCGAGGAGCATCCCGAGCGGTTCCAGGTCATCGACGCGGGCGGAACGCCGGACGAGGTTCACCGGCGAGTCCGCGAGGCGCTCGACAGGATCTTCGAACCGACCGAGCCATGACTGACACGACGACGTGGAGCGGGAAGGATCCAGGCGGTATGCCGCCGGTGATCCGAGATGTGCCGGGGCAGGAATCCGCGGTCGCATTTCTGGCGCCTGCCGCGGCCAGGCCGCACCACGCGTACCTATTCATCGGACCCGAAGGCTCCGGGAAACGGATCGGCATGCGCGCCCTCACCTCCGCCCTGCTCTGCTCGCGTGGTGGCTGTGGTGAGTGCCGTGACTGTCGGCTCGCCATGGGCGAACGGCACCCGAACATGCTCGTGCTCGAACCTGGAGGACCGGACATCCTGGTCGGCAAGGATGGGTCCGATCCGAACACCGCTCGCTGGTTCGTCTCTCGGGCGTACCTCACGCCCCCCGAGCCGGGGCGAAAGGTCATGGTGGTGGTCCAGGCAGACCGATTGCGGATCGAAGCGGCGGACGTGCTGCTCAAGGTCTTGGAGGACCCTCCGCGCGACACCGTGTTCATCCTGCTCTCGGCCAGGCCCGACGACCTTCCGGAGACCATTCGATCGCGGTGCGAGGAGATCTCTTTTCCGCCGCTTCCCGAGGACTTCGTCGTGGATGTCCTCGTGCGAGAAGGCGTGGATCAGACCAGGGCAAAGCTCGCCGCACGTCTCGCCGGAGGGAACGTGGGGCGGGCGCGACGAATGGCCCGAGACGACCGCGAGCTCGCGTTTCGGGACGCGGCGCTCGACGCGGCCCGGGCGGCCCGCGGAGGCCGTGGCGCGGCGCTCCGAAGCGCGGAGCAGCTCCTGGCGGCGGCGAAGGCATTCCGCGCCTCTCTTGGCGACGAGTTGCAGGCCGAGCTGGAACCCTTCCTCGACGAACGGGGAAGACCACAGGAGCCGTTTCGAGCGGTGGTTCGGAGGTTGAGCGACCAGCACGAACGAAGGCTCCGCCGCGCGGAACGAGAGTTCCTGGATCTGGCGCTCATGTCGCTGAGCGCGTATTTCCGCGATGTCGCGGCGGCCGGATCCGGGGCTGGTCAGGACGTGTTGATCAACATCGACCTGCCGGTCGCCGAGGACGCTTCAACGTGGAGCGCCTCCGATGCCGCGCTGGTCATGGGAGCGGTGGAGGAAGCCCGCGCCGATCTCGCCGACGAGACCAATCTCAACGCGCGGTTGGTACTGGAGCGATTGTTCCTTCGGCTCTCCGACGCCGGGAGCGTTTCAAGCGCGGTCGCGCCGTAGAGACATTAGTGGCAGGTGGTGCTTCCGGAGTCGGTATAGGTCTTGCCAGCCTCGGGGATAAATCGCCAGGAGTAACTGGACGGCTGCAGCTTCAGCATGAGCACTCCATACGTCGTGTTGTTTCGCGCCTCGCTGTTCGCCCTGATCGTGCCGAACGGGTAGAGGCTCTTTCCACCCGTTCCGACCGTGAACTGACGGATCCCGTTTGGATCCGCCCCGCCAGTGGTGTTCTGGAGCGCGAACCGCTCGTACAGGTGGTCGTGTCCGACGAGCACCACGTCGGCGCGCGCGGCGTGAAGCGTGTTCCAGAACGGCGCGACGGATGCATCGCTGCCGTGATTTGAGCCGGACGACCATCGCGGGTGATGCCAGTACGCGAGCACGCATGGCTTGGTGTTCGCCGCCAAATCGTTCGCCAGCCACCTCACCTGAGCCGAGGACGCGTCGCGCGCAATGCTCGAGTTCAACGCGATGAGGTGCCATGACCCCAGGTTGAAGCTGTAGTAGCCCTTCGAAGGATCTCCGGCGGCTGCCCCGAAGTACTGGAAGTACCCTGCCGCTCCTGACGTCCTGTACTCGTGGTTCCCAACTGCGGGACGCGTGATGCTCTTCACGCGCCCCCATGAGGGGTGGTACGAGTTCAGAAAGTTGTTGTACTCGCCGGCCTCGTACTGGATGTCACCCAACGGAAGGACGGCCGAGAACCGGGCGTTCGCCAGGCTGTTCGACGTGTACTTCTGGCGGCAATTCGTTGCGGTTCCGTTTCCACCGTTGAACGAGGAGCTACCGGGGCTGCAGGCGATATCGCCCGCCGCGGCCACCACCGGGTACGAGGGCAGTGCCGACGTGGTCATCGAGACCACAGACGACTTGCTCGATCGGTTTCCTGCCGCGTCAAAGGCGTCGACCTGATAGCTGTAGCTCGTTCTCGGAGCGACGGTCGTATCCGAATAGCTCCGCGTACTCGCAGTGAGCGTCGCCAGCGCGACGCCGTTTCGATACAGGGTGTACCCGCTCACGCCAAACGTGTCGCTCGATGCGCTCCAGCTGATGTTCACCCAGTTGAAGTCCACGGCGCTAAGGGTTACGCCGGTGGGACGGCTCGGTGGTGTGGTGTCGGGCCCGGTCTCCACCACCAGGCGCGGCGGGCGATCGCCCTGCCGGCTGGAGAACCGAATTCGGGTGGCGCTGCTGGTGAGGACGGCGAAGCTGTACGTGCCGTTACCGCTGACGGCGGGTGTCACGTCGACCGACGTCCACCGTGAGGCCGCGAACGCCCCTGAGCTACCTGTTCGCGATGACGAGAACGATGGGGCGTTCGAGTAGTTGATCGTCCTCTCGCCCCAGCTGTTGTTGGAGACGGTCCGAACCTCGTATCCCGTCGTCGAGCCGTCGATCGCGAAGAGCTTCAGCGTTGCCTTTGCGGCGGGGCCGGTCAATCCCTGGACATCGAACCGGAGGTACGTTCGGACGGTCGGTGAAGCATCAACGGCGATCACCGCAGACCCTCCGTAGTTCGTGGAAGGGTTGGCCGAGTTGACGAACGAGTCCGCCACGGGTTTGAACGTGAAGGTGGTTGCCCCGGCCGGGATCGCAACCAGAACTGCGGTGACCGCAGCGGCAAGGATGGCGGCCAGCCGCCTCAAGTCGATTCGCCTGTGCAGAGGGATTCCCCCCTTCAGATGGCCCGCGGTGAGTTCGCCTCTACAGCAAAGTATCGGCGCCGTTGAAGTTAGGTAAACCAATAGCGAGGCGAATCCCCCGGTCCGCCTACAATGACTGCCGCGCCGGAGTAGCTCAGTCGGCAGAGCGACGCACTCGTAATGCGTAGGTCATGGGTTCGATTCCCATCTCCGGCTCAGGCAGATTCCCTACCACCTGGGATTTCTCGACGCGGCGGGGTACGAGGAGCGGGTATAGGGCGGTCGTGGCCACAATTCGGCCACAACGGGCCGAACAGGGATAACCCGTCTCGACGAGAGACGGGGAGCTCGAGTCGGATGTTAAGCACCCGGGCGAACTTCCTCCGAGAAATCCACAGATGTCACCAAGTCACATGAAAACGGAACTAGTGCAGAACAAACAACAGAGCTCGATTTGAAACGCGGCGGCATCCACGGGACTCCGGAAACGGCGCGGAGGGCGAGAGCAGCCAAGGCAGCCCTGCGTAGAGAGGAGCGGCGGCTTGCGGACATCGCTCGCGTAGATCCAGAAGCATCGGCGCTGGAACTCCATGCTGACCTAGTGGTAGGCGTTCGAAAGTTGACCCGCCAGTGGCTGAAAGCGGCTCAGACCCATCGCGGCAACTAATAGAAGCCTGGCGAGAGCTCCGGATGTTGACCGATCGCGTTCTGGAATATCTCCGAACCAGAGGAGCCCTAGGGGAAGCGGACGCTTTCTTCGATTCGCTGGATGAGCGACTTCAATCGCTTTCAGGAGTCCTTGAGTGTCCTGATTGTGGAACCTCAAAGCTTCGCGCCATACCATCATCGACTTGCCTAGTCAGGCCGAGTCGAGCACCTGAGCACGTTCTCGTAGACACCTTCATGTTTCAGGTGCCATCTGCGCAATTCGATCGCTCCCGCGATCGATACGTGAGGCAGCCTGGGGCTTCTCGATGGCCGGGTCCGTCGAGAAGCCACTCTGGGCGTGACACCATCTACACCGGCTCTACATCGAGGCGACGACCCCTCCATGAGTACGTACTCGGTGCAGAAAGCGTGTGGCGACCTCGGAAAACGAAGGAAGGAAGACGCCTCAATCCGTTCATCCATACGACGGGAACCGCTGAGTGTTCGCGACGATTACTTCTGCTCGTTGAGGCCGTAGACGCGACCGTCCGGGCCATTGAAGTGCCGATAGGCGTAGCGCATCTCCTCGACTCGCGTGATCTCGCCGAGCAGCTCGCCCCCAGCAGCCTCCACCTCCCTCGACGCAGTCTCGATGTCGTCCACTCGGAACCCGAACGCGATGCTGTTGTTGTAGCCGTACTCGGGCACGGCCTCCGGCAGGTACAGCTCCAGGACGGTCCCGTTGGGCATGGCGAACACGACGATGCCGTCCATCTCCATCATCGGCGTCAATCCCATGGGTCCGGTCGCGAGCGCCTTCATCGCCGCGAAGGCGTCGGGATCCAGGGTGACAGCGTGCCAGGTGATGCCTTCGATCTGCATGTGCAGCTCCTTCTCTCGAGTGGTCCGACGTCGGTGGAAGCGGCGCCCGCTGCTCTACGCGATCGTGATCGCCAGCTTGCCGAGCGTCCCCCCGGCGGCGAAGTCGCTCATCGCCTGAGGCGCCTCCTCGAGCCTGTACGTGCGCTGGATCGGGACGCGGAGCTCGCCCGCCGCCGCGCGCCTCGCCAGCTCCTCGAGCGTCTCCCGATCTGGCATGTACATGATCTGCGTCACCTCCACGTCTTTGCCCGCCAGCTGCTCCGGGCCGACCATGAGGGTCGAGGCGAACCGGCCGCCGGGCCGCAGGAGATCGGCCAGCTCGACGGCGTCGCCGGCGGTGTGAACCACTGCGTCGATGCCATCGGGAGCGATCGCTCGAACCTGTGCCGCGATATCGCCGGTGAAGTCGACCGCGTGCTGGGCTCCCAGGTCCTTGATGAACTCGGCATCCTCCCCGGGACGAGCCGTGGCGATCACGGTAGCGCCGTTCGCGGCGGCGAGCTGCACCGCCATCGACCCCACGCCCCCGGTCGCGCCGGAGACGAGCACGGTCTCCCCGGTGGCAGGGGCGGCTGCCGTGACCGACTGATAGGCCGCTGAGCCGGCCAGGGCCAGCGCGCCGGCGACCGCGGGGTCAAGTCCCTCGGGAAGCTTCGCGAGCCCGATCGCCTCGGAGACGACCGCGTACTCGGCGAAGGTGCCGTCCCCCGCATAGTCGCGCATGAGCTCGCCGAAGACCCTGTCGCCGGGTGAGACGAGGGTCACTCCGTCTCCGACCTGCTCAACCGTACCGGCGAATTCGCCGGTAC
>DATABA010000088.1:0-19969 GCA_036259835.1 Actinomycetota bacterium
CGCCTCGCCGGTCGCGCTCGAGCTCGCCGCCCCACCGGCGCGGCGTCGACCGACCAAGCCCGACGGCCGCAAGGGCCGCCGAGTTCGCCGTTCCTTGGTGAAACGACGACTCGATCAACAGCACCGGTCGATCGGGCGAAAAAGCGTCGAGCATCGAGCGGGTTGGTCGCCGGCCGCCCTTCGCGATTGCGGCGTCGTAGCCCCAGCCGACGATCCAGGCGCCCTCGCGAACGGTCCGCGCGTGTTCGCGTAGCCGTGCGACGGCCTCCTGCGGCGACCGGGCGCCGCTGCAATCGGTCCAGCGGAGGGTGGCCGCTGCCTGAAGCATGTGCTGGTGCGAATCGATGAGGCCCGGAATGACGACCGCGTCGGTGAAGTCGACCGGCTCGGTTCGAAACCACTGCGGAATCAACGCCGGAGCGCCCATCCATTCGATGCGGCTGCCATTGACAACCATCGCGGTCGGTCCGGGCCGCGGAGGATCGCCTGCGAAAATGATACTGGCGAGGATGACGGTGCTCATACCGGCCGCGTCCGTCCGCGTTGGAGCACCGAGCGACCATCCGTCCGCGTTTGACGACCTGTGAGAGAGGGGACCGTGGATTCGGCATGACCGACGTCGTGCTTTCCGTCTGCATCCTGGCCGTGCACGAGCGGCGAGACCGCGTCACGCGCGTCATGGAACAGCTCGGCGCGCCCGCAGCGAACGTCGACGTCGTGTTCGACGAGCGTCGTGACGGGCCGTGGCTCGCCGGGCAGGAGGCCTGGGAAAGACGGTCCCAGGGTGCGACGCATCATCTCGTCCTGGAGGACGACGCGCTCCCGTGTGGTGACCTGTACGAGGGAACGAAGGCGATGCTTCGCGCCGTCCCGGATGCGCCGGTCATGCTGTACGCGACAACGCCGCCGGGCGCCGACGCGGCCTACAGGGAGGCGCTGGCGACCGGGCGACACTGGGTTCGGACGCACGGCTTCTGGACGGTGGCGCCTGTTCTCCCCGTCGAACTCATCGACCCGATATTCGACTGGGCGCGGAACCATACCCGGCCGGATTGGGAGGATTCTTACGACAAGCGCCTTTCGGTCGCCGTACAGGTCCTCGGGATCAAGAGCATGGTTGCGGTGCCATCTCCGGTTTCTCACGACTGGTCCATTCCCTCCATCCGGGGTCACGATCACATGAAGGACTCCTGGCCCGCGATTCCATCGCTCGGGGCCGCTTCGGCGCTCGGGATCGACTGGAGGCGGGGAGCCGACGATCCGGTGATCGACGAGGGGTTGAACTCCGTGGAGATGTACCGCGCGTGGATCGTGTGAGGTTCGGAACGAATCGCTATGGTCGAAAGCCGTCATGAACGACGCCGACGCCTCGGAGGCCCGGCCGGGCGAAGGAGCCATTCGCTTCAGCCATTCGGGGTACCGCTACCTGCTCGGGTTTGGAACCGACTTCTTCGGGATCTGGGACCGCGAGCAGCCCGGAGGCCCCGTCCTCCGTTTCCCCCGAACCGACGAAGGTTGGGACCGGGCCTGGTACGAGTACGTCTCCAGAGAGAAGCACAACGTCGAGGTTCTGGCGCCCGGAGTGGCGTACGCGTCGGCGCGAACCCGAGGACGCTGGGCCAGGGGGCTTCTGTATCTGCACGTTGCCGGAGCCTTCGCCACGGCCTGCGCTCTCGTGTTTGAGGTGGTTCGGCTCGCGGGAGCCTCCGCCGGGTCCGCGTCGCTGCTTCGGGAGATCGAGGAGCAAACACCGGGTCTGCTCGCGCTGCTTTTCTTCATCGGCTTTTATCCGGCTCCAGCAGCGATCGCGTGGCTCCTCTGGCAGCACCGTGCCCACCGGAACCTCGCGGCGCTGGGAGCCACGGAGCTCCATTACACGCCCGGGTGGGTGGTGGCGTGGTGGTTCGTTCCCTTTGCGGTGTTCGTCATGCCGTACCGCACCATGAGGGAGCTGTGGAAGGCGAGTGATCCGGATGCCGGTGAAGCAGCGTGGAAGCAGCTCCCGACGCCGCGCCTGCTTCCGCTGTGGTGGGGAGTCTGGCTGGGAGGCCTGGTTTTCCTGGTCATCGCGGCGCCGTTCGGCCGCGCCGGCGACGTCGCAAGCCTGACGACGGAAGCGGCCTTGGGGGTCGCCTCAGCGCTCGCGATCGCGGTTGCCGGCGTCCTGGCCGCCAGAGTGGCCCGTCACATCGACGCTCGCCAGGAGCTGAGGCATGCAAAGGTCGGTTCTTCGATCGGGTACATGATCCGGCCCCCGACGTGATCTCGGCCGAATGGGATTTGCACCATGGCTGAGGTTCGCACCGAAGATGCGCTTCTCCATGTCGAGGTCGAAGGGGAGGGTGAGCCGGTCAGCGTCCTCGCCCACGGCCTGACCAGCTCCTGCCTGGAGCTCGCCCAGCTCACGCCGTTCGTTCCCGGGACGAAGATCCGGTTCTGTTTCCGGGGGCACGGTCACAGCTCGTCGCCCGAACGCGGGTATCGGTTCGCGGACTTTGCTCGCGACGTGCGCGCCGTCGCCGACGCGTATGGGGCGGACGTGGCGTTCGGGACCTCGTTGGGAGCCGGAGCCATCAGTCATCTCGTGGCCTACCAGGATCCCAATCGGTTCAAGAAGCTCGTCTTTCTCCTTCCGGCCGGGATCGATCGGCCGTTTCGACACAAGGACCGGTTGCTCAGGACTGCCGCGCTCGTTGACGGTAAGTCCCAAGAGGAGGCGGTGAGAGCGCTGCTTTCCGATCCGGCTCGGCTCGCCAACTACGGGGACATGCCGTGGCTCCGCGAGTTCGACCAACGCCTCCTCCAGGGGCTGAACCCAGTCGGGGTCCCTCGAGCGATTCGCGAGGTGATCGAAGACTGGCCGCTTCGAGATCGCGAGGACATGCGTCGTGTCACCGCTCCGACGCTTCTGATCTGCCGGGAGGGAGATGAGATTCATCCCGCGGTCGTCGGCCGGATCCTTGCCGAGATCATGCCGAACGCGGAGTTGATGCTCTTCCGGGACGCCGTGGCGATGTACGAGGGGATTCCGAACATCGTGTCGAAGGTCTCTGACTTCCTCCGCTCGGACGCTTCATGACAGGGCTTCGGTACGGCGAGCTCGAGACAGCCATTCAGATGTTGGGCGCGGTGCGGGCTCGACATGTCGCGCCGGCGGAATTGCTCGAGCGAACCTTCGAGCGGCTGCACCTATGGCAGCCCGTGACGAACGCTTTCTCGCAAGTCTGGGAAGGTGAAGCGCTGGCGGCGGCGCGCCGTCTGATGTCTGACCCTTCGGGGATGGCGACCGGCGTTCCGCTCGCCATCAAAGACCTGTTCGACGTGGCGGGACACGAGACCACCGGCTGCTGCGCCGCATATCGGGGGACCAAGGCTGCTGCGGACGCTCCGATCGTCGATCGGATGCGGCAGGCGGAAATGGTTTTCGTCGGAAAGACGAACCAGCACGAGCTTGCCGCCGGGGGTACCAATCTCGTGTCGGCCTGCGGCCCGACGGCGAACCCCTGGAACGCCGACCGGATGACCGGCGGTTCCAGCGGGGGATCCGCCGCCGCGGTGGCGGCTGGTGTGGTGCCGTGGGCCCTGGGGTCGGATACAGGCGGCTCCATCCGGATCCCCTCTTCGATGTGTGGGACGTTCGGGCTCAAGCCCACGACGGGCCGGCTGCCCCTGCAGGGCCTGATGCCCCTCGCGCCGTCGTTGGACTGCCCCGGCCCGATTGCCTCCACGGCGGGAGATTTGCGTCTGCTCTATCACCTCATGGTGGGGAGCGACTGGGAGTCGGCCGGCGATGGCGATCGTCCGGTCGGGCGGCGATGGCGGATCGGTGTTCCAGGCGGGTTTTTCGCGGATCGCGTGCACGCGGACGTGCTCGATCTGGTTCAGAAGGTCGCCACGACGTTCGAGGCGAGCGGCGCCGAGGTTGAGGCTCTGGACGGTCGCGGCGTCGAGGACAGCCGTCGGGTATGGAGCCGGATTTGCTATCCGGAATTCGGGGCGGCACATCCCCGGCTCGAAGAGAAGCGAGGTGATGTGGCGCCGACCGTTTGGGCCTGGATCGATGAAGGGCGGCGCCTCACCGTTACGGAACGAGCCGAAGCGGCGCGGCGCCGCGAGGAAATCCGGCGCTGGTACCGGTCGCAACTCCAGACGTTCGACGCGCTGCTCATTCCCTCGACGCCGTACCCGGCGCCGAACCCGACTGACAATGTGATTGATCTGGGCCGGGGAGAAACCGTCGAGGCGGCGGCCGTGGGGCCTGGTTGGATCACGTGCTCCGTCAACCTCGCCGGGCTCCCAGCCCTGAACCTTCCGGCCGGTCGGTCCGCAGACGGTCTCCCGATAGGCGTATCGCTGGTGGGCGACGAAAACCGGGACGAGGCGCTTTTGGACCTCGCAAGCCAATGGGAGGCGGCGACGGGCTATCACCCCCGCCGGCCCCAGGTTCCCGTGCCGGGGGCTCCGCTCCGGAGTGCCCCGAAGGATAGGGCATGACGTCCGCACGAAGCGGAGCGACGGAGAAAAGATCCTCGCCCGACCTCGTCGGAGCGCTGTTCATCCTGCTCACGTCGCTTCAGTTCGGGGCGGTGGTGGTTCTGGGACGAGTGGCGACTCGAACGGGGCTGCCGGTCCCGTCGTTCCTCGCCGTCCGCTTCGCCGTGGCCGCGGCGATCCTCGCCGTGGTCCTGGCCGCGCTCCGCATGCCGCTCCGGGCTTCTCCAGGCGAAGGAATCGGTCTCGTCGGGCTGGGAATGCTGGGCTACGCCGTGGAGGCCGCGTTCTTCTTTGCCGGGCTCCACCACGGTACGGCGGCCGCCGTCACGCTTCTGTTCTTCACGTATCCGGTCCTGGTGTCGTTGATCCATCTCATCCTGGGTCGAGGCCTTCCGGGATGGTTGCTCGGAGGTGCCCTCGGCGCATCGATGGCCGGAACCACGCTTGTGATCGTCGCTGCTGGCGGCGTCGACATCGACGGGACGGGGATTCTCTTCGCACTCGGCTCGGCGCTGACATTCGCCTTCTATTTGATCGGTGCCGATGCGGTCCTGCGACGAACGAATTCACTTGCCGGTGCCATGTGGGTCAGCGGCTCGGCGTCTCTGGCCCTGGCGATCTTCGCGCTGCTCACCGGCGCGGCCGAGGTTCCCGCCGGATGGCGGGACTGGGGGCCGGTCCTCGGGACCGGCGCGTTCACGGCGGGAGCGTTCGTGTCCCTCTTTGCGGGGTTGCGGCGCCTCGGCGCGGTCAGGACGTCAATCATCTCGGCGACCGAGCCACTCACGGCGGCGACCTTCGCCGCGATCTTCCTCGGTGAGGTCGTCAGCACGGGGACCGTGTGGGGTGGCGCACTGATCCTCGCCGGCGCTATTGCCGCTTCACTGGCGAGAGCCCGGCCGGCGGCCGAGCCGCCGATGGTTTAATCCGACCATGCGAGCGTTCGTCACCGGTGCCACCGGGTTCATCGGTGGTCACCTCGCGGAGAAGCTCCGGTCCCGTGGGGACGACGTCGTCGCCCTGGTCCGGAACCGCGATAAGGCGGCGAAGCTTCGCGACATCGGCTGCGAGCTCGTGCAGGGCGACCTGAGCGACGAAGCCGCCATCCAAAACGGCGTAACGGGATGCGACTCCGTCTTCCACGTCGGTGCGGTGTACGAGGTCGGTATCCCCGCGTCGAAACGTCCCGCGATGTACGACGCGAACGTGCGGGGGACGGAGCGGGTCCTTGACGCCGCGGCGCGCGCCCAGGTTGGTCGCATCGTCTACGTCTCCACGATCAACGTGTTCGGGAACACCCGCGGCAAGATCGTCGACGAGGAGTACCGGCGACCGAGCGACGACTTCCTTTCGTACTACGACGAGACGAAGTACCTGGCGCACCAGGTCGCGCTGGACCGGATCAGACGCGGGTATCCGATCGTGATCGCGCAGCCCGGCGGGGTGTACGGGCCCGGCGACACGTCGCAGATTGCGAACTTCGTCGATCTCATACGAAGGGGGCGGCTGAAGGCCCTGACCTTCCCGGAAACCGGGTTGAACTTCCTCCACATCGAGGACTGCGTGGACGGAATCGTGTTGGTGCACGACAAGGGCCGCCTCGGTGAGTCGTATGTCCTGGGAGGGGAGATCACGAACATCGGCGACGCCGTCAAGAGGGTCGCCACGATCCTCCGCCGGAAGCCACCGAGGGTCGTCATTCCGCCGGCGATGGTCAAGATGTCGATTCCACTCGGGCCGCTCATCGGCAGGGTGATGGGGGTGGGCCCAAACCTTCGCGAATTGATCAAGGCCGCGGACGGCGTCACCTATTGGGCGACGGACGCCAAGGCGCGCCGCGAGCTGGGATATTCGCCGCGAGATCTCGATACGGGGTTGCGTCAATACTTGACGAGCGCGTAGACGCCGACGCCGAGCGCTCGTCAGCTGGCGAAGGCGACCGCAACGACGGTGAACGTCGCCGCCACAACAGGCCCCCCGACCACCAGCATGATGCGAACCGACCGAGAGATCTCCGTCCGTCCCCACACGTAATAAAGGACCGGACCGAGGAACGGGACGGCGAAGATCACGATCATCCACGCTATACGGAACGAGTTCCGCTCATCCCGGCGAACCAGGTCCCACACAGCGATGGCCACCCACGTGACGTACAGGGCCAGCGGCAGAATGTAGGCGTACATTCCGAGGAGCAGCGCCCACCACGTGGGTGCGGCGAGCGGGATGCCGAGCACGTTCACCTCCATTCGATTGAATGAGTCCGGAAGCGGATGGGCCCGAAGCCGGCTGACCTCGCCCGGAACCTCCACGCCCGGGATCGTGAGCGGCGGCGCGCTCAACGGATCGCGCATGCTCCGCTGGGCGGATGGGGCCGGCTGGCTTCGCCAGTCGCCGTGCGGAAACTTGCCGCTCTTGCCCCTGAGGAAAGACGCCAACGACTGAACCGTTGGCGCGAGATCGCCCCCTCCGAGGGAGGCCAGACGGGAGCCGCATCCATACAAGGTCTCGATGGCGGGCGGGACACTGGAGGCGAAATCGTTGCTAGAGAAACAGTTGTCCCGGCCTCCCGGACCGCCAAGAGCAAGGTCGGCAAGCCCCGAACCGCGGACTGTGTTGTTCCGAACGACGTTCCGCTCCGCGATCCAGAGGTTCCGGTCCGCATTCGGAGACACCCCGATCCCGTAGTTCCGATGGTTGAGGACCGTGTTTCGCTCCACGACGTCGCCAGCCCCTCCGGCTACCAGAATCCCGTTTCCGAGCGCTCCGAACGTCAACGCGTTGGCCGGAGCGTTGACGTTGTTGTTGTCGACGACGAGGTTGCCGGCGACGTAGATCTGCCGCTGCGGGGCCAGGCGCTCGGAGTCGAGGGTGTTCGGAAGGATCCCCGCCATGTTGTTGCGCCAGACTGAGTTCACCACCTTGAGGTTCCCCCCGGCGTTCGTCCCCGAAAAGCCGAGGCCGTTCCGCTCCGAGACGACCCTGGTGACCACCGCGTCGCAGGGGTGGCACTGCCCGATGTAGAAGCCGGCGTCTGGATGGCCGCTGGCGTACGAATGCTCGAACCGTCCGTACCGTGAGTCGAAGGCGTAGATCCCGTAGTCGCCGTTGTTGTAGGCGGTCAGAAAGGAACCGCGATACCCGAGCACGCTGGTCCAGATGAACCCGTTCAGCCGGTAGTGGCGAGCCGTCATGTTCTCGATCGCCACGCCGTCGGCTTCGATCACGTGGATTCCGTTTGGGATGTTGAAGCCTCCGTCGAGGATGACCGAGTTCCGGTTCCGGCCTCGGATCGTGATGTACGGGGTCGTCACCTTCACGCCCTCTTGATAGACGCCGGGCGAGACCACGATGAGGTCTCCCGGGTCCGCTGCGTTAACGGCTCTCTGGATGGTTCCGAAGTCCTTCGGCACGAGCAGGGTCTCACCCGGCTCCGTTGGGATCTTCTCGGCCCCCCGTCCGGACTGGTGGCCTGACGGCGACTGAAGGCGCGCGTTGCCCACCAGGATGACGCCCGCCATCCCCTGGCCGCCGGCCGTGCCGTGATAGCGGCAGAAGTACCGGTACGCCCCCGCGCGGTCGAACGTCCGCGCGAACTCCTGGCCCGGCCTCAGGTCACCCGATTCGAAGGTGCCATCAGTTGCGGTGACCGTGTGCGACGTCTGACCCACGTTCGGCCACACGATCCTTGTCCCCACTCCGACGTGGACTGCTTCGGGGTCGAAGAAGTTGTCTCCCGAAACGACTTCGCGCGTCTCAGGCGTCGGTGTCTGCGCGAGAGCGGCAACGGCGCTCATTGCCGTTGCGGCCGTCAGCGTGGCTATAACCCCAATGCGCGCGGCTGAGATTCTCACGCGGCGAACCATACCGCTTCGCATCGCCTACACAACTTCACGTAGGCCGCAAACCCAACAATTGGGTGGATTGCTCCGGGAGGGAACGGGAAAGGTGAATGTAGCAACGACAGAAAGGGGGAAAGCGATGGCTCAAGCGGCACGCGAGACCAGGGACCCCTTCTTGTACGAGCGCTACGTCCAGGCTCTGAAGCGGCACGGTGGGACAAAAGAGGAGCAGCCGTCGCCGGGTCACGTCGTTCGGTACTGCCACAACTGCGGCATGCGAGCCCTCTTCCGGCTGGATCCTGGAGGAACCTGGTTCGAATGCTCACATTGCGGGCACTACGACTAGTCGAATACGGCTAATCCGTCGCCGTTGTAACCTCCCCTGAGGTTCGTTCACCCGTTGGGGAGCGTTAATGGAACGTCTCGGGGCCCAAGACTCGTCATTCCTCTATCTGGAGACGCCGTCGGTCCATTTCCACGTGGGCGGCGTGGCGATTCTCGACCCCTCCACCCGGCCGAACGGTGTCCTTCGCTACGAAGACGTCGTCGAGGTCATTTCGTCCAGGCTTCACCTCGCGCCCCGGTTTCGCCAACGGGTGGTGTTCCCTCCACTGCCGCTGGGGCGCCCTGTCTACGTCGACGACGTCGATTTCGATCTGAGCTTCCACCTCCGCCGGGCGGCGCTTCCGAAACCCGGTGGAAGGAAGGAACTCATCGATTACGTCCAGCGAGTGATCTCGCGTCCGCTGGATCGAACGAAACCGCTCTGGGAGCTGTATCTCATCGAGGGGTTGGAGGACGGCCTGATGGCGCTCCTCGGCAAGGTCCACCACGCCATCGTCGATGGAGTCGCCGCCATCGACGTGGCGTCGGCGATCTTCGATTTCTCGCCTGAGCCGCAGGTCCTCGAGCCGCAACCCTGGGAGCCGGAACCGGAGCCGAACCAGCTCGAAGTGTTGCGCGAAGCGATCAAAGAGCAACTCATGAACCCGCTGGGCTCACTGGTGGAGATGGGACAGCGCACGCTTCAGGCGCCATCGCGGATGGCGGAGCAGGTGGGCGGGATTGTGCGGGGTCTTCGTGATATCGCGGGGCGCGGGTTGATTGCGCCCGCCAGCCCCTTCAACCGTCGGGTCGGCCCGAACCGCCGCTTCTCGATGTTCGAGGAGCCCGTCCAGGTCTTCAAGGACATCAAGAATGCCCTCGGCGGCACCGTGAACGACGTCGTGCTCACGACGGTGGCCGGCGCGCTGCACCGGCTGTTCCGCCACCGCGGGGAGCGGACCCGAGACCGGACCCTCCGGGCCATGGTCCCCGTGTCGGTCAGGAGCGACAACGAACAGGACGCGCTCGGGAACCGGGTGTCCTCCATCTTCGTGGACCTGCCCATCGCTCAAATGAGCGCGAAGAAACGGCTCGCCCTCATTCGCGAGCAGACGAAGAACCTCAAGGAGTCACAACAGGCCGTTGGTGCCGAGTTCCTGATGAACATCGGCACGTGGGCTCCGCCGACCATTCACGCCATGGCAGCGCGGCTGGCGTCGCGGTCGCGTCTCATCAACCTGGTGGTCTCGAACGTGCCGGGACCGCAGATGCCCATGTACATCGCCGGAGCGAAGCTCCTGGCTCAGTATCCCGTCATGCCGATCGCCGAAACGATGGGCCTGTCGATCGCCTGCACCAGCCTGGCAGGGACTATGGCGTTCGGCATCACCGCCGACTGGGATACGCTTCCTGATATCGAGGTGCTGTCGCAGGGGCTCGACGACCAGCTCGCTGAGCTGCGGAAGGCCGCCGAGAAATAGCCGGAAGCCACGCCTCGACCCTTTCCAGCCAACGGGTCGGTGCCTCCATCTGAGGGATGTGCCCGAGGTCCGGAAAGACCTCCAGTTCCCAATTGTCATGGTGTCCGGTTGCTTCCTTGGCCGCGCCCACGGGAACCAGACGGTCCTTTTCGCCATGCATGACCAGTCCCGGCGCTTCGACCCGTTGAACCAGGCGGCGGTACTTGCCGGGCGTCACCTGTGTTCGGAAGATCGAACGCGCGGCTTCCAGGAACGCTGACGTGGCGTAGTCGAACTCCATGCGTCGCTTCGCCAGATCGATATGGGCCTCGACCAGGTCGGGATCGATCGAGGTAGGGTCGGCCGCGCAGAGCCGAAGCGTTCCCTTGACCAGCCCCTCGGCGCCGAGCCGTCGTGCCCGGTTCGACGCGATCATCTCGCCGATCCGCCGGTTCGAGTAGAGCGCGAACACAAATGCGATTTGGACCGATGGTTGCCCCGTGAGAGCGCGAGCTCGGGGGAACACGGCGTCCGTGAGGATCAGTCCCTTGACGGATGAAGGTGCGTGGGCGGCGTGAATCAGGCAGACCTTCCCGCCCATCGAGTTGCCCACCAGGACGACCTTGCGGAGGCGGTGTGCTTTGAGGAAACCGCCCAGGAGCTTGCGGTTGGAGCCCACGTCGGCCTTCCGGCCGGCCGTTGGGGTCAGCCCGAAACCAGCGAGGTCCAGGGCAAGCACCCGGCCGTGCCGTGCGAGGCCCGGGGCAACGGCCGCCCAGTTGAGAAGCGAGCCGCCCAGCCCGTGGACGCACACGAAAGTCGGTCCCCTGGCCGGTCCCTTCCACTCTCGGTAGTGGACCGGCCCGTTCACGTCGACCCATCGACTTTCCGGTAGTTCGAGCTTGCCGTACCTCTCCACAGGCGAAAGCGTAACTGTCAGACTCGATCCCAGGCATGTTCGAGCGATTCACGGATAGGGCCCGCCGCGTCATCGTCCTCTCTCAAGAGGAGGCGGTGAGACTGGGTCACGAATACATCGGGACCGAACACATACTGCTCGGGCTGAGCCATGAGGAGGAAGGCGTCGCTGCCAGAACCCTCGAAACGCTGGGGGTTTCGCTCCCGCTCGCTCGGCAACTCGTGGAGGAGATCATCGGTGAGGGCCAAGGTCCTGTCCGAGGACACATCCCGTTCACCCCGCGAGCGAAGAAAGTTCTAGAGCTTTCTCTTCGTGAAGCGCTTCAAATGGGACACAACTACATCGGAACCGAGCACATTCTTCTCGGCCTCGTCCGAGAGGGAGATGGCGTGGGAGCCCAGGTCCTTACAAAGCTCGGGGCCACACTGGACAAGGTCCGCGGTCAGGTCATGAACGAACTCAGCGAGCTCGGCGTGTCAGGGGCGGAGAGTCCAGAGGCCGCCGAGGCACGCGCGACGCACGAACCCGCGTCCCTCAGCACGAGGGCGCGGGCGGCCTGGGTCCTGGCCGAGGAGATTGCCGGGAAGCTGGACCACGATCAGATCGAACCCGAAGATCTGCTGAGGGCTCTCTTGGCCCTGGCTATGGGTGACCCGAAGATGCGAGACATGCTGAAGGAGGTCGGTCTCGATCTCGACGAAGCGCGGCTCCGCTCCTTGGCTTGGAGCACACGTGAGGAAGAAAGACCTCGGGAGGGCCCGGAGCCTGCGGGCACGACGGAGACCTGACGGATCGTCGTGCCCGGCCGAAGAAGGTCCCGCGACCAGAACGCGTCGTTCTTCCGGGACATAGCTAGAAGTCTCCGCGTATGGCGTTCGTCGCCAGAACTTCCATTGCTTACCGTGCTCATCCTCGGGTCCTGGTCGCTTATTCCCGCCACCGGTTGGTCTGGGCTTCTCGCCCTGCTCCTGACGTTGCTCGCAGCGGGATGGGCAGGTACGCAGCGCATCTGGTACTTGCGAGCGTTCCGAGGAAAGCGCATGAGCCGTAGCGACATCGTGGACTACACGCTCATCTTCACGTGGCGCTTTGTGAAGCTCGGCGTCATTACCGGACTGGCGCTCTTGCCGGCGATCTTTGCCTTCTACATTGTGGAGACGGCGTTTTGGTTCCTCGTGATGGTGGCTGTCTCAGTGGCGGTTGACGCTCTTCTGACGTTCGTCACGCCAGCCCTGTCGTACTCGACGCGAAAGGTCTTTCAGGCGATCGCCATCGGCGTTCGGATGATCGCTCGTGAATGGCCGACGTGCCGCTGGTACGTCCTGGTTCCGCCACTTGCAATGTTGGTCGTTGCCCGAGGGTCGACTGTGGCGATGACTGGACTAACGATGCCTGGGATCTTGCTGACGGTCGGCGCCGTCCTCATCGGTCTCCTGTTCAAAGGCGCCACAGCTGCCTACTACCTTCGCCGTGTTTCGGTGCCTGATGAGGGTGCGATTGCTCCGCGAGCGTCTGAACGTCCCGGAACGGAGTCGTAGCAGGCCTTCGTCTGGTTGTCGCTACATGAGGCTTAGGCTCGAAAGGTTCCGCATGAGATCGCTAATGACTGCCGGATCGGTCACGACGTCGACGACTGCTGGAACGCCCTCCTCGGTCGCCTTGAGCGCTCGTTCGAGCGCCGGGCGAACCTGATCCTGTTCCGTCACACGCTCGCCGTGACCGCCGACCGCCTCGGCCAGAAGGTCGTAGCGCATGTTCGAGAGGATCGCCCCCTGATCCGCTTCGTCGCCGTACCACATTCGCTGCTCGTGGCGGACGTCCCCCCATCCGCCGTTGTTGACCACCACGATGAGGACCGGAAGGCGATGACGCGCCGCCGTATCGACCTCCATCGCCGATAGCCCGAAGGCTCCGTCGCCCGTGAAGACGAACACCGGCTCATCCGGCCGGGCGGCGCGCGACGCGATCCCGAACGGCAAGCCGACGCCCAGCGTTCCCATGGCTGAACCGATGAACAGGTTGGTGCCGGGGCGATGCGCCCTGGAGAACGCAATTCCCCACAAAACGCTGTCGCCGCCGTCCGAGATGAATGTCGAGGGCGAATGCTCGTCCGCGAACATCGCCACTTCGCGGGCCAGCCAGCCCGGGTGGACGCCCTTCGCCGGACGGTCCGCCTCCGCGTCCCAGCTTTCACGGCTGGCTGCCGCTGCTTCCCTCGCCTGCGCCGTCCATTCGCGGTACGTCTCGGGCGCCTTGGACCATCCTTCGGTCAAGCCCTCCAGGGTCGCCCCGACGTCGCCGACGAGTTCGACGTCGGCCCGGCGACGACCCCCCAGGTTTTCCGGTCGAATGTCCACCTGGATCGCCCGGTGACCGGGCGGAAACAGGGGCGGCCCGCCATAGAGGAGGTTGGCGTTGAATCTGGAACCGAGGACAAGGGCCACGTCGGCCGAAGCCAGGGCGACTCCGCCGTGGACCAGGCCACCGAGGCACATCGGGTGGTCATCGTCGATCAAGCCTCTCGCCGCGCTGGTCGTGGTGATTGGAATGGAGGTGGCTTCAGCGAAAGCCGTCAGGGAATCGGCGGCTCTGGAGAAGAAAGCTCCCGAGCCCGCCACGACGACGGGCCGCTCCGATTCCTGGAGCACCTCGAGTGCTCGATCGAGGCTTGGCGGGACGGCTGACGGGCCGTTATCGCGATGCCCCACCGGCCACGGTATCTGCGGTGCGGTGGCCTCAGCGGTGAACACGTCCTGCGGAATCTCGAGATACGAAACGCCAGGGGAGCCGGCTCTGCACCGGTGAACTGCTTCGGTGACGTACTCTGGAATGCGCTCCGTCTGGGTGCACGCAGCACGCCACTTCGTCACCGGCGCCACGAGCTCCAGTTGGTCGAGGTCCTGGACCGCACCACGGTGCCGCTGACGCAGCGCGGTACGTCCCGCGACCACGACGACCGGCACTCCTGCGGCGTTCGCCTCCGCGATTCCGGGCACAGCGTTCGTCAGGCCCGGGCCGGCCGTGACGGCGACCACTCCGGGTCCGGCCGTCGCGAGGGCCCATCCCTCCGCCATGAACGCCGCCCCCGCCTCGTGACGCGTGTCGATCAGTCGGAGCCCTTCGAGGCGCGCTCCGTCGAACAGCGGGAGGATGTGCCCGCCCGGCAGGCCGAAGATCGTCTGGACCCCGGCGTCTCGGAGCGCCCGGGCGGCCAGGACGCCTCCGTGCACGGGACTGGTCATGAGCGGGCGCGAGTATAGGATGCGGCTCCAGTGCCGGGAGAGATGCGCGCCGCAGTCTTCGAGGGCTACCGGACCATCAATGTTCGGTCAACCGCGATCCCCGAGCCCCGGCCCGGCGAGGTCCGCATCAAGGTCATCTATTGCGGGATCTGCGGTTCTGACGTGTCTCTGTTCAAGACCGGGATGCTGGGAGGGCCAGACCAAATCCTCGGGCACGAAATCGTCGGAGTGGTCGAGTTCGATCCCTCCAACAGATGGCCGGTCGGGGCGCGCGTTGTGGCGTATCCGGTACGGGGATGCGGAAAGTGCCTGTGGTGCGAAGACGGGGAGCCGCGGTACTGCCTGGAGCCTCCGGGGTCGTGGGGCGGCCTGGCCGAGTACGTCTGCTATCCATCGAAGCACCTGATCGCCGTACCCGATCATCTGGACGATCAGGCTGCAGCGCTCGCCGAGCCGTTCGGCGTGGCACTTCGCGCCGTGGAGCTCGCCGCAGCGAAGCGGGGAGAACTCGCGCTCGTCCTGGGGCTCGGGTCGCTGGGGTGCCTCAGCGCCGTGGGCCTCGCGGCAGCGGGCTGCCGGGTGATCGGCACGGATATCCGCGACGACCGGCGAGTGTTGGGACTGGAGGTCGGATGCTCGGAGGTCTTCGACCCGGAGGCCGAGGATCCGTTCTGGAAGATGCTTTCGTACGACCCGCACGGTCCCAGGATCGCCTTCGAATGCTCGGGAGCGCCACAGGCGCTCCAACAGGCGTTCAACGCCTGCGGGCATGGGGGCGTCGTCGGGGTGCTCGGGATCCCGTTTGACCCGGCCGTGATCATCCCGGCGGTGTTCTCCGTGAAGGAACAGCGAGCGTTTTCGATCTCCGGGCCGTCGATTGATTCGATGCAGCGAGCGCTCGAGCTCCTGGCAGAGCGGCCGCAGACGGCGAAGATCATCACCGGAACGGTCACGCTGGACGAGGCCCAGTCGGCCTTTGCCGGGCTCGCGGAAGGCACTGGAGGGGTCAAGGTCCTCGTGAGTCCCGAACGCTGACCATGGGAGCGGGCGGATGAACCGAATGGTGGAGTTGGTTGCCAGGGCAGGCCTTCCGCTTCCTCCACTGGAGGTTGGAACCGCCGGTGATCCGGGCCTGTTCGGTCCCAATTCGTCGTTCTGGCGGATCGGCCGCGAGCGCGTCCTGCTGCTGGGCGGCCCCGCCGCACTTCTCCTCCAGGTCGCCCACCCGTTGATCGCTGCGGGCGTGGCCGACCAGAGCGACTTCAGGCACCACCCCTATCAGCGGCTGACGGCGACGCTCGATGCGACCCTGACCATCTCGTTTGGTGATCGCAGGCAGGCGGAAGCGGCAGCGGCTCGCGTCGCTGCCACCCACGCCAGGGTCCGCGGGACACTCCGAACCACCGTCGGCCCCGTCGCGGAGGGTACGCCGTACGACGCGGCAGACCCTGAGTTGGCCCTGTGGGTGCATGCCACTCTGGTCGAGACCGGTCTCGACACGTACCATCGTTTCGTCCAGCCGCTCACCGAGGTCCAGCGAGGCCGCTACTTCCAGGACGCCCGGTCGTTCGGAGCGCTCTTCGCCGTTGGCGACGATGTGATGCCGGCTTCGTATGAGGCATTCCGCCGGTACGTCGAGTCCATGAAGCGCGGACGGGCATTGGCCGTGGGACCTGACGCGAAGGAGCTGGCCCGGCACATTCTCAATCCGCCGGTCCCCGGTCCGCTCACGCCGGTCTCCCGCCTTGCCCGTCTGCTGGCAGCCAGTCTCCTGCCACCGCAACTGCGAACCGCCTTCGGCCTCACCTGGACCCGTCGGGAAGCCGCGGTTCTCCGCGCCGCGGCGGCGTCCGTGCGGCTAACCCTTCCCCTGACGCCCCCTTCTGTTCGGTACTGGCCGCATTACCGCAGTGCACGGCGGCGAACAGACGCTAGGAAACTCGGGGGATAGGCTTTTTTTGTCGTTAGTGCTACGTTCGGGCGCGAGGGGGCTACTCACGAGGACTAGCCCCTTTCAGCGATCGCCCGCTCATTCGTTGATCGTGGAGGCGGCGTGGCACAGGGGGGGAAACTAGGGATCGGACGCCTCAGGCGTCTCATTCGGCGCGCGCGGCCCTCCGAGGGCTACGCCTCTCCGAACGGCATGGAGGCGGCGCCGATCGACGACCCCGCCCTGCACGAAAACGGTCAGGACGCGGCGCGCCGGGCCGCGCTGGAGCTGGCCCAGGAGCAGGTGCGCCTGCGAATGCCCGAGCTCTACGTGTACCCGCTCGTGGCCGAAAACGCGCACGACATGATCACGCTCCTCGACCGGCGAGGAAAGATCTCGTACGCATCGCGCTCGTGGAGGACCACGCTCGGCTACGCGCCCGATGAGGTGATCGGCACCTCTGCGGTCGACCTGGTCCATCCGGAGGACCACGCTGGCCTGATGGGCGTGCTGGAGGGTCTGAATGCCGAAAGCCCCATCACGGCGCAGGTGCGGGTTCGCCGAAACGACGGCGACTGGGTGGCTCTCGAGCTCTCGACCACCCTGGTTCGAGACCGAACCGGTGCCGACCTCGTCTTGGCCGTCGCCCGGGACGTCACCCAGCGGCGTCTCAGGGAGCAGGAACGGCTCGATCGACTGGTCGAAGCCGAGGCCGGGGCCCGCGAGCGCGTCAACGAGGTCAGGCGACAGCTCACCGCGCAGGTCGCCGTGGCGAAGACGCTCGGGGAGGCCGAGACGGTGGAGGCTGCCGCCCCCGAGATCCTTCGCTGTATCGGTGAAACCCTCGGCTGGGACGTCGGCGCGCTTTGGCGGGTGGACGAACGCGAGCAGGTGCTTCGCTGCGTGGAGGTATGGAGAAGTCCTGCGGTCGATGCTCCGGCGTTCGAGCGCGCAACTCGGAGCCGCACGTTCCGGCCCGGCATCGGGCTTCCCGGACGCGCGTGGGCGTCGTCCGAGCCCGTCTGGGTAGCCGACGTCTGGACCGACTCCACGTTCGCGAGGACGGAGGCAGCGCGCGAGGGTGGAGTTCACGGCGCCCTGGCGTTTCCGATCCTTCTCGGCGCCCACGTCATGGGCGTCCTGGAGTTGTTCAGCCGAGAAGCACGCGAGCCGGATGAAAGCCTCGTCGAGATGCTCTCGGCGACGGGAAGTCAGATCGGTCAGTTCATTCAGCGCCGGGAAGCCGAAGCCGAACGAGGCCAGGCGCTGGACCGCGAGCGCGCCATCCGAGAGAAAGCCGACCAGGCGACGGCGCAGCTGCGCAAGCTCCAGACAATTTCCGACGCCGCGATCGCTCATTTGAGCTTGGACGACCTCCTGCACGAGCTGCTCCTTCGTGTGCGGGACGCGCTGGCGGCCGACACGGCCGCCGTCCTTCTTCTCTCGCCCGACGAGAGCGAGCTCGTCCTTCGTGCCGTCAGTGGAGGGGAAGAGGAAAGCGCGAAGGAGCCGGTTCGGGTCGCGGTCGGTGAGGGGTTCGCGGGACGGATCGCCGCCGAACGCAAACCGCGAATCATCAACGAGGTGCTAGACGCCGACGCCGTGGCGGGCGTGCTCCGCGGAACGGTGAGTTCGCTGGTCGGTGTGCCGCTTCTCGCCGGCAATCGGCTTATCGGTGTACTCCGGGCCGCCACGGTGCGGCCCCGCGCGTTCGGTGATACTGACGTGCGCTTGCTTGAGCTCGCGGCGATCCGCGCCGCGGTCGCCATCGAGAATGCGCGGCTGTACGAAGCGGAGAAAGAGGCACGCAGAAACGCCCTCAGGGCGGCGAGCCGAACGGTCGTCCTCCAGGCGGTGACGGCGGCCCTCTCGGAAGCAATCACCGTCTCCGACGTCGTCCGTGTCGTACTGGAGCGCGGGTCCGCCGTCCTCGGAGCCAGTGGAGGGCTCGTTGCGATGCTGGAGGAGGACGGCGGCAAGCTCAAGGTGATCGGCGCAACCGGATACTCCGACGATCTCGTCGACAAGTGGCGAACGATCCCAATGGGCGACGCGAGCCCATTGACGGAAGCGGTTCGAACCGGCGAACCCGTTTTCGTTCAATCCCGGGCGGATTGGCAGCTGAGGTATCCGGAACTCCTGCCCGACGTTGCCGCCGGACGAAACGAGTCGTGGGCAACGGTTCCGCTGCTGGCGAAGGGGGGCGCCGTAGGCGCTCTGGGGCTGAGCTTCGGCGACCCACGCGAACCCACCGAAGACGAAGTCGCGTTCATGTTGGCCCTTGCGCGGCAGTGCTCCCAGGCCATCGAGCGGGCACGGTTGTACGAAGAGCAGACGCACGTCGCCGACACGCTCCAGAAGAGCCTGCTACCGCCGAACTTCCCGGACATGCCGGGGTTCGAGGTGGCGGCCCGATACCGCCCGGCCGGGCGTGGCATCGAGGTGGGCGGCGACTTCTACGACCTCTTCGAGGCGAAGGACGGCGCGTGGGCCGTCGTCATCGGCGACGTGTGTGGCAAGGGCCCCGAGGCGGCGGTCCTCACAGCGCTCGCTCGGTACACGGTTCGTGCAGCGGCCATGCACGAGGACCGTCCGAGCCGGATCCTGGAACAGCTGAACGAGGCGGTCCTCCGACAGGTCACCGACAACCGCTTTTGCACGGTCTGTTACGTGCGTTTGCGGCCTCATGAAGGCGGAGCACGTCTCACGGTCAGCGCCGGCGGCCACCCACTGCCGCTCCTTCTTCGGGAGGGGGGCGAGCTGGAGACGATTGGGCGTCCGGGAAGGCTCCTCGGGGTATTTCCGGAGGTTGACCTGAGCGACGAGGCCGTCGACATGCGCCCGGGAGACGCCCTGGTGCTGTACACCGACGGCGTCACCGAGGAAGGGCGCAACGGCGACCACTTCGGGATGGAACGTCTCGGTTCGGCGATTCAGGGCGCGCGGGGGCTAGATGCCATGGGAATCGTCGAGGCCGTCGAGGAGGCAGTGGTGGAGTTCCGTCCCGACGCCCCGTCGGACGACATGGCGATCCTGGTGGTTCGGGCCACGCCCGCCTAAACGTCGGGACGCCTCCGGCGTGGGTAGTTCCGCCGAGTCCCTCCGTTGCGGGGCGCGCGGGCGGCATAAACAAGCGTCGATAAGCGTTATTTGTGTGTTTGATGTCGAATCGCTTTTGAAAAGCTGCCCGTGGGGCAGGCTAGGCTACGGAAACCATGGCAGACCCGGAACCAAAACCGACCAGGAAATCTGAACCCACCAGGGCGCTCGGTGAGGCCGATGACGTTCGGCTTTACCTCGAGGCGGCCGCGCGGGAGCCTCTCCTCACAAAGGAGGAGGAGGTCGAGCTCGCCATGGCCATCGAGCGTGGTGAGGAGGCCCAGGCCAAGCTCCAGGGTGGGCGGCTGAGGTCCGAAACCAGCATCCGAAAGGCGAAGGAGTCGGTCCGGAAGGGCCGCGAGGCCCGCCAGCGTTTCATCCGAGCCAACCTCAGGCTGGTCGTCTCGATCGCCCGGAAGTACCAGGGCCAGGGGCTGCCCTTCCTGGATCTGATCCAAGAGGGGAACATCGGCCTGATGCGTGCCGTCGAGCTGTTCGACTGGCGACGGGGCTTCAAGTTCTCCACGTACGCCACGTGGTGGATCAGACAGGCCATTACCAGGGCCATCGCCGATCGGGGCCGCCAGATCCGACTCCCCGTCCACGTCCACGACCAGATCCGAAAGCTCCGGCGGACCATCGTCCATTTCAGCCAAAAGCAC
>DATABA010000089.1:0-31101 GCA_036259835.1 Actinomycetota bacterium
GCAGGTTACCCACGTGTTACTCACCCGTTCGCCGCTCCGTACCAAGGGGGGTTACCCCCCCAAGGCCGATCGCTCGACTTGCATGTGTTAAGCACGCCGCCAGCGTTCGTCCTGAGCCAGGATCAAACTCTCCGTAAAGAATCGATCCGGCCGGTTTGTCCGTCCGGACTTGGTTTCGTACGAATCCGCGTCACTCGTCGGAACCCGGACACGCGACAACGCGCGCCCCCGAGTCCTTTCTCATGACGGGAGTGCACTGGCTTTTGGCACACTGTTCAGTTCTCAAGGTGCGGGCCCGAACTTCTCTGAGCTTTCGAAACCCTGGAGACACAAGAAGGCCGCCGGCTCGCGCCGACGGACCCTGGCGTAACCCGTTTGGTTATCGGTTACGTCAGTCGGCCTCCTTACCCATGTTCCATTGTCAGAAAGCTGGTTCCCATTCGGGACCCTTCTTCCGGGGGTGTCCCCCGAAGCGATCACTATGGTACGGCGCGGGCGAAGCCAGCGTCAATGAGGTCGCTACGGGCCGGTCAGCCGGACGAACTTCCGCCGTCCTACCTGGATCACGGTTCCCGGAAGCGACTCCGACGCGACCTCCACCTCTCCAGCGGCAGGCGCGACGCCGTTGAGCTTAATGCCGGACTGATTGAGTAGCCGCCTGGCTTCCGACGTCGATTTGACCAATCCGAGCTCCAACAGGAGATGCGCCAACGAGACCAACGGCTGGCCCTTAAACCGCCCGGGCAGCGGAACCTCGGGGATGTCCTTCGGGATCTCCCGCTCCCGGTGGATCTGGTCGAACCGGCGCTCCGAGCCGGCGGCCGCCCGGGCGCCGTGGTAGAGCTGGACCACCTCCCCAGCCATGCGCCGTTTGGCCAACACCGGGTTACCGGCCCGCTCTGCTTCCGACATCACCGCCTGGACGTCCCCTGGGGCGAGGGAAGTGCACAGCCGGAGGTAACGCTCGATGAGATCGTCCGGTACGCGCATGAGCTTTCCGAACATATCCTCCGGCGGATCCGTCAGCGCCACGTAGTTGTCGAATGACTTGGACATCTTCCGGACGCCGTCGATGCCTTCCAGCAGCGGCATGGTGAACACCACCTGCGGCTCCTGCCCGTACTCCTTCTGGATGTCGCGACCGACCAGAAGGTTGAAGGTCTGGTCGGTTCCACCCATCTCGACATCCGCCTCCACCGCCACCGAGTCCATCGCCTGCATAAGTGGATAGAGAAACTCGACGACGCTGATCGGGCGCCCTTCCCGGTACCGCGCCTGGAAATCATCGCGTTCCAGCATTCGCGCCACCGTGTACGACGAGGTAAGTCGCAAGACGTCTCCCATCGACATCGTCCCAAGCCACTCCGAGTTGCGCCGCACCTCCGCCCGTTCCATGTCGAGCACCAACCCAGCCTGATCCAAGTAGGTCCGAGCGTTCGCTTCGATCTCATCCTCTGAAAGGAACGGGCGGGTCTCCGACTGGCCCGAGGGGTCGCCGACCCTCCCGGTGAAGTCGCCGATGATCAGGACCGCGGTGTGGCCGAGGTCCTGAAACTGCCGGAGCTTTCGCAACACCACCGCATGGCCAAGGTGGAGATCTGGCCGCGAAGGGTCGATCCCGAGCTTCACCCGAAGCGGCCGCCCCTCTCGCCGGGAATGCTGAAGCCGCTCCTCGAGCTCCTCGACACGAATCACCGTCGCGGCGTTCTCGACCAACCGCGTCACGGCCGCAGATTCAACGGACCCCATCGCGGCGGATGGTAACAGGGGCGCTTTCGCCGACAGGGGGCTCATTCACCTCCAGAAACGTGTCGAAAACGTAACCAGCGAGCGCGTTCCTGACGCCCAAAGACATGAGGCTCCACTTGCCGAAGCATCCCAAAGCCCGGAAGCCGCTGGCCGCTGTAGCAACAGCGGTGACGACGCTTTTGTCGGCGTGCACACTGCCCAGCCTTCCCGCCGAAGCACCCCGCATCCCCCCATTACCCCAGACGTCCATGCTCTTCGACGCAGACGGTCGGCGGATCACGACCCTGCACGCAGGTGAAAACCGCATCCTCATTCACCTCAACGACATGTCGAGGGCGCTTCGCCAGGCCGTCATCGCCGCTGAGGACGAACGCTTCTATCACCACCACGGGGTGGACGCGAAGGCCATCATCCGGGCGGGCATCAAGAACGCCGCGCGAGGCGAGGTTGTCGAGGGCGGCTCCACCATCACTCAGCAGCTCGTGAAGAACACCATCACGGGCAGCGCCAGGACGTTCGGGCGAAAGATCCGAGAAGCCCGACTGGCGTACCGCCTGGAGGATCGGTACTCCAAGGGCAAGATCCTCGAGATGTACCTGAACACCGTCTACTTCGGGCAGGGAGCCTACGGCGCGCAGGCCGCGGCGAAGACTTATTTCTCGAAACACGCCCGCGACCTCTCGTTGCCGCAGGCCGCGCTGTTGGCTGGACTGATCGCCGCGCCTTCGAGACTCGACCCGGTGTTCCATGCGAAAGCTGCTCGGTCGCGCCGCAACTATGTCCTCAGACGAATGCGCTCCGTCGGGATGATCGGGAAGCGCGATTTCCGGCGAGCCGTCAGGACCAAGGTCGATCTCCAGCTTGCGCATGAAAAGGAGTACTCCGCCCCCTATTTCGTCGACTACGTCAAGCGGTGGTTCCTCAACAGCCCACGGTTCGGACCCAACTTCGACGCTCGCTACAAGCGCCTGTTCGAAGGCGGGCTCCGCATTTACACGACGCTGGATCTCGACCTTCAGAAGCATGCCGAGCGCGCCGTCCAGATGGTGCTGACCGAGCAACGAGATCCATACGCTGCAATGACGGTCCTGGATCCTCGCACCGGCGCCGTCAAGGCGATGGTTGGCGGACGCGACTACTTCTCGAAGAGCGATCCCTTCGCGAAGGTCAACCTCGCGACCGGCGGAACCACCGGCCGCCAGGCCGGTTCGGCGTTCAAGCCGTTCGCGCTCATCGCTGCCCTCGCGCAAGGCATCTCGCCCAATCGCCTGTATCGCGCTCCGCCCGCCCTCACCTTTCGGCTGCCCCCCGGCTCGGACCCGCCCACGTGGCCGGTTCGGAACTACGACGGGTGGTCCGGCGGCTCGATGACGCTCCAAGAGGCAACTATTAACTCGGTGAACACCGTCTACGCGCAGCTCATCATGGAAATAGGACCGGACAGCGTGGTCCAAACCGCGCGCGACATGGGCATCACGTCGGATCTCGCTGCGGTGCCGTCCGCCGTTCTGGGCGCAAATGAGGTCAACACACTTGAGATGGCGTCGGCGTACGGCACGCTTGCCATGCTCGGCGAGCGCGCTCGGCCTCATGTGGTGAGCAAGATCACCGACGCTCGGGGCCGGGTCATCTACCAGCCGGATACCGGGCGCAAGCGCGTCCTCCTACCCGGCGTCGCCTGGATCGCCAACCAGATCCTTCAGAACGTCGTACAGCGCGGCACGGCGACTCAGGCGAGGATTGGCCGGCCCGCGGCCGGAAAGACCGGGACAGCACAGGAATGGCGTGACGCCTGGTTCGTCGGCTACATCCCTCAGCTCGTCGGGGCGGTTTGGGTCGGCTTCCCTGAGCGCCAGATCCCCATGGTCTACCCGACGGTGCGCCTGAGCCGGATCACCGGCGGGTCATGGCCGGCACAGATCTGGCGCGCCTTCATGGTTCGCGCGACCGAGGAGATGCCGATCGAACACTGGCGGATGCCGGAGATCGAATACATATCCGTGAAGATCGACGTCACACGAGGATGTGTGGCGAACGAGTACACGCTTCCTATCGACATACGGGTTCGATGGTTCATGCGCGGAACCGAACCGACCAAGGTCTGCACCGAACCGAGCGGTCCTCAAATCATCCCAGTCCCCTCTGTTATCGGCATGACCGAGGAAAAGGCTCGCGAGACCCTTGAGCGCTACACGTTCGACATCTCGATCCAAACCGAAGTGGTCGACGGCGCGGACCCCGGAACGGTGGCCGCTCAGGAACCAGCGCCGGGCATGTCGGCGCTCCAGCAGGGGTCGGTGGTGATCACCGTGGCGGCCGCACAGTCGGTTCGGAAGTGGGTGGGGCCGTCGCCTTCACCCTCGTCGGCGTCGCAACAAGGGACCTGATCGGTTCGCTCGTACCGTAGCCTTCCCTTCGAAGACGGAAGTCCCGATAATCCTGGACCGAGGGAACGGAATTGGAAGAACTACCCACCGGCACTGTCACCTTCTTGTTCAGTGACATTGAGGGGTCGACTCGACTCCTCAACCGGCTCGGCGACATCTACCACCGAGTCCTGGAGGACCATGCCCGAATCCTGCGCGCCGCCTTCGCCAAAGCCGGCGGTTATGCGGTCAGCACGGAGGGTGACTCGTTCTTCGTCGTGTTTCAGAGCGCGCCCGCCGCGCTCGCGGGCGCCGTCGAGGCTCAGCGAAGGCTCGAGGAACACGAGTGGCCGGAGAAGGTAATTGTCCGGGTGCGGATGGGTCTGCACACGGGCGAGGGCAAGCTGGGTGGAGACAACTACATCGGGATCGACGTGAACCGCGCCGCTCGCATCACCTCGGCCGCACACGGCGGCCAAATTCTGGTCTCAGCCTCGACTCAGTCGCTGGTCATGGGGTCCTTGCCCAGCGGGGTGACGCTCCGCGACCTAGGCAATCACCGCTTGAAGGACCTCGAGCACCCGGAGCGGCTGTTCCAAGCCGTGATCGAGGGGCTGCCGGATGAGTTCCCTCCCATCCGTTCGCTCGATGCGCGTCCAAACAATCTCCCTGTCCCAGTCACCAGCTTCGTGGGCCGGCGTCAGGAGACCGAAAGAGTCAAGGAGGCGTTGGCGCAGACTCGGCTGCTCACGCTGACCGGGCCGGGAGGGACGGGGAAGACCCGCCTCAGCATTCAGGTGGGTCAAGACGTCCTGGGTTCCTTCGAGCACGGCGTGTACTTCGTCGCCCTGGCGACTATCGAAGATCCGCTTCTCGTGCCGTCCACCATCGCCCACACCCTCGGACTCGCGGAGGAGGGCACCCGGCCGATCCTTCAGAGCCTGGAGGAGCATCTCCGAGACCGGGAACTCCTCCTCATCCTGGACAACTTCGAGCAGATCACCGAGGCGGCAACCGTGGTGGCCGATCTGCTCTCGGCGGCTCCCCGGCTCAAGATCCTGGTCACGAGCCGAGAGGTACTTCGGCTCTCAGCCGAGCAGGAATTCCCGGTCCCACCCATGGATCTGCCCGACGTGGCGCATCTTCCGCCGCTTGAAGTCCTCACTCAATACGAAGCCGTCTCGCTGTTCATCCAGCGAGCCAAGGCTGTCCACCCCGGCTTCATGATTACCGACGAAAACGCCCCCGCCGTCGCCGAGATCTGCGCGCGACTGGATGGGCTTCCGCTGGCGATCGAGCTCGCCGCCGCCCGGGTCCGCGTCCTTTCCCCGCATGCCATCCTCAATCGGCTGGCCCACCGGCTGACCCTGCTTACCGGAGGTGCGCGAGACGTTCCCCGCCGGCAACAGACGCTGCGAGACGCCATCGCATGGAGTTATGACCTGCTGGACGAACCGGAGAGAATCCTGTTCTCACGCTTGGCCGTGTTCACGGGTGGCTGGAGCCTCGAAGCCGCCGACGCTGTCTGCAACCCGACAGGTGAGCTCCCCATGGACATCCTCGATGCGCTCGGCTCCCTCGTCGACAAGAGCCTTCTCCGCCGCGGCGACACCGACACCGGCGAGCCTCGGTTCCGAATGCTCCAGGTGATCCGCGAGTATGCCCTGGAGCGACTGGCCGAAGCACAGGACGCAGATCAAGTTCGTGAGCGCCACGGCCGGTTCTTTGCCCGGCTGGCAGAAGAAGCGGCGCCGCACCTTCAGGGAGGCGACCAGGCCCGGTGGCTGGACCTCCTGGAAATGGAGCACGACAACCTTCGCTCCTCACTGGAGTGGTTGCAGAAGGCGGATCCGGCAGCGGCCCAGTCGCTGGGATGGCACCTGTGGCGTTTCTGGCAGAAGCGGGGCTTCCTTCAGGAGGCGCGTCAGCGATTGGAGGAGCTACTGGCCGGTCCCGGGGCTCGAAACGATCTCCTGGCGCGGGCGCGGGCTCTCGACGCGGCCGGCGGCGTGGCCTACTGGCAAGCCGAGTTCGATGCGGCCCGGGTCTTCTACGAGGAAGCGCTCGACATCAACCGAGATCGCGGCGACCGAGCGGGCGAGGCCGAGCAGCTCTACAACATCTCGTTCACGTACTCGGTCCCGCGCGTCGACAACGAGGAGGCGGAACGGCTCGGCCGCGAAGCGCTGGAGATCTTCACCGAACTAGGCGACACGGCCGGGGAGGCCAAGTGCCTGTGGGCGTTGTCGTGGAATGGGTTCCAAAACAAGCAGTTCGATCGCGCCAGGGAGTATCTGGAGAAGGCGGAGCGGGTATTCCGCGAGCTCAACGACGTGTTCGGCCTCGGATGGGCGCTGCACAGCCTGGGAATCCTGGAGATCATTGAGCGGAACCCGGAAGCGGCCGACCGCGTGCTGCGAGAGGCCATGACCGCGTTCTCGGAGGCCGGAGATTTATCCGGGATTGCGCTCCTGACCGATGACTATTCGTGGCTGGCCGAGCTCCAGGGCCACCGAGAGCGAGCCGTGCGCCTTGCCGGTGCGGCGCGGGCGCTCGAGGCCATGGCGGGAACCGGCCTCGTCGAAGTGGTGCCCGACGAGATCGGGCGTCCCGACCCGCACAACTGGTTAGTCGACGACGCGGCCCGGGCGGCGTGGGCGGAGGGAAAGGCGATGAGCGTCGAAGAGATCGTCGCTTACGCCCTCAAGGATCCCGCCGATGAGGTCGTTCCCCCTCCGTAGCGAGCTACTCCGGCCGCCGCGCCACCGTAACGATCACCTCGGATTCCTCCTCGAAGTCTTCCGGCGACATCTGCTTTAGCCGTCGGGAGGCTCTGTCGAGAAGGGGCTGCTGCCTTTCCTGATCGAGGGACTCCCACCGGTACCGGCAGCATCCAAGACTCATCCGTCGCGAAACGAACTCGTCGTTGGTGGGCCGATCAATGAATAACTCGACACGTGAAGTGATTTCTCGAAATCCGGTCGCATTCAGTCGCGTCTTCATCTTCCTCGGAGTGTTCACGAACTCGTGCCACGAAAGTTTCTCGGTGAATTCGGGAACGCCCGCAGCGTCCAGCTCATCGAGCCAGCACTCCCATGCGCGACTGTCGCGTTCGTTTCCCCACGTGAGCAGACCGATCCGGCCACCGGGGCGGAGCACTCGCCAGGCCTCTTCCAGCCCGACAGCGGGACGGGACAGATGGAACAACATGAAGGCCATCACCACCGCGTCGAACGAGCCGTCTGCGAATGGAAGGTCGGCAGCATCACCGACGACGAGCGGGAAATCTCTGGGGGCGAGGGCAAGCATCCCTTCGGCTCGGTCCAACCCAAAGACCATCGACCGCGGCGCCGCCTTCTGGAGGTGCGGAAGCAGCGCCCCTACTCCGCAGCCCACCTCGAGTACCTGCCCGGCGTCCTGAAGCGGGAGGGCGTCGATGAGCCACCGCGCCAGGCGAACGAGGATGGGCGCCCACAAGTCGCGGTACGCCTCTGCCTCCGAGGAATAGTGGAGGGCGATGCGGTGACCAGCTCGTTGCGCTCGATCGGGCCGGGGCCGCGTCATGCGGCGAAGCGTACGCTCAGTTCAGCATGTGCCACGAGCCTGATTCTCGGCCTCCCCTCCCCCCGGTCGCCGGGGGAGCCGGAAGCGGAGGACGCCTTGTGCTTAAGGCAAACGACGGCAACCGGTTCGTTGCCTTCAGCGCGCCGACCAGCATCGTAGACGCGCCGGCCGTGATCATCCTCCCCGATGTCCGGGGGCTTCATCCCTTTTATGAAGAGTTGGCGCTGCGCTTCGCCGGCGCGGGCGTGAATGCGCTCGCCATTGATTACTACGGAAGGACCGCGGGGACCGGGAGTCGTACGGCCGACTTCGACTACGAGTCCCATTTCGAACAGGCGACCGACCAGAACGTCGGCCGGGACGTCACTGCGGCCGTCGCCTATGTGCGATCGGCCGACGGCGGTGCGGCACGCGCGGTCTTCACGGTTGGCTTCTGCTTCGGAGGCCGGATGTCCTTCAACCAGGCGGCGAGCGAGCAAGACCTTGCCGGTGTCGTGGGGTTCTACGGCCGGGTGGCGGAGGAGCAGCCAGGCGATCCCACCGCGCCCGTCGTCCAGGCAACAACGTACCGGTGTCCCGTACTAGGTCTGTTCGGGGGCGCCGACCCGAAGATCAGAGCCGAGCACGTTGAGTCCTTTCGGAGGGCGCTCGACGCCGCCGGAGTTCAAAACGAGCTCGTGGTCTACCCGGGCGCGCCGCATTCTTTTTTCGACCGCGCCTTCGCCGAATACGAGCGCGAGTCCAGCGACGCCTGGACTCGAGTGGTCCGCTTCATCAAGGAACGGGCGCGTTGAGGTATCGAATCCCCCCGGCGCACGATCGTCACCCGCGCTAGTACCGACGGACTGCTTCCCGGCTCGATGTTCTCCGGATCGCCGGCCGTCTACCTCCGGCCACGCGGGCCCGCGACACGAAGGGGTTTCCTTTCTCAAATAGTCGCCACGGGCGATCCATTGCCGAGCGAATTCCGACCCGTGGGCCCTCGCCCACCAGAGAACGCACAACAGGCAAGCCGGCCGCGACGAACATCTCTTCGCCACTCACCAGGTCGATCCCGTTCTGCCCACGCCCGATGCGGAATGCCTGCGTCAATCGCCCCGGCCCTGAGCACAGCAATCGATCGTCTCCGATGGCGCGATGCTTCCGCATCAATTCGATGCCTTCGAGCGGTTCGACCGCTCGGAGCAGAACCGCGCTCCCCTCCCCGTTCCGCCCGGCCACCACGTTCATGCAAAAGTGCATGCCGTACGTGAAATAGACGTACAGGTGTCCGGGCGGACCGAACATGACCTCCGTCCGAGGAGTCAAGCCCCGAAACGAGTGGCTGGCCGGGTCATCCTCTTGATAGGCCTCGGCCTCTACGATCCGCCCCACGAGGGTTCCCTCCGGAAGGAGCCGAACCAGGAGCCGGCCGAGAAGATCGCGGGCCACGACGGTCGCCGGGCGCGAATAGAATGAGCGAGGCAGGGGGCGGAGCAACTTCCGCGGGGTCACGGCCTCCCCTTCTGAAGGAACTTCCTGAGCTTCGACAGCGGCCACGTATTGATCACGTCGTCCTTCGTCAGCCACCCTCGCTGCGCCGTACCGACCCCGTACCGCATGAACGGAAGATGCACGGTGGAGTGTGAGTCGGTGTCGACCGCGAACTTCACGCCGTGTCGCTTCGCCCACATGATGTGCTCGTCGCGAAGGTCCAGGCGGTCGGGAAACGCGTTGACCTCGAGGGCCGTGCCGGTTCTGGCAGCCGCAGCGAAGACCTCGTCCAGATCGAACTCCAGCGGTGCGCGTCCCCCGATCTGTCGACCGGTCGGATGCCCGATCACGTTGACGTGGGGGTTCTCGCAGGCCCGAACGATCCGCCGGGTCATCTCATCCTTGGTCTGGTTGAACAGTGTGTGGACCGACGCGATGCAGATGTCGAAGCCGTCCAGGAACTCCGGGCCCCAATCAACCCCGCCGTCCCCGTCGATGTTCAGCTCCGTGCCGTGGAGGAGAACCATCTCGCCCTTCTTGGCGAGCTTTCGAACCTGTTCCCGCTGCGCGAGCATCTTCTCGTCGGTCATGCGTTGCATGTACAGGTTCGGGGCATGGTCCGTCACGGCGTAGTACGTGTAGCCGCGCTCCCGGGCCGTCGCGATCATCTGGTCCAGAGGCGCCAGGCCATCCGTGAGGTTGGTATGCGTGTGGAGGTCGCCCTTGACGTCCTTCAGCTCCACGAGCTTTGGCAACGTGCCGTCCCTGGCAGCCTCGACCTCACCGCGGTCCTCCCGCATCGTGGGGGGGATCCATGGCAAGCCGAGACGCTCGTAGACCTCCTCCTCGGTGCGGGCCACGATGAGGTCCTCGGTCTTGGCGTCGAACAACCCGTACTCGCTGAGCTTGAGTCCCTTTCGAACCGCAATCTCGCGGATCCGAATGTTGTGAGCCTTCGAGCCGGTGAAGTACTGAAGCGCCGCGCCCCACACGTCAGGGGCGATGACACGAAGATCGACCTGGAGTCCCTTCGTGGTGCGAATGGATGCCTTGGTGTCGCCCCTGGCGATCACTCGCTCCGCGTAAGAGAGGTTCGTGAACGCATCCATGATCGGATCAGCCTTTTTGGCCGCGATCAGAACGTCGATGTCCCCGATCGTCTCGGCCATCCGGCGCAATGACCCGGCGTACGTGCATTTCGAGCAGCCCTTAATCGAAGAAAGCTCGCCGACGATCTCTTCAGCGAGGTCCATGGCCATCCCGAGCTGGACTCGATCCCCGGCCTGTTGCATGACCTCGATCCCGCGGAGGATGTTCTCCTCTGTCTTCGGCCCGAACCCCTTCACGCCGCGAAGGCGACCCTCGTGGATGGCGTCCATCAGTTCCTCGATCGAGGCGATGTGGAGGTCGTGATAAAGGGTCATGGCCTTCTTCGGTCCGAGCGTCGAGATCGCCATCAGCTGCCGGACGCCGGCCGGAACCTGTTCGCGAAGCTCCTCGAGTTGGCGAAACGAGCCCGTCTCGAGGATCTCCAGGATCTTCTTCGCGGTCGAAGCACCGACGTTGGCGATCGCCTGGAGACCCGCCTCGTCCAACGTTGCAACGTCGGCGTGGTAGCCGCCGACCGACCTCGCCGCCTTCTCGTAGGTCCGAACTCGGAAGGCGTCGCCACCGGTGATCGACATGAGGTCGGCGTACTCGATGAGCAGGGCCTCAACGACGTCGTTCGCCCGTGGCACGGAAGGGATTGTATTTCGCGTCGATGGCACCACAATCAGGAGTGGAAGCGACTGTCCGATCTGGCTGGCTCACGACTGGAGGTGCATCGAGGTGAGACGATGGACGATCTTGCTTATCGCGGCGGTGAGCACGCTGGCGGTGAACTGCGCGAGTGACAATTCCCCGCCAAGGGCCGCCCGAAGCCCGAACCCCACGCCGACGGCGACGCCAACCTGGGCCGGTTACCCGCAACCGGCCGAAGGGCTTGGCGAGATTTCAATTACCGAGTTCAACGACTTCATCCAGGAAGCGAACCCGCCGTGGGACACGAGTCCACTCCGATCAGCGGTCGAGTTCGTCTACGGAGGGCCTCCGCAAGAAGCGCTGCCGTTCACCACGACGGTGACTCAGGAGACCAGCCCCGAAATCGGGACCGAGGCGACCGTGACGATCACAGAAGAGGGCTTGCTCGACGACGCGATTGCCGCGGTTCGGTTCCAGCTGGAGTTTCAGCGCGAGGATGATGGCACTTGGCGGCTGACCTCCGCCTTCAAAGATCAGCGGTGCGCTCGGGGACCTCAGACCGAGGAATTTACCGTCGAACCCTGCCCCTAGGCCCTATCGAATAACCAGAGCAGTAGCGCCTTTTGAGCGTGAAGGCGGTTCTCCGCCTGATCCCACACGACCGAGTGAGGACCGTCGATCACCTCGTCGGTGATCTCCTGTCCTCGATGAGCCGGCAGGCAGTGCATCACGATGACGTCGTCCGCTGCCCGCTCAACCGCGCGTTCATCGAGTCGAAAGTCGTGGAAGACCAGGCTTCGCTCGTCCGCCTCGGCTTCCTGTCCCATTGACGCCCACACGTCGGTGTAGAGGACATCTGCACCTGATGCCGCCTCCACCGGATTGCCCCCGACGACTACGCGCCCGCCCGTCTCGGCGGCAATCTCTTCGGCCCGACGCACGACCTGAGGGATCGGCTCGTATCCGAGCGGCGTGGCGACTCGGACCTCCATCCCCGCCTTCGCTCCCCCCAGCAGGAGGGACTGGGCGACATTGTTGCCGTCGCCGACGTAGGCGAGCGTCAGGCCGGTCAGGCCGCCCTTGCGCTCACGAACGGTGAGGAGGTCGCCCAGGCACTGACAGGGATGCTCGAAGTCGGATAAGGCGTTGACGACTGGAATATCCGCCGCGCGGGCCAGGGCCTCCAGACGATCCTGCTCGAACGTCCGAAGAACGACCGCATCGACATAGCGGCTGAGGACGCGCCCGGTGTCCTCGATCGTCTCGCCGCGTCCCAGCTGGAGCTCCGACGACGACAGCGGAAGCGGATGCGCCCCGAGCGAGTCGATCCCGACCTCGAACGACACGCGCGTTCGGGTCGACGGCTTCTCGAAGATCATGGCAATGGCCAGACCGCTCAGCCGGCCTGCGTAGTCGGAAGGCGACGCCTTCACCTTCGCCGAGAGGTCCAGCAGGTACGCCAGGTCCTCGGGGCTGAGGTCGTCGATGGAAAGGAAGTTCCGCGCCATGGTGGCGAATCGTATCGTGCGAGACGGATTTCGGAGAAGGCGATCTGCCGATTCGGTCCGCTCTAGCTGCGAAGCTGCCCCCCGAAATCCCGCTCCACCCGTGCCACCATCCGCTGAACCGCTTGCTCTGCTTCCTCGTCGGTCAACGTTCGGTCGGGAGCACGAAAGTCGAGCGAGAAGGCGAGGCTCTTCTTCCCCTCGGGGATGCCGCTCCCCGTGAACACGTCGAACACCATGATCGAGCCAACAAGGCCCCCTCCGGCTTCGACCAGTGATTGCTCCACCGCCCCGGCAGGCGTCTCGCCGGGAAGGACGAATGCCAGATCTCTCCGGACCGGCGGAAACCGTGGCACCTCCGTGTACCTGACGGATTCGCCGCCGTCCGCTGAAAGAACGGCGACGTCGAGCTCTCCCGCTGCCGCTCGCGCGGGCAAATCGAGCTCTTCGGCGACGGCAGGATGGAGCTCGCCCAGCACTCCGGCCCTCTGGCCACGGATAACCACCGAAGCGGATCGCGCAGGGTGGAACGGCCGGTCGAGCGGCGGCCCAAGCTCCCACCGTTCGACCCCGAGGTCGTCCATCACCGATTCCACAACGCCCTTCGCGTCGAAGAAATCGTGGTCGCGCCGTCCACCCGGAAAGGCCGGGAGTGCGTCTCCTGCAAGCACGAACGCAGCGTGCTCCCGCTCCGCCCGGCCGTCTCCGTCCGCCCCAAAGACCCGGCCGACCTCGAAGATCGCCACACCTCGGACCTGGCGAGCGAGGTTCCGCTGCACCGCCCGAAGAACGCCGGGAAGGAGGGTGGTGCGAAGGAACGCCTGGTCGCTCGCGAGCGGGTTCAGAACCCGAATGGCCTCCGCTTCATCATTCCCCATCAGCGCCAGATCCGCCCTCGAGCCAAACGAGAACGAGGTGCTCTCACGCAGGCCAGCCCGAACCAGTGCGTCACGCAGACGCCGGCGGCGCGCGTATGAAACCTGGAGCCCTCCGGCCTGCTTGATGGCCGGAAGCGTCGAAGCAAGCGTCTCATAGCGCTGGATGCGAGCAACTTCCTCGATGGCGTCGACTTCCCGTTCGAGGTCCACGCGGTATCCCGGGACCTCGATCTCGACCGCCTCATCACCGGCCGAGCTCGCTTCAATTCCGAGACGCCCCAGTGCTTCGACAATCGCGGAAGTCGTGACGGCGTTCCCGATGATGAGCGCCGCCCGTTCCGGCCGGACGGACAGACGCCGGCGGGGCGGAGCGTCCCCGACCTCGATCACTCCGGACAGCACCTGGCCGCCGGCCCACTCGGTCATGAGCGCCGCGGCCCTGTCGCCAGCCCGAACCACCCCTTCCGGATCGGTGCCTCGTTCGAACCGCGTGGATGCCTCCGTCTTGAGCTCCTGTCGGCGCGCCGTTCGGGCGATCCCGCGGCGCTCGAAGTGGGCGCTCTCCAGCAGCACCTCGCGGGTCGACGGGGACACCTCGGCAGCCGCAGACCCCATCACTCCCGCGATCCCGACGGCCTTCGCGCGATCGGCGATGACCAGGTCTTCCGCCGTCAGCGCTCGGTCCACGCCTTCCAGGGTGGTCAGGTGTTCGCCCTCCCCGGCACGCCGGACGATGACGGCCCGGCCGTCGAGGAGATCGAGGTCAAAGGGGTGCATGGGCTGCCCCGTCTCGAGCATCGTGTAGTTCGTGGCGTCGACCACAGCAGAAATCGGCCGCATACCGGATGCACTGAGGCGCGCCTGAACGGCCAGGGGCGACGGCGCCATGGAGACGCCCCGAATGACCCGGGCGACGTACCGGGGGCAACCTTCGGCATCCAGGACCTCCACGCTGGCGTGGTCGTTCGCCTTCTCGTCTGCCTCCGAGACTATCGGGTCCGGATACGAGAACGGCGTTCCCGTTGCGGCCGCCACCTCCCTGGCGACACCGGCAACCGAGAGCAGATCCGGCCGGTTTGGCTTGACCTCGATGTCGAAGACGGCCTCATCAAGGCCGAACGCGGTCTTGAAGTCCGCACCTTCGTTCGCATCCGAAGGAAGAACCAGAATCCCGCTGTGGTCCGCCGAGATTCCGAGCTCGCGAGGCGAGCACAGCATGCCCTCTGAGACGACGCCGCGAATTTCGCGGGCGGAAAGCGGTTCGGGAAGCGCCGGAACGGTCGCGCCGGGACCCGCCAGTGGGACCAGGTCACCCTCCTTCATGTTCCGGACGCCGACGACGAGCTCTCGCTGACCGGACCCGTAGCTCACGCGCGACAGGCAGAGCTTTTCTGAGTTCGGATGGTCACGAACTTCCAGCACGCGCGCCACAACGACCCCGGAGAGCCGCTCCCAGGGCCGAAGAACCCCTTCGACATGAACGCCATGTCTCGTGAGGACCTCGGCGAGCTCGTCCGCGGACAGCTCCGTCGGACAGAACTCGCGGAGCCACGAAAGAGGAACCTTCACCCAACTACCCCAGCGGCTGGAACTGCTCGAGGAACCGAACGTCGTTCTCATAGAAAAGTCGAAGGTCGTTCACGCCCAGCACGGCCATGGCGATGCGCTCGATTCCCATTCCGAAGGCGAACCCGGTGAAGCGTTCGGAGTCGTAGCCCACGTTCTCCAGAACCTTTGGATGGACCATCCCCGATCCCAACAGCTCGATCCATCCCTCGTACTTGCACGTCGCGCAGCCGTCTCCGCCACACACGAAACACGAGATCGCCATCTCGGCGCCGGGCTCGACGAACGGGAAGTAGTCGGGGGTGAACCGGACTCGGGTCTGCTCGCCGAACATCGCCCTGGCGAACGTCTCGAGCGTCCCCTTGAGGTCGGCCATCGAGATTCCCTCATCGACGGCGAGTGCCTCCACCTGATGGAAGACCGGTGAGTGGGTGGCATCGGGTGTGTCCTGCCGATACACCCGCCCGGGAGAGATCACGTACACGGGCGGTGGTTGGTTCTCCATGGTTCGAATCTGCATCGCGGACGTTTCGGTCCGAAGAAGCAGGCCGGGCTGCCCGGGCACGTCGACGTAGACAGTGTCCTTTTCGGTTCGAGCGGGATGGTCCGGCGGGATGTTCAGCGCTTCGAAGTTGTACCAATCGTTCTCGATCTCGGGTCCCTCTACCACGCGGTAACCGAGCCTGATGAAGATGTCGACGATTCGGTACTCGATCAGCGTCAGGGGGTGGAGCGAACCCGGCCGGAGCCGTCGCCCCGGCAGGGTGACGTCGATGCGGTCTGCCGAAAGGATCTCCGCCTCGCGGCGCGCCTCGAGCTCTCCGCGTCGTTCGGCGAAGACACGGCGAAGCTCCTCCCGAACCTCGTTGGTTCGCTGGCCGACCTTTCGGCGGTCCTCGTCGGAGAGCCGGCCGAGCTCGCGTTGTACCGACGCAAGAGGTGCCTTCCGCCCCAGGACGGCAGGCTCGGCACGCTCGAGATCTTCCACGGTCGAGGCGGCGGCGGCCAGTTGCCGTCCTCGCTCGAGCTCCGCATCGAGGATTTGAATTGCCTGCGCTGGATCGAGGTCAGTTTCCATGGTGGTTGGAGGGTAACAAGAGGACACTGCCGATCAGCGGTGCGCTCAAGGGGCGGGGAGCGTCACTCTGAAGCCGATTCCTCCTTCGACCTCCACGTCGAGCTTCCCGCCATGCGCTTCGACCAACCCCTTTGCCACGAACATTCCGGCCTTGCTCCCTCCGCCGGTTCCCGGGGCGCGGGGGTGGAGAAGCGCTTCGGCTTCCTCCAGCGTGAGGCTGGTGCCCCGTCGGCGCACCAGAACGGAGGGTGGAGATCCGGCCGCTTCGATCTGAACCGGTCCCTCTTCTCCCCACCAGTTCGCCGCTTCCACGATTGCGAGCACGATCGTTCGCAGCCGCGCGCGGTCAACCGCCGCCCGAACAGTCGCCACCCCTCCGGTCACCTCGACATCGAACGTGGCCCACTTCGAGACCTCGTCCACGATCTCCCTCACCGCTTCACCGAGGTCCGTCGGCACCGCCGCCAGGCCGAGCGATCCAGTGGCCAGCCTGGCGGCGTCGACCAGCTGCGTGATGATGACGTTCATTCGCGCAGCGTCGTGAACAATGCCCTCCAGCATCTGGAGGCGTTGTTCGTCGTTCAGGCGGTCCCAGCGGGATATCAGCGTGGACGCAAACCCGCCGAGCGCGGTCAAAGGCGACCGAATGTCGTGAGCTGCGCCGGCGACGATGTTCGCCAACGAATCGCCCGACGGTTCCGCACTCGGTTCCTGCGGCGCGCCTCCCGCTCGCTGCCTCGCGGACTCGAACAGCGCGAGCGTGGCGGCCGCGGCGAGGTTGAGAGACTCGGCTCGTCCCGAGATAGGAACTCGCACCGTCGTCTCGGCCAGGGCCGCAACCTCGGACGAGAGGCCGTGGGCCTCATTCCCGAACAGGATCGCGGTCGGACCGGTGAGGTCAGTGTCGTAGATCGATTCACTACCTTCTGCGTCGGCCGCACAGACCTTGAACCCGCGCCGGCGAAACTCCCCCACCGCCGCCTCGAGCTCCGCCTCTCGCACGACCGGAAGATGGAAGAGCGAACCCGCCGTGGCCCGAACCGTCTTCGGGTTGTAGACGTCCACCGACGATGGTGTGAAGACGACCGCCGCGGCGCCCGACGCGTCCGCTGACCGGACGATGGTTCCGGCGTTGCCCGGATCTCGCACCTCGACCAGGACCGGGATGCAGGTCGAAGCCTGGAAAACTGTCGAGAGCGGAACGTCGAGGAACTCCACCACCCCGACCACGCCTTGAGGCGTCACCGTGGACGTCAGCGCCGCCATGACCTGGTCCGTCACCGGGTGACACGCCACTCCGCGGCTTGCGGCTTGACGAACCAGGGCGTCCAAGCGGTCGTCCGGTCCGGACACATGGAATAGATCGAGGAGAGCTGCCTGCGCCCGAAGCGCCTCGTGGACGGCCTGCATGCCTTCCACCAGAAACCGGCGGTCTTTCTCCCGCATGGCCCGCTTCTTGAGCCGCAGAGCCGCCGCGACCTTACGGTTGCGAATCGAAGTGATCATGAAGCGACCGGATCCCTCCGGCCGGAGACTAACCCGTGGACGCTCGACTGCGACGTGCCGGCTTGGCCTCGGCCGGTTGAAGAGCCGTTCGAGCCGCCTCGACCAGCGCAGAGAAGGCCGCCGGGTCGGTCACTGCCAGATCGGCGAGGACCTTTCGATCGAGATCGACCCCGGCTTGGCGGAGCCCCCGAATGAAGGAGGAGTACGTCATCCCGTCGGCCCGCGTCGCCGCGCTGATTCGCGTGATCCAAAGACGGCGGAACTGGCCCTTACGGTCGCGCCGGTCGCGGTACGCGTACGAAAGGGAGTGCAGGACTTGCTCCTTGGCCACCCGGCGCCGCCGAGACCGGGCGCCGTAATAGCCCTTTGCCTCGGAGAGGATCTCCCGGCGCTTCTTCTTCGCGTGAACGGACCGCTTGACTCGTGGCATTAGGGCTCCGCAGAAAACCTAAGGCGCCGGCGATCGCTTCGAGGCGCGGCTTCGCGAGCCACCCAGCATTCGGCGCACGGTCCCGTCCTCGGCCTTTACCTCGGCCATTCCGGTGATTCGCCGCTTCCGGCTGCTCGATTTCTTGATGAGCATGTGGTTGCCCGTGGCCTTGCGGTGCAGCACCTTTCCGCCGCCGGTCACGCGGAACCGTTTTGCCGCACCACGATGGGTCTTCATTTTCGGCATTCGACTTACTCCTTCGCGTCTCCCTCGACGGCGGCTACCTTCGCGGGCTGCCGCTTGACGGGCACCATGACCATGATCATGTTGCGCCCGTCGAGCTTCGGGAAGGACTCTACGGTAGCAAGTTCCTTGAGATCGCCCGACAAACGGTCCAACAAGCGCCGGCCCAATTCGGTGTGGGCCATCTCTCGCCCCCGGAACATGATGGTCACCTTCACGCGGGCGCCGGACTTCAGAAACCGCTCGACGTGCCCTTTCTTGGTGGCATAGTCGTGCGGGTCGATCTTCGGGCGCATCTTGATCTCCTTGACCTCGACCCGCTGTTGGCGCTTCCGAGCTTCCTTCTGCCGGACGTCGCGTTCGTACTTGAACTTTCCGTAGTCCATGATCCGGCACACTGGCGGGTCGGCCTGCGGGGCCACCTCCACGAGGTCGAGGTCCAGGTCCTGGGCGCGCCGCATGGCGTCCTGGATGGAAACAATTCCGATCTGGGCTCCATCGGGTCCAACCAGCCGGACCTGCGGAGAGCGAATCCGGTCATTCACGCGCGGATCAGCGGCTACCCTGCATCACCCCCCGCATCGAACCGCGCGCGCAAAGCGCCTGAGCAGCTTCAAGAACAAAATTCGTCGCGCATTCGTTCACCCGAGTATAGGAGAGGCATCCGACAGCCTCGAATCGGAAATGGACGCGGAGGCGATGGTTCGTCGTGAGACTCGCCGTCGAATCAGGCAGGCTTGACGTTCGCAGCCTGTTTGCCCTTGGGGCCTTCCACGATGTCGAACTCGACCTCCTGCCCCTCGGTCAGCGTGCGATAGCCATCGCCGGTGATGGCGCTGTAGTGGACGAAGACGTCGTCACCATCGGGTCGAGCGATGAAGCCGTATCCCTTTTCGTTGCTGAACCACTTGACGGTACCTTGGGTCAACGTGAACCTCCTTGCGTAAACCCCCTGCGCTGCGGCGCCGCGCAGCCTAACACGGTGCACATACCCGGGCAATGATTCTCTCGGCGTGGACCGCCCGCTCCTGAAGCCCAAATGCAATGGAGGTTCCGAGCGGCGAATCACCACTCCGGCTGGAGTGGCCGCCCGTAATCGTCCTGGAGCCGGAATGTGTCGTCCTCGGACGTGTAGCCGTACGCCACTTCGAGGACGCGGCCGCGCTTGTCACCCTTGTTCTGGATCCGGTGTGGCTCCTCGGCCGACACGACGTACTCGTCGCCCGGTTGCGCTTCCAGGATCTTGTTCCCGATCTGGATCACCAATCCGGGGTCCAGCACCACCCACATCTCGTCCCTTAACTGGTGGTAGTGCTCGCTTGTTTCCTGCCCGGGCTCCACCGTAATCAGGCGGACGGACGACGGCTGGTTCAGGGCGAACGTGACCACTTTTCCCCACGGCTTGTCGACGATCATCGAACCGTCACTCCTTCTCGGGGAGCTGATCGAGCACGCTGACAGTTTGCAGGACGGTCATCGCCGCGTCCCATCCCTTGTTGCCGTGCTTCCCCCCTGCCCGGTCCAACGCCTGGTCCATGGTTTCGGTGGTCAGGACGCCGAAGGCCGCGGGAACGCCGGTCTCCAGAGCGACGGCCTGGATTCCCCGAGCGGCCTCGCCCGCCACGTAGTCGAAATGAGGTGTTTCGCCGCGAATTACCGCGCCAAGGCAGACGATGCCGTCGAACATCCCGCTCTTGGCGAGGCGCTTGGCGACCAAGGGGACCTCGAAGGATCCGGGAACCCACGCGATGTGGAGGTCGTCATCGGTTACGCCGTGTGCTCGGAAACAATCGAGCGCTCCGCGCACCAAGGGTTGAACCACGATCTCGTTGAAGCTCGCCGCGACGATGGCGAACCGCCGCCCCCTCGCGTCGAAGCCGCCTCTGGTTTCGTTCATCGCTGGACGCCCTCCGGACGCGCGGCTTCCTCATGTTCGAGGTTCTCGAGAATGTGGCCGAGCTTCTCCCGTTTGGTCTTTAGGTACGAAAGGTTGTGCGCGGTGGGAGTGGTCTCCAGAGGAATGCGCTCCACGATGGAGAGGCCGTACCCCTCAAGGCCAGCGCGTTTCGCCGGGTTGTTCGTAAGGAGGCGCATGCTCCGGACGCCGAGGTCGTACAGGATCTGGGCGCCGATTCCGTACTCGCGCGGATCCGGACTGAGCCCGAGCTCGAGGTTGGCCTCGACGGTGTCACGCCCGGCCTCCTGGAGCTGGTAGGCCCGAAGCTTGTGTGTGAGGCCGATGGCTCTCCCCTCGTGTCCTCGGATGTAGAGCACGACGCCCCGGCCTTCGCCGCTGATCTTCCTGAGCGCGTCGTCCAGCTGTGTTCCGCAGTCGCACCGAAGCGAGTGGAAGACATCGCCGGTGAGACATTCGGAGTGGACCCGGACGAGGATTCCTTCCCCGTCGCCGACGTCACCGAGAACCATGGCGACATGGACGCGATCATCGACGAGGCTTTCGTAGGCGCTGGCCTTGAACTCCCCGTACAGCGTCGGGATCGTCGCCTCGGCGACCTTGCGAACCAGCTTCTCGCGGCGGCGCCGGTAGGCGATGAGGTCAGCGATCGAGATGATCTTGAGCCCGTGCTCCTTGGCCACCCGCTGGAGCTCCGGCAGCCGGGCCATGGTGCCGTCGGAGTGCATGATCTCGCAGATCACGCCGGCGGGAAACATGCCTGCCAGAACCGCGAGGTCCACCGCGGCTTCGGTGTGCCCGGCACGCTTCAACACACCACCTTCCTGAGCCCGAAGCGGGAACACGTGGCCGGGCATCTGGAGGTCCTCGGGGCGGGTGGTTGGATCGCAGACTGCCTGGACCGTTGCGGCTCGGTCGTACGCGCTCGTGCCGGTGGTCGTTGACTTCGCGTCGATGGAGACAGCGAAAGCGGTCTCGTGTGCGCCGTGCTTGGCGGTGACCATCAGTGGAATGTTCAGCTCGTCGAGCCGTGATCCCGTGCACGGGAGACAGATGATGCCGCGTCCGTGCGTCGCCATGAAGTTGATGGCTTCGGGAGTGGCCTTCTCGGCCGCCATGACGAAGTCACCCTCGTCCTCGCGGTCCGCGTCGTCGACCACGATCAAGATGCGCCCGGCCCTGATGTCCTCGATGGCCTCTTCGATCGATGCGAACGGCGACTCACTCATGCCCGCTGTTTCACCAGCCCTTCAACGTATTTCGCGAGGACATCGACTTCCAGATTGACCGAATCGCCTTTCTTCAGCGTCCCCAGGGTCGTCACGTCGAGCGTGTGCGGGACCAGTGCGACACCGAACACTCGGTGCCCGGGGTTGACCACGGTAAGGCTCACACCGTCGACGGCGATCGATCCCTTGTCGACGATGTACCGAGAAAGGTCCTGCGGAACCTTGACCAGCATGACCTTGCCCGGCGACGCCTCATCGATCGACACGACCTCTCCCACTCCGTCCACGTGACCTTGGACCACGTGGCCGCCGAAGCGCGTCGTCAGGGTCACGGGACGCTCCAAGTTGACGGGGTCTCGTGGTTGGAGAAGGCGCAAGGTGGTCCGCATCAACGTCTCCGCGGTCAAATCGAACGAAATCTTCGACGCGCCGTTCTGCCCGTCGCCCACTCTGTCCACGACGGTCAGGCACACTCCGTTCACGGCAACCGAAGACCCTTCCGTCGAATCGTCGGCAACCTTCCCGGCCGACACGACCAGCCGCCGTCCCGCCTCCACCACCGTGCCGCGCTCTTCAACGATCCCGGTGAACATCCGCCACCACCTTCAGGTCGTCGCCGATTCGAGTGACGTCGCGAATGGTCAGAGGGATCGCCTCGGCAATGTTCGGAATGCCGGATCCGCCCGTGATACCGGGAGCTTCCGTTCCCCCGATCAGTTTTGGAGAGAGGTAGAGCACGAGGCGATCGACCAGACCAGCCTCCACCACCGCCCACGCAACGGTGGGTCCGCCCTCGATCAAGACATCCTGGACGTCGCGCTTTCCGAGAAGCTCGATGAGCCTCCTGAGCGGAAGGGATGCCTCGTCGCCGTTTTCAATGAGGATCACTTCGACCCCTGCCGCTTCCCAGTCGCGGCGGACCTGCACGGGGGCCGCGGGCGTGGTCGCGATGACGGTGGGCGCGCTCCCGTCGAGAACCGCCGCAGTGGGAGGAGTCCGACCGCGGCCGTCGATAACGACGCGCACCGGCTGCCGGCCGCGGTATTCATCGAGCCGCACGGTGAGCGACGGGTCGTCTGCCAGAACGGTTCCGGCCCCCACCACGATCGCTCCGGACCTGGCCCGAAGCCAATGTGCGTCTCGTCGCGCCTCCTCGCCGGTGATCCATCGGGACGACCCGTCGCGCGCGGCGGTCTTTCCGTCGAGCGATGCCGCAAGCTTCAAGGTCACGTACGGGAGACCGGTTCGAACGTGTTTCGCGAAGCCAGCATTCATGTGTTCGGCCCGCTCTTGGAGTACTCCGTCCACAACCCGAAGGCCGGCGTCGCGCAGGTAGCGGAGCCCGCGGCCATCAACAACGGGATTCGGATCGACCGCGGCCACGACGACCTCAGCGACGCCGGCCTCGACGATGGCCGGCGCACACGGCGGCGTCCGCCCGTGGTGCCCGCATGGCTCGAGCGTGGTGTACAGGGTTGCGCCGCGTGCAGCGTCGCCCGCCGCGGCGATGGCCGCCATCTCAGCGTGCGGAGAGCCGGGGCCCTCGTGCCATCCCTCCCCCACGACGCGGCCGTCCTTGAGCAACAGGGCGCCGACCAGCGGATTGGGAGGAGCCAAGCCAAGGCCGCGCTCGGCGAGGGCAAGTGCCCTGGCCATGTACTCGGCGGCTTGCGTTCCGGGCTCGCGCCCCCTGTCCATCACCATCCCCTCTTCAAGGGGGCGGAGGCGCGACGAGAGGAGAGACGGATGGGCAGGCGTTCACCGCCTGCCGGTTTGCTCGCCTCTCCCATCCCGACTTTCACGGTCGGTCACGGAATTGCACCGTGTCCACCCCGAGCTGGCGGCCCGGGGGTCGCGGACTCTCACCGCCGGTGGGGAGTTACACCCCGCCCCGATGACGAGCTTCTATTGGCTCAAGTATACCGAGCAGTAGGAACGGCGCCTGTCGAGCGGTCGGTCCGTCAGGTGGTGCGGCGGTCGAGGGCGTACGACGAGCCCGCCTCCCGCTTGGCGAACTGCTTCAGCTCGGTCGCCGTGGTGACCGCTTCTCCGTAATGGGTGAAACGCCGAGCTGAGGTCGACGCAACGCCGATCGACAGCGCCAGCATGGGGAACACCTTGACGTTCCCCTGCCGGTCCGGAACCTCGATGCACCCGCGCTCGCGATCGATCGAGTCGTACAGGCTCGGCGAGACCTCGTCGAACCGTTCGACGAGCGTCTTGGCGACCAGCTCGCCCATGTCCGGCGGAACGATGATGATGAAGTCGTCTCCACCCACGTGCCCCACGAAGCCCTGCGGCCCCGCCATGTCGTGAACGACATCGTTGATGAGCCGCGCCAGTCCCTGGATGGCGCGGTCACCCCGAACGAACCCGTAGTGGTCGTTATAGGCCTTGAAGTAATCGAGGTCCGCGTACAGCAGGGAGAAGGGCTCGTCTTCGGCGACGCGGCGCCTGATCTCCTCCTGCACGCGGATGTTCCCGGGAAGGCCGGTCAACGGTGACAGCGCGCGCATCTCCCGAGCGCGCCGGAGCGTTCCCTTCACCCGGGCCAGCAACTCGACGGGGTCGAACGGCTTGATGATGTAGTCGTCGGCGCCCGACGAAAGCCCGAGGACCTTGTCCGACGAGAGGGCTTTCGCCGTCAGCATGATGATGCTCGACGACGACGTTCGTGAGTCGCGTCGAAGTCGCTGGGCCACTTCGAACCCGTCCATCTTCGGCATCATCACGTCGAGGAGCACGAGGTCGGGACGAAGCTCGAGCGCTCGCTCCATCGCTTCCTCACCGTTCGACGCGACGGTGACGCTGTAGCCGGCGGATCGAAGGTTCACCTCGACGAACCGCGCTACATCTGGATCGTCGTCGACCACCAGAATATGTTCGGCCATGGCTACCGCCCCACCAGGAGGGCGAGTCGCCGTGCAGCGTCGCCCGGAGAATCGGCCTTGAAGATCGACGACGCCGCGGCAAGCGTGGTGGCGCCGGCGGCGATGCATCTGGACCCGGTCTCTTCGTTGATGCCCCCATCGACCTCGACTTCGACCGAGAGACCACGGCGGTCGATCTCCTTCCGGACGGCCTCCACCTTCGGAAGGGCTTCTTCGAGGAATTGCTGTCCCGCCCAACCCGGTTCCACGCTCATGACCAGCACCCGGTCCAAGGACTCCAAGTGGGGAAAGACCTCGGTCACGTCCGTTCCGGGGTTAACCGCCAGGCCGGCTCGCAGACCGAGGTTCTCGGCTTTGCGGACCGTCCGGGCCGGGTCGTCCGTCGCCTCGACGTGCGCCGTCACGATGTCCGCTCCGGCCTTCCGGAAGTCCTCAAATAGGTCCTCGGGGCGCTCGATCATCAGGTGGCAGTGCAACGGCAAGCTCGTGGCTCGCCGCAGGGACTCGACCACCACCGGGCCGACCGTGAGCGGGGGCACGAAATGAGCGTCCATTGCGTCGACATGAATGAAATCGACGTGTTTCTCCACCAGCTTTACCTCATCTGAAAGACGCCCGAAGTCGGCCGAAAGGATGGACGCGGCGATCTTCCCTTCCATGCGGCCGGATTGTAGCGGTGAGGGGCTCCGTCCCCGGGATCGCCTAGGACCTACGGAACCCGGCGTAGAACATCGCGTCGGTGTCGTGGCGGTGGGGCCAGAGGCGGTGAGTGGGTGCAGGGCCGTCCGGTCCCGGCACCGAAAGCGGTTCGAAGTCGGGCCGTTTTGCCACAAACGCCCTCACCGCGGCGTCGGTCTCGGCCGGGGGGAAAGTGCATACCGAGTAGACGAGGCGGCCTTCGGGTCGAACCAGATCGGCTACACCGAGCAGGATGCTCACCTGAAGCCGGGCGAGGCGGGCCAGATCCTCACGGCGGGGTCGCCACAAGAGTTCGGGCCGTCGCCGAGCCGCACCGACTCCCGAGCACGGTGCGTCGACCAGGACCGCGTCGAACGGACCCCTGACCGCAGGGTGCCGGGCGTCTTGAACGAGGACCCGGGCAGGTGTGGCGAGGCGAGCCGCGACCTGCGCGACCAGCCGGGCCCGTCGGGGATGGGCGTCACCCGCAACGACCAACCCGGCAGATCCGGCGCAACACGCCAGGTAGGTGGTCTTCCCGCCTGGACCAGCGCAGGCGTCGAGGATCCGCTCGCCGGGACTCGCATCCACCGCGGCCGCCACCAGGACTGAGGCCTCGTCCTGCACGACGAACCAACCGTCGTGGTACCCCGGCAATTGCGACGGCGCGGCCGAACCGACCCGAAGGACGTCCGGGTGGTGCGGACCACGTCGCGTGGTGAACCCCTCAGCGCTCAATCGTTCTTCCAGGACGTCGGCTCGGACACGGCACGCGTTCGCGCGAATCGACAGATCCGTACGAGAAGCAAGCGCCGTTGCGGCGGTCGCAACTTCGTCCGGTGGAAGGACCCGTCGAAGCTCCGCGACCGCCCATTCCGCCAGGCCGGTCCGGCCCGAAATGCTTTCGTCGTCTTCGCCGGCCGGTTCATCCGGAGAACGCCGAGCGATGTTCCTCAGAACGGCGTTGACGAAGCCGCGGTGATGACCGGCGGCGAGATTCACCGATTCGGACACCGCTGCATGCGCCGGAACTCTGGAGAACAGCACCTGGTACACGCCAAGTCGGAGGATGGCGAGCGCCTCCGCGTCGATCGCTTCGAGGGGTCGGGCCGAGGCCTCCGCGATGGCCCGATCCAGCTGGAGCTTCCGCCGGAGCGTGCCGTAGAGGAGGTCCGCCGCGAGCTGACGATCCCGCACGTCAAGCCTCGAGCGCTCGAGCTCCGCGGCGAGCGTCAGGTTCGAGTAGGCGCCGCTCTCGGTGACGCGGCGGAGGGCTCGGAGTGCGACGGTTCTGGCGTTCGGCGCGCCACTCGATCCGTGCGCTCCGCTGCGCCGGCGTCGACTGGCGTCCTCAGGCTCCGCCAAGGATTTCGCCAACCTGTGGCCGGTAGCCGCGGACGAAGTCCGCACCGGACATCCTCTTTCGCCCCTCGGGTGCCAGCTCGTCGAGCCGGAGAAGTCCCCCGCCGGTGGCGACCGCAAGTCCTTCGTTCGATGCCACGACGATTTCACCCGGCGTCCGCGGCCGCTCGTCAGAACCTTCCAATGCCGATGCGCGGAACACCTTCAGGATCTTGCTGCGGAACGTCGTCTGCGCGGCGGGCTCCGGAGCCATCGCCCGGACGAGAAGGGCGTTTCGCTCCGCCGGTAGATCCCAGTCGATGATTCGATCTTCGGGCCTGACTTTGGGGGCGTAGGTAGCGGCGGCGTCGTCTTGCCTTCGCTCTTCGAGCCGTCCGCCCTCGAGCTCATCCAGCGTTTCAACGAGAAGACGGCCTCCCAGCACGGCGAGGCGTTCTCCGAGTGTTCCGGCGTCGTCTTCTGCGCGGATTGGTTCTACGGCCTGGAGGAGGATCGGCCCGGTGTCCATTCCGGCATCCATTCGGATGGTCGTGACTCCAGTGGCCCGTTCGCCTTCCATGATGGCTCGCTGTACCGGGGCGGCCCCCCTGAGCTTCGGGAGAAGGGAGAAGTGCACGTTCACCGGAGCGACGGATGGCACCTCCAGAACCTCGGAGGGGAGGATCTCACCGTAAGCAACGACGGCCAGCGCGTCCGGCTCCGATGCCCTCAACGCGGTGAGTCCACCGCCAGTCTTCACAGTCTCTGTCTCGACCAGCGGCAGGTCGAGGCGTTCGGCGGCTTCAGCGACCGGGGTCCTCACCAACGCGTTTCCGCGTCCCGCCGGTCGGGCGACCCGGGTCACTACGAGCGAAACGTCGTGCGAAGAGGCCGCCAGCGCCTCGAGCGACGACACCGACGACGGTGCGTTTCCGAGGAAGGTGACGCGCACCGGGCGTCACTCCGGACGAGGGCGAGCCGAGCGTCCTGGTCGCGGGTTGAGGTCCTGGTCGCGAAGGCTCGCCATGGCTTCGCGACGGTCACGTTCGGGGAGCCTGTCGATGAATAGCGTCCCGTCCAGGTGATCCGTCTCGTGCTGGAAGATCCTCGCCACCAGCCCCTCTCCCTCGAACAAGACCGGATTGCCGTCCAGATCGAGGCCATCGACGCGGGCACGGAGAGCCCGTGGGCTCGCGTACCAAAGTCCCGGGATGGACAGACACCCCTCATCTTCCACTTGCGAGCCGTCAAGGCCGGACAGGATGGGATTCGCCACAGCATGCGGCCCGGATCCATCGTTCGCATCGAAGACGAAGAACCGGAGCGATAGGCCGACCTGCGGGGCGGCGAGGCCAACCCCCGGCGCGTCGTACATCGTCTCGAGCATGTCCTCATACAGGCGCTTGAGGACGTGGTCGAAGGACTCGACGGCCTGCGCCAATTCCCGAAGGACGGGGTCGCCGAGCCTGCGGATTGGAAGTACCGTCAACGACGACGCCTCACAACTGCGGCTCCGCTTCGACACGATCCACAGTGCCCTCCGCGGCGAGCCGGAGAACCGCGTTCCTGAACTCGGGGAGGCATTCCAGCGGGACGCTCACAAGGCAAACCGTAGAGCCCTCTCCCGACGTCGAGACCAGCGACGAACCGCCCGCCGCCGTGACCGATTCGACCAGACCTGAATTCCCGGTGATTCGGAACAGCGCGCGAAGAGGGTCGAACCCGGCATCCGTCCTTCGTTTCGCGTCGTTCTCCAGAAACCGAATGGGGTCCCACCTCACCAGCGCCTGGACGGCAGGATGAGCGGCGTGGCGCGTCTGCATGAGGACGCGCCCTCCCTCTGAACGAGGTCCGGCCCACGCGGAAGCTTCCATCCACGTCGCCACAGCACGTTCGGCAGCGTGGATCCCTGGCCTCGATAGCGCACGATCAGGATCGAGGATCGCCACGACGTCCACCCGGATGCGTCCCCAGTCCTTCACCGCAGCCGCGGTCCCGACCATGACGTCTTCACCGGGCGGCGACGACGCCTCGTCTGCTGCGTACTGCGTGACGCGTCGCCCGAGGGTTCGCTCAGCCCACTCCGCAACCCGCTCCACGCCGCCACGTTCGACGCCGAACTGTTGAGCGCCACAGACTGCACAGGTGCCGGCCGAGGCACATACGGAGCACGTCGCCGTCCCCCGCTCGACCACAATTGCCCCTCCGCAGCGGACGCACGCTGCGGCCGAGCCGCATGAACGGCATACCCGCGCGACCCCATAGCCACGGCGCGACACGATGAGTGCCGCCGTCCGCACCCTCTTCAAGAGACCCGCCAGGCGAACCGAACGGTCTTCCGCCTCTGGGGCGGTGGTTTCGACGAGCGGTGCGGCGGCACGCTCGGCGGCGCGGTCGGGGCGGAAGACGGAAATTGCGCCCGAGCGGCACGCCACGGCGGTCTCGACGGATGGCGTGAGACCAGCCAGGACGCAGGCCGCTCCTTCCACTCCGGCACGCGCGATCGCCACATCCCGGACGTGGTAGTACGGAGCACGGTCCTCGCGATGGCCTGGATGAACCTCCCGACTGATCCACAGCAGTCCCACGTGCGGCAGCGGCGCGAACACCGCGGGACGGGTCCCCACCACCACGTCGAAGCGGCCGTCGAGGATTTCCAACCACGTCCGATAACGAGACCGTTGGTCCCCGCCCAGGAAGGCAACCGCGCGATCGGTCCACGTGTCGAGGACGGCAGCCGCGGTAGCCGGGAGCGGCTCCGTCTCGGGAACCAGAACAATTGCCTGCTTTCCCGCCGCCAGACATTCCTCGACAGCGGCCAGGCACACGTCGGCCTCTTCATCCGGGAGCGGTCGCAACCATGAGGTTCGGCCGGGTTCGAGGACCGAGGAAGCCCTCCCGTACCGGTCAAGGGTGGCTTTGCGAGGAGCCCTCTTCGCGGGTGCCACGCCGGCGACTCGGGGACCACGCGGGCGCCCTTCTTCGCTCACCACGCGAGGAGGATGCGAGCGCTCGATGACCGTCGACAGCGGGGCGATGTAGCGCTCCCGCATCCAGCGAAACAGCGACAACAGCTTTTCGTCAAAGAACCGAACGGACGACTTCACCCTGCGGATCTGAAGGAGGCGGCCGGCCGTGGGCGTCTCAGCCGAACGTCCGAGGATCCATCCGTCGACGTTCCGGCCGTGAAACGGAACGGAAACCAGGCTTCCCATCCCCGCCCCGGCGTCTTCGTCCACGAGGTAGGTGAAGGGCCTGTCGAGCGATAGCCGGGGAACGGCGACGGACACGTCGACAGGGCCGGAAAGGCGGTTTGGTTCGGGCCTCGTGGTCGTTAGTCGAACGCCCGACGGATGTCGTCGGCGCGGTCGGTCTCCTCCCAGGAGAAGCCCTTCCGCCCGAAGTGCCCGTAGGCAGCCGTTTCCCGATAGATCGGGCGGCGCAGGTCGAGCTGTTCGATGATCGCTGCGGGGCGGAAGTCGAACGCCTCGCGAACGACCTCCTCCAGGCGGCGCGGATCGGCCTCAGACGTTCCGAATGTGTCCAGAGACAGCGAGACCGGATGTGCCGTCCCGATTGCATAGGCGACCTGAAGCTGGACGCGTTCGGCGACGCCCGAAGCGACGATGTTCTTGGCCACGTACCGTCCCATGTAGGCAGCCGACCGGTCGACCTTGGTGGGGTCCTTTCCGGAGAAGCAGCCGCCGCCATGCGGAGCCATGGACCCGTAGCTGTCGACCATGATCTTTCGGCCGGTCAGCCCCGTGTCGGCTTTGGGACCTCCAATCTCGAACCTTCCCGTCGGATTGACCAGGATGCGAACTGTTTCCGCGTCCAGCGCCATCTCGCGGAGCACCGGATCGATCACCTCATCCTTGATGTCCGGTGCGAGCAACGACTCGACGTCGACGTCTTCCTTGTGCTGCGCCGAGATAACGATTGTGTTCACCCGTACGGCACGCCCGTCCTCGTACTCGATCGTGACCTGGCTCTTCCCGTCGGGGCGAAGGTACGGAAGGAGACCGGCCTTGCGGACATCGGCGAGCCGCTTCGCCAGCCGGTGGGCGACGGCGATCGGCATCGGCATCAGCTCTTCGGTCTCGGTGCACGCGTAGCCGATCATCATTCCCTGGTCGCCGGCGCCGAGCTCGTCGTAAGGGTCGTGGTCCTTGCCTCGAGCCTCCAGCGCGGTATCCACACCGATGGCGATGTCGGCCGACTGCTCCTGGATCGCCACGACCACTCCGCACGTGTCGCCGTCGATGCCGAATTTCGCATCCGTGTATCCGATGCTCGTGATGGTGTCCCGGACCACCTTCGGAACGTCCACGTACGTTTTCGTGGTGATTTCGCCGGCGACGATCGCCACGCCGGTGGTGACCAGCGTCTCGCACGCCACGCGACCCATGGGGTCGTCGGCCATGATCGCGTCGAGGACCGCGTCCGAGATCTGGTCGGCCAGCTTGTCGGGATGGCCTTCGGTGACCGACTCGGAAGTGAAGAGATAGCGCGACGGCATAACCGGCGGATTATATATGCCGGGTCTGGCCGCTCAGCAGGGACACGAGTCGATCGCAGATCGCCGCTGCCAGCTCCTGCTTCGTCCAGATGCGAGGCGCGACGTCGCTCTCTTCACGGGACAGAATGGCCGCGCGATCGGTCTCAGACCCGAATCCCGTTCCGGCTCTGCCGACTTCGTTCACCACGATGAAATCTAGGTTTTTCTCGCCGAGCTTCCGGCGGCCTTCGGATTCGAGGTCGCCGGTCTCCGCGGCGAACCCCACCAGGACCTGGCGCTCTTTCTTCTTCCCGAGAGCGGAGAGAATGTCGGTGGTCGGCTCGAGTACCAGCGAAGGCGGTCCATCCTCTTTCTTCATCTTGCCGGAAACGGCGCTGGTCGGCCGCCAGTCGGCGACCGCGGTGGTCATGGCGGCCGCGGTCGCCGA